>CAITYL010000112.1 GCA_903896595.1 uncultured Lentisphaerota bacterium
CCGCGTTATGGAACAAAAAGGTTTGACGGAGGGTTTGGGAACCGCCTTTCCTCAAAAGGGGGTTCCCAACCGACACACTTACAACAGTTCGGCGATCTGGACGGCGTTGAGGGCGGCGCCTTTGAGGAGCTGGTCGCCGGAAACGAACAGGGCCAGGCCGCGGTTGCCGGGGAACGACAGGTCCTGGCGGATGCGGCCGACCAGGCAGTCGTACATGCCGGAGGCATCGATCGGCATCGGGTAACGCTTGTTGGCCGGCTCGTCCACCACCTGGATGCCAGGGGCTTGGGCGAGAATGGCCCGGGCTTCGGCCGGGGTCATGGGCCGCTCAAATTCCAAGTGTACCGCCTCACTGTGGGCGCGCAGCACCGGGACGCGGACGCAGGTGGCGCTCACCAGCAGGGTCGGGTGATGCATGATCTTGCGCGACTCGTTGATGAACTTCATTTCTTCCTTGGTGTAGCCGTTTTCCAGGAACTGGTCCACCTGCGGGAAGAGGTTGAAGGCGATGCGCTGCGGCAGGGCTTCAATCTTCAAGTTCCGGTTGCCCTTGAGCACTTCGGCGGTCTGCTCCTCGAGCTCAGCCATGGCCTTGGCACCGGCGCCGGAGGCGGCCTGATAAGTGTCGACCACGATACGCTTGATCGGGTTCGCCCGGTGCAGCGGGTTGATCGCCACCAGCAGGATCGCGGTGCAGCAGTTCGGGTTGGCGATGACGCCCGTATGCCATTTCACATCTTCCGGATTCACTTCGGGCACGACCAGCGGCACGTCGGCGTCCATGCGGAAAGCGCTGGAGTTGTCGATCATCACCGCGCCGGCCTTGACGCAGATCTCGCGGTATTCCTTTGACCGCGCGGCGCCGGCGCTGAACAGGGCGATGTCGATGCCCTTGAGCGAGTCCGGGGTGAGTTCCTCGACGGGCAGCTTCTCGCCCCGGAAGGTCATGGTTTTGCCGACCGACCGGGCCGAGGCCAGCAGGCGCAGGCTCTTGACCGGGAAGTTGCGCTTTTCCAGGGTCTCGAGCATTTCGACCCCGACGGCGCCGGTGGCGCCCGCAATGGCGACGGAATAATGACGGCTCATGGCTGGCTGGCCCTTATTTTAGCTGTTTAGGCTGTAGGCTGTTAGACTGTAGGCTGTAGCCTGCAAGCGGTTGGCCTTAATGATGCACGAACGTTGTTTTGGCGGCTTCACGTTTTAGGCTGTTGTCTGAAACCTTCAGCCTACAGCCTAAAACGCTTCAGCCTCATTTCCGGTTCTCAGATGGCGCTGGCGACCAGGTCGCCGATCTCGGCGGTGCTGAAGCCCATGCGGCCCGCCGCCTGGGATTTCATTTTGGGCGTGGTGGCGGTGACCGCCGCCTCGACCGCCGCGGCGGCTTTGGCTTCACCCAATTCGTCCAGCAGCAGACCGCCGGCCAGGATGGTGGCGATGGGGTTGATGACGCCCATGCCGGTATACTTGGGAGCCGAGCCGCCGATCGGCTCAAACATGCTCACCCCCTGCGGGTTGATGTTGCCGCCGGCGGCCACGCCCATGCCGCCCTGGGTCATGGCGCCCAGGTCGGTGATGATGTCGCCGAACATGTTCTCGGTGACAATGACGTCGAACCATTCGGGGTTCTTGATCATCCACATGGTAGTGGCGTCGACGTGACAATAATCGGTTTTGACCTCCGGGAAGTCCTTGGCCACTTCATAGAAGGCGCGCTCCCACAGGTCAAAGACGAAGGTCAGCACGTTGGTTTTGCCGCACAGGGTGACCTGGGCGGTTTTGCCGGCGGCCTTTTCATCGGCCTTGAGGCCGCGCCACGGGTTGTCCTTGCTGTGGCGGCGGCGCGCCAGTTCGAACGAATAGCGCAGGCAGCGCTCAACCTGGTGGCGGGAATAGACCATTTCCTGGGTCGCCACCTCGTACGGGGTGCCCTTCATGGTGATGCCGCCGTGGCCGGTGTAGGCGCCGCCCGAATTTTCGCGCACCACCACATAATCGATGTCCGCGGGTTTTTTGTTGGCCAACGGGGTTTCCACATTGGGCAGCAGCTTGACCGGGCGCAGGTTGATGTATTGGTCCAGCTCGAAGCGCATGCGCAACAGGATGCCCTTTTCCAGGATGCCCGGCTTGACGCCAGGATGGCCGATGGCGCCGAGGTAGATGGCTTGGAACTTGCGCATCTCGTCCACCGCGGAGGCCGGCAGCACCTCGCCGGTGCGCAGGTAGCGATCGCCGCCGAAATCGTAGCTGTGGAGATCCAATTTGAAGCCGAATTTATTGGCCGCGGCCTTGAGCACCTTGAGGCCTTCCGCCATGACTTCCGGGCCGGTTCCGTCACCGGGGATGATCGCCAGTTTGTGAGTCTTCATGACCTGCGGTCCTTCGTTTTTGCTGCAGCCCGGAAGCCGACCCTGTTCGGCTCCGGAAAACCAAAAGTCAATACTATAACGGCCGGTATCCGGTTTGCCTGCCTTGCCGTGGGCGCGAAGACGATTATAGTTCCGTCCTGTCCGGCGCCTGGTCGTCGGGCGGTTTCCCGCCACTTGCCCGGTGGTGTAATGGTAGCACAACTGGTTTTGGTCCAGTTTGTCTTGGTTCGAATCCAGGCCGGGCAGCCACTCTTCCGCAGGTGTCGTCTCCCTGGTTTACTCCCGAGCCGGCAGGCCAGATTGAGCAGCGACAGCGCCGCATTGACCGCCAAGACGGCGGAGGGCAGGGAGCGGTCCGGTGGCGTTGCACGGACGCACACGGACCGGCACGGACTTACACGGACGCGGTAGTGGCGCCAAAACCAGGGTAATCCACGGTGTCCGTGCGGGTCCGTGTGCGTCCGTGTAGGTCCGTGCGGGTCCGTGTAGGTCCGTGTAGGTCCGTGTAGGTCCGTGTAGGTCCGTGTGCGCAACCCATCGGCAACCGTGTGGTGCGCACTCCGCAGGCCGTCCGGGTGATTCGGCATTATACGGAGCCGGTCAACGGCGGTGATTCACGCTTCCCGACGCTTGCTGGCGCGGCGGTGGAGCAGTGCGTAGAGGACGGGGACGGCGCCGCGGGCGAGGAAGGTGGAGGCGAGCTCGCCGGAGATCAGGGCCAGGGCCAGTCCCTGGAAGATCGGATCGAAGAGGATCACGCCGGCGCCCACGACCACCGCCATGGCGGTCAGCAGCATGGGGCGGAAGCGTTCGGCGCCGCCCTCGATCACCGCCTCGGTCATCGGCATGCCCTGGGCCATCTTGAGTTCGGCGAAGTCAATCAGCAGGATGGAGTTGCGCACGACAATGCCGGCTAGGGCGATGAAGCCGATCATGGAGGTGGCGGTGAAGAACATGCCGGTCAGGGCGTGCGCCGGCAGGATGCCGACTAGCGACAGCGGAATCGGGGCCATGATGGCCAGGGGCGTCAGGTAGCTGCGGAACCAGCCGACCACCAGCACATAGATCAGCACCAGGACGATGGCGAAGGCGATGCCCATGTCGCGGAACACTTCGTAGGTGACCTGCCATTCGCCGTCCCACTTGACCTGGGTGGCGGCGGTGGCGGGCGGCGTGCCGACGTACCACACGTCCACGCCCTTGCCGCCGTCGGGGCGCGGCAACTCGGCCAGCCCCTGGTTGAGCTTGAGAATGGCATAAACGGGGCTTTCCTCGCGTCCGGCGACATCGCCGACCACATAGACCACGCGGCGCAGGTTCTTATGGTAGATCGCCTGGGGTGCGGCGCCACGATGGACGGTGACCACAGCGGCAAGAGGCACTTGGCGTCCTTCGCGGTTGGTCACGCACAGGGCCAGCAACGCGTCGAGTTCCTGGCGGGAGGCGCGGGGCAGGCGCACCATCACCGGCACCCGGTCGCGCTCGTCCGGGAGATGGGCAAACACCGCGGGCTGGCCGCCGGCGGCGACGGCCAGGGTGGCGGCGATCTCGGCCGTGCTCAGCCCGGCGGTGGCGGCGCGTTCGGGATCCACGGCGAGATCGATCTGTTCCTGGGGTGCCGTGGCGAAAATGTCGGCATCCACCACGCCAGCGGTGCGCCGGAACAGGTTGAGCACGTCATGGCCGGTCTTGAGCTGGCCGTCGAGTTCGGGGCCGTAGACCTCCGCCACCAGGGTGCTGAGCACCGGCGGACCGGGTGGGATCTCGACCACTTTGAGGGCCACGCCCAGCTCGCGGGCCAGTGGTTCCAGCAGGGTCCGGGCCTCCTTGGCCAGGTCATGGCTCTGGCGCCGGCGCTCACCCTTGGGCAGCAGGTTCACCTGGATGTCCGCCTGGTTGGCCTGGCGCCGGAGATAATAATGGCGCACCAGGCCGTTGAAGGTGACCGGGGCGGAATTGCCGGCATAGATCTGGTAATGGGTCACCTCCGGCAGGGTGGCCACGCGGCGGGCCAGGGCCTGGGTGGCGCGCAGGGTCTCCTCCAGGGGAGTGCCGGCGGGCATATCGACCATGACCTGAAACTCGCTCTTGTTGTCGAAGGGCAGCATCTTCATGCGCACCCATTTCAGCGGCACCAGGGTCAACGACAGGAGCAGCGCCACCGCCAGCGCGGCCAGGAAGGTCACGCCCCACACCGGCCGGCGCACCAGCGGCCCCATGACCCGGCGGTACAGATTGGCCAAGCCGGCACCGTCTTCTTTTGCCCCCGCCGGTGCGGAGTCCGCGGCGGGGCGGCGCAGCAGGCGCACGGCGGCCCACGGGGTGACCATGAACGCCACGGCCAGGGAGATCAGCATGGCGGCCGAGGCGCCGACCGGGATCGGCCGCATGTACGGGCCCATCAGGCCGCCGACAAAGGCCATCGGCAGGATCGCCGCGATCACCGTGATGGTGGCGAGAATGGTCGGGTTGCCCACCTCGTCGGTGGCGGCCACCGCGCGGGTCTGGGCATCGCCGCCGCCGTGCTGTTTGAAATGCCGGTAGACATTCTCCACCACCACGATGGCGTCGTCGACCAGGATGCCGATGGAGAAAATTAGCGCGAACAGGGTTACCCGGTTGAGGGTGTAGCCGCAGAGGTAATAGACCAGCAGGGTGAGCGCCAGGGTGACCGGCACGGCGATGCCGACCACCAAGGAGGCCCGCAACCCCAGCATGATCGCGATCAGCGCCGTTACCGAGATGGTGGCGAGGAGCAGGTGCGAAATCAGTTCCGACGCCTTTTCGCCGGCGGTCTCGCCGTAGTCGCGGACCACGGTCAGCCGCACATCGGCGGGCAGCAGGGTGCCGTGCAACTGCCGCAGGCGTTCGTGCAGCAGGTGGTTAAGCGCGGTGGCGTTGACCCCCGGGCGCTTGCCCACGGTCAGGGTCACGGCGGGAAACTGCCCCGGCACGGCGGCGCGGCTGGCGGCGCCGGTGCCGAAGAGCACGTACTGGTCCGGCAGGGCGGGGCCGTCGACGACCGCGGCCACGTCGCCGAGCCGCACCGGCCGGCCGTCGTGGACGCCGACCAGGACGGCGGCCACGTCATCACGGCCGGCCAGCCAGGAACCGGCATCGAGCCGGATCTCGCGCTGTTTTTCCAGCAGCGTGCCGGCTGGCAGCCGGGCACTGAACGCCTGCAACGCGCGTACCACGGCCAGCGGGTCCGCTTGATGGGCGGCCAGCCGGACCGGGTCCGGCAGCACTTGGATCTGGCGCGGTTGGGCGCCGAGCAGTTCCACGGCGGCGACGTCGGGGACCTGGCGCAGATTGATTTCCACCTCCTGGGCGAGCCGGGTCAGCGCGGCGGCGTCCCGGCCCGGCCCCCACAACGTTACCGCCAGTACCGGCACATCGTCAATGGAATGCAGCTTGACCAGGGGCGTACCGGAGCCTTCCGGCTTTTCGGCAAAGTGACCGTTGATCTTGTCGTAGATGCGGACCAGCGCGGTGTCCTCGTTCCAGCCGACCTTGAAACGGACAATGACCATGCCCATGTCGGGGGCGGCGGTGGAATAGACGTACTCGACGCCGGGGATTTCCCATAGCAGTTTTTCCAGCGGTGTGCAGATGCGTTGTTCGACTTCGCGCGGGGTGGCGCCCGGCAGGGGGACGAGGATGTCCACCATCGGCACCTTGATCTGGGGGTCCTCCTCGCGCGGGGTCAGGAGGACGGCAAAGACGCCCAGCAGCAGTGCCGCCACGACCAGCAGCGGGGTCAGTTGGTTGTTCAGGAAATAGCGGGCGATGTCGCCCGCCAGGCCGAGCCGGCCGGGAGCGGGGGGCGCCGTTTCCTGGGGTGTGTCAGGGTGTTTCATTCTTGCCGTTCGTGACTTGGGAGTTGATCGGGTTTGTTGTACCGACTTTAGTCGGGGCTGTTGCCTTTTCGGCGGGGTGTGGCCGGCTGAAGCCGGTACAACAAACACCCGTCCCGGTCATCAATCTGGTCCGTCCACGTTTGGAGTTCCGCCTTCAGGCGGTGCTTGTTGGGGTTAATTGTTTACTCAAGGTGTCATCTTGCGAATCGTCACCGGCAGGCCGTCGGTCAGGCCCGGGGGGACGGGGGCGACCACGGTGTCACCGGGGTGCAGGCCGGCCAGCACCTCGACCTGGCCGTCACGTTCGCGCCCGAGCTGGAGCCAGGTCAGGACGGCACGGTTGTCGCTGACGACAAAGGCGCCGGTCATCTGTCCCTGGCGGATGACGGCGGCGGCGGGCATGGCCAGCACCGGCGCGGCCAGGGTCGGAAAGCGTACTTGGATAAACTGGCCGGGCAGCACGCCGGCCGGAAGTTCGGGAAAGGCCACGCGCACTGTGACTGTGCGCGTGGCGGGATCGGTGGTCGCCACCACGACGCGAATGACGGCATTCAACGCACGACTGCCGGGGGTGAGTTCAACCGCCGCCGGCTGGCCGGCGGCCAAACGTTGCCCGATACCTTCCGGCACCGGCACGACCCCTTCCACCAAAGCTGGATTTTCCAAGGTCAGGATGGGCGTGCCGGGGGCCGCCAGGTTGCCGGCATCCAGCCACTTGCGGGCGACCACCCCGGTGGTGGTGGCCGTCAGGCGGGCATAGCCGAGTTGGTTGCGGGCTTGGGCGACGCTCGCCTCGGCCTCATGGACGCGGGCCGTGGCCGCTGCCAGGGCCGCTTGGACAGTTTCCAGTTGCCGGGGCGTGGCCGCCCGTTCGGCGACCAGCCGGGTGTAGCGGCCCAGATCCAAGGCGGCATTGTCCCGCGCCACCGTGGCGCTGGCCAAGGCGGCCTCGGCCTGACTGAGGGCGCTGCGGGCGTCGGTGTCATCCAGTTCCACCAACAGGTCGCCGGGCTGGACCGCCTGCCCTTCCGTCACCGCCACCCGCACAATCCGGGCCATCGTCCGGGTCGAGACCTGGACGGACTGCCGCGACTCCACCGTGCCCGCATAAGCCGCCGCCGGCGGCCACGACGCCGTCCGCACGGCCGCCACGGTGACCGGCACGGGGGCGGGCGTGATGGCGTCTGGAGCGTTGCCGCCCCGCCGGTCGCACCCGGCGACGAGTAAGACCCCCGTCATCATCCCCATCATGATCGGCCGCGTTGTTTTCATCATTTTTCCATTGTGTCGTTGACCACAGGTTGGTTGTTGATTGGTCCCGTGAGTTCCACAACCTCATCACGCCACCACGACTGGGCGACTATAGCGCCGCCGCCGATCAGAGGCAATTATTTGGCGTCCGGTTTTTTCCATTGGCCCCGGCGCAGGATGGCGGTGCCATAGCGGGCGCGGAGCTGGTCCACGGCCTGGTCCAGCCGGGGGGTCTCAGGCGTGGCGGCGTTTGCGGAGTTCGCGGGGGGCGGCGGCGCGAGTTCCGGGAAGAGCAGCGGTTGAGACGGTGGCAGGGGAGGGGCGGCATCACCGGGGTTTCGGAGTCCGCTGACGCCCATGCCGACCAGGCGCAGGGGACGGGTGATGTGCTGGCGCGTCAGCAAGTCGAGGGTAGCGTGGATCAGGGCGGCGTCGGCGGCCGTGGGCGGAGTCAGTGGCGCCTGCCGGGTGAGGGTGGTGAAATCGCCAAAGCGCACTTTGATGTGCACGGTACCGGCCAGCCGGCCGGTGGCGCGCAAGCGGCGGGCGACCTCTTCGGCGGTTTCCAGCAGAACCTGGCGGATGCGGAGCGGATCGGCGCAATCGGTATCAAAGGTGGTTTCGCCGGAAATGCTTTTCTCCGGCGCGGGCGTGGCGTTTACCGGCCGCTCGTCCCGGCCATGGGCTAGGGCGTGGACATGCGCGGCGAGCGCGGGACCGAGGAGGCGTTCCAGTTCCACCATGTTTCGGGCCTGGATGTCGCCGACAACCGTCAGCCCCGCGTCGTGCAGGGTGGCGGCGGTGACCTTGCCCACGCCCCACAGTCGTTCCACGGGCAGGGGCAGCAGGAAGGCCGCGATGCCGTCCGGATCGAACGGGGTCATCGTCAGGCCGTCGGGTTTCTCCAGATCGCTGGCCAGTTTGGCCAAAAACTTATTGGGGGCGATGCCCACCGAGGCGGTGAGTCCGGTGCCGGTTCGGATGCGTTGCTTGAGTTCGATGGCCAGGGTGCGGGCATCCGGCCAGCGGTGCAGCCCGCCGGTGATGTCCAAAAACGCCTCGTCGATGGAGACCGGTTCGATCTCCGGGCTGAAGGTTTCCAAAAGGATCATCACCTGCCGTGAGATCTCGGCATAACGGTCGTGGCGCGGTGCCACGAACACGGCCTGCGGACAGAGCTTGAACGCGGTCCGGGAAGGCATGGCGGAATGAATGCCGAACCGGCGCGCCTCATAGGAGCAGGTGGCGACCACGCCGCGCTGGTCCGGGGCCGCGCCGACGATCAGCGGCCGGCCGCGCAGTTCCGGCCGGTCGAGGACCTCCACGGCGGCGAAAAAGGCATCCATATCCAGATGAAGAATGGTGCGCATGTAACCTATCGTAGGGGCAAGCGGCTGCTTGCCCAAAGGGGGGCAATCAGCGGGCAACGGCAAAGGCGCGGGCGGTGGCGGTTAGCAGGGGAATGGCGGCTTCCAATTCCGCCAATTCGAGAAATTCGGTTGGGCCATGGGCCTGGCGGATGTCGCCGGGGCCGAAGATCACCGTATCAATGCCGAACCCGGCGAAAGCGCCGGCGTCCGTGCAGTAGTTGACGGTGGTTTCCGTTGCGTCCCGGCTGGCCGCGGCCAGCGCGGCGGCCATGGCGCGCCGAAGCGGACTGTTGGGGATGGCGCCGAAGCCATTGGCCCCGTGTTGGGACAGCACGTCCAGGGTCTGCCCCGTTTCCGCCTTGATTCGCGCGGTCAGCTCGCGGACAAAGGCGGCGACATTCGTGCCGGGGAACAGGCGGACATCCGCCTGGATGCGGCACTGGTCGGGGATGATATTGACCTTGTTTCCGCCCGCGACCACGGTGACCGCGAGGGTTTGTGGCGTGAAACCGGCGCAGGATTCCCGCCCCATCTCGGTTTCCGCCAGACGCCGGAGCGACTGGATGACCTCGGCCATGCGGTAAATGGCATTGTCCCCGGCCTCCGGGGTCGAGCCATGGGCGGCGCGGCCATGGACGGCCAGTTCCAGCCAGAGATGGCTTTTGTGTCCGGTCACTAGCCGGTTGCCGGTGGGTTCGCCAATGATAACCGCGTCCGGCGGCGTGTCCCCGAGGCGGAGCCGGGGCGCGCCTTCAATGCCACTTTCCTCCGCGCAGGTGCCGATGAACATCAGGTTGGGCGACAACGGGTCGTGGCAGAGGCGGGCGAGGGCGAGCAGCATGGCGGCGTGGGAACCCTTGGTGTCGCAGGCGCCGCGGCCGTACAGGCGGCCGTCGCGGAGTTCGCCGGCAAAGGGCGGCACGGTCATGCCCGCGGTCCCCACGGTGTCGAAATGGGCGGAAAAGGCGAGGGTGGGGCGGCCGGGATGCGGACAGCGCCGGGCCAGCAACTGGGGCCGGCGCGGCGCCGGGTATTGCCGTTCGCAGACAAAGCCGAGTTCCCCGAGCCATTCCTCGATCAGCGCGCAGAGGGTTTCCTCGGTAATGGTGTCCGGCGCCATCGGCGTCGCCAGCGCGCCCGGTGACCGGCTGTCGGTGGCCACCAGCCGGCGCAACAGGTCAACGGGGGAAACCGTATTCAAAAACGCGGTTTTTTTGGGCATGCGCATACTATATGAGCCTTTAGCGAAACCGCGTTTTACTAGTGGATTCTTTTTGCCCTGAGGCGTGATTTTTACCCAGCGCAATTAGGTGTCCGGATGGAAAATATCCGGAGGTTCCGAATCAAACGGAGTGGCTTGGCTGCCGCGCCGTGTCGCTAACTGACGGGCGGCAGCATCAACTGTAAAGCCCCTTTGCCCTCCCGTTCACCACCCACAAACCAAAGATTAGAGCCTGTCCCCAAACAGTTCAAACAGGTTCATGGTTATGATTGCCATCTTGGAGGGGGTTTTGTTCGCCGAACCTGAACATCCCGCCGGTGAAACGGGGCGTTGCAAGAGCCTCACGCGTTCGGTTGTCCGCAACGCGGCGCGTTTTTTGGGGCGCAGGCCGGGAAAAGTGTAGTACCTTATTCACCATTCGGCACTATCTTGCCGCACATTATGAAACCTGTCGCCCCTCAACCCACCCGCGCCTTTGTCTGCCAGCGGTGCGGCGCTTGTTGCCGCTGGCCGGGGTATGTGCGGATTGATGCTGCCGAGGCGGACGCTATTGCCGGTTTTCTGGGGCTGCCGGTGCCGGTCTTTCTGGAGCGCTATACCCTGCTGACCGCCGACCGCCGTGGCTTGTCCCTGATCGAAGCGCCGGGCGGTTCGGCCTGCATTTTTTTGGAGGCGGACCAACGCTGCCGCATCCAGGCGGTCAAGCCGCGCCAGTGTCGCGAGTTTCCCCTGGGCTGGCGCAATCCCGACGCCGCCTGTCCCGCCTGGCCCGGCGCCTGATGATGAGGCGCGACGATGAATCTGTTGGCTTGGGATTCTTCCCCGTCCGATTACGGTTTCGTGATAGGCGCGGTCGGCTCGGTTGCTGATGGGGCGGCGGGGAGGGTGAACCAGAAAATGCTGCCTTGTCCAGGCTCGCTCTCGACCCCAATGGTTCCGCCTTGGGCTTCCACCGCCAATTTGCAGAAGGCCAGTCCCAGGCCGGTCGACGGCGGGCGTTTGCCAGGGGGCTGGTCGATCACGCCGAACTTCTCGAAAATGTGCCGGTGATAATGAGCGGGGATGCCCGGCCCCCGGTCCCGGACCCAGATTCGGACCCCACCGGGATCGGGATCGGCACCGAAGGCGATCTCACGGCCGTGGGGCGAATACTTGAGTGCATTGGCGAGGAGATTGGCGACAATGCGGGCGCTCACCTCGGCGTCGCACAAAAGGAGCGGACAGGGGTCGGCAAGGTGTTCGGTGATCGGCCGGGGGCTCGCCGGATTGAGCGCCTGGGTGCGGGCAGCACGAAAAATCTCGTCAACCGAAACGGCCACGTGATGCAGGGGGATCGCGTCGCTTTCCAACCGGCTGAGGTCAATCACCGTGGAGACCATTCCACTGAGCAGTCGCGTGCCGTGGATGGCCGCGCGCAGACTGTCACGGTCGTCGGCCGGCAGGGTGGCGGCCCCGCCATCCTCAATCATCTCAAGGTGTCCCTGGATCACTTGCAACGGGCTGCGCATGTCATGCACCAGCATGTGCGTGAGCAGATCGCGATGGTGTTCCAGGAGCTGCAAGCGCGCATGCTTCTCCGCCAGTTTGGCATACGCCCGTTGCAGGGCGAGATGGGTACGCACCCGGGCCAGTAGCTCCGGTTCGCGGAACGGCTTGGTCAGGTAGTCCACTCCGCCGCAGGCAAATCCCGCGGCGATGTCGTCCGCGGCCGTGAGGGCGCTGATGAAGAGGATGGGAATGAGGCGGAGCCGCTCGTCCGCCTTGAAGCGACGGCAGAGTTCGTAGCCGTCCAGGCCCGGCATGCGGATGTCGAGCAGCACCAGGTCGGGGGGATCCTCTTGCGCGGCAGCCAGCGCCAGCTCACCGCGTGGAAAAAGGGCCACGCGATAGCCGGCCTGGGAGAGCAAGGCGTCCAGGACGTTCAGGTTTTCGGGTTCGTCATCGATGACGAGGATGGAGCCTGGCGATGCGGGCTTGGGCGCGGTTGAATTCATGGGACGTGTTCCTCTGTCAAGAGGGGGACGCGGGGTTCCGTGGGGAGTGAGAGCTCCATGACCAGGCCCCGTTCCAGACCGTTGCGCACCGACACGCTGCCATTGAACAGCCGGATGATGCGGCTGGCGAGGGCGGCGCCCAGTCCGAAATCACCGCCGCCTTTGAGCAGGGTGCGCTGGCCGCCCACTTCAAAAAAGGTTTCGAGGGCGGCGGGGGCGAGGGATTCCCCATCGGTGACCAGGGTCACGGTCGCCTGTCCGGCGGAAAGGTGCGTTTCCAAGGTGATATTTTCACCCGTGTCAACGCAGCACATGGCCGTTCGCAGCAGGTCGCCAAAAGCCCGGCCCAGCAGTTCTGGCTCTCCCAGGACGGTCACGTCCGCCAGGGCGAGCAGGGCGTTGTCCGCCGCGACCTTGCTGTCGCTGACTTGCCGGGCGAGTACGTCCAGCGCGTCGTGGAGGATGGGCGCCACGCACAGTGGCTGCAAGACAAAAGACTCCGCTGCAACATCAATTTCGGCGAGGGTCAGGGCGTCGTTCATCAGTTTTTCGATCCGCGTTCGGGAAAGCTCATAAAGCTCGCGCAACTCGTGATGGTCGGGCGCAGCCGGCAAGTCCATGAACAAGAGTTCCGCGACGCTGAAAACGCCGGTGAGCGGGGTGCGCATTTCGTGGGACAGCATGTTGAGCCACTGGTTTTTGGCGTCATCCCAAATCCGCAGGCGCCGGTGCGCTTCGGTGAGTTCCTTGACGCGTTCACGGACCAGCTCTTCCAGATGGAGTTGATGCCGGCGCAGCCGGAGATGGGTGTGGGTTCGCGCCAGCACCTCGGCTTCGGCGAACGGTTTGGTCACATAATCCACGCCCCCGGTTTCAAAGGCGCGCACTTTGTCGGCCGGCGCCGTAAAAGCGCTGAGGAAAATGATCGGAATCGGGCGGAGGCGTTCATCCGCCTTGAAGCGGCGGCAGACCTCGTAACCGTCCATCTCGGGCATCCGGATGTCGAGCAGCACCAGGTCGGGCGGTTCCTCGGCGGCGGCGGCGAGCGCCATCTCACCGCGCGGGAATGCCCGCACTTCCCATCCTTGGTGGCGCAGCATCTCGCCGAGCACATTCAGGTTGTCCGGCTCGTCATCGACAATCATGATGGTGGCGTGAACGGCATCGGCAGTCATGGGGGTGTCCTTGAAGATAGAAGATAGAATGTAGAAGTTAGGAGTTATCTGGTGGGCTGCAAGCCTTTTGCTACAAAGTGGTAAGTTGAAAAAATCTTGAACGCCTTACGTGTTCCCGCCCAACCGCTCAACTGCTCAACCATCGCCCGCGCCTTTTGCGGCCTCCAGCAGGCGGTGCAGGCGGTCATACTGGTAACTGTCGATCAGCCGGCCAAGGCCGGCGGCCAGTCCGGCCTGATCGCGCGCAATTCCCTCGACCAGGCTGTGCAACTGCCGGATGTCGCCGCGGTGTAAGGCGTGGTCGAGGCGGCGGCAAAGCTCTAACGGCAGGCGCGCCAGCGCGGCGGCATCGAGCGCGGCGGGTTCCGTTGTGGCGTGACCGGTGGCGGGTGCCGGTTCTTCCGCGTAGCGGACGCCGGTGACGCGACCGATTTCCTCCAATAAATCTTCCCGGCGCACGGGTTTGGCGACATAGCCATTTGCACCGGCAGCCAACGCGTGTTCGCGTTCATCGGCGAACCCGGACGCGGTTACGACCAGCACCGCCAGGTCGCGCCCGCCGGGACGTTCCCGAAGGTGGCCGATGGCCTCGTAGCCGTTCATTTCCGGCATTTGTTTATCGATCAGCAGCCCGTCAATCGCGCCAGCCTGGCGCAGCCGGTCCAGGGCCAAGCCCGCACTGGCCACGGTTTCGACCGTGAAACCGGCCGCCGTCAGCATGGTGGCCAGCAGGTCGCGGCTTGCGGGGTCGTCGTCCGCCACCAGAAGATGGGGTACGCGCTGGTTCGGGGCCAGCCGGGACGCTCTTTCCTGACGGGGTGGAGTGGCGGCGGCGTTCACGACTTGCGCTTGGAAGGTAAAGCGGAAGCAACTGCCCGCCCCAGGTTGACTGGTCACGGTGATGTCGCCGCCGAGTGCCCGGGCGTAACGTTGGCTCAGCGGCAGTCCCAATCCCGTGCCTTTGCCGGTGTTCCGGCTATTCTCCCCCAGATAAAAGAGTTCGAAGACGTGCCCCAGTTCGTCCTGCCGGATGCCACTCCCGGTATCTTCCACCGTCACGGCGAGCGTGATGCCGTCGGGTCCGTCACCGGGCACGATGGACGCCGACAGGCGTACGCCGCCCTGCTGGGTGAATTTGACCGCATTGCCGACCAGGTTCATCAGGATTTGACGAATCTTTCCTTTGTCGGCGCGGATGAACGGCGGAATGTCGGGGTCATGGGACACCGCCAATGTCAGGCTTTCGGCCTCCGGGCGCTGGACGAACATGACGCGGACATCGTCCAGCACCTGAGATAAATCAAACGTGGTCGGCGCGAGCGTGACCGCGTGGGAATCGCCGCACACCAGTTCCAGCAGGTCCGTGATCAGTTCCAGGAGATGTTCGCCGCTTCGGGTGATCGCGCCCAGGCGATGTTTGGTCGGGCAGACCCGGCACTCATGCTCCATGATCTGAGCGTAGCCGAGGATGGCGTTGAGGGGAGTGCGGATTTCGTGTGACATGTTGGCCAAAAAGAGGCTTTTGGCGCGGGCCGCGGCTTGCGCCTCGTCTCGTGCCTGCGCCAACCGTTGCTGAAGTTCCCGGGTTTCGCGTTCCGTTTTGCGGCGGGCTTGGAAATGGGCGTAGATTTCGGCTAGCACGCGCAGCAGAGCCACCTCTTCTTCCCCCCACCGCCGCTCTTCCCCCACGGCATCGAAGCCGACGAACCCCAGGCAGGTTGCGCTCTGCATCAGCGGCAGGGTGATGAGCGAGCGAATGCCCTGCGGTTCGAGCACCTGACGCAAATAGAGGTCTGCCGGCAACGCCGCCACGCTGGGGATATACAAGAGCTCGCCGCGCTGATGCGCCGTCACCCACTCCGGGAGCAGGGCGTTGGGCAGCGCCTTCAAATTGCCGATTTCCGGCGTGATTCCGGGGCCGCACCATTCGTGGGTATTGGACATGACCCCGGCGTCAAAGTCATACGCGAAGAGGTAGGCGCGGTCCGCCTGGATCAGTTGTCCCATGATGGTCAACGACTGGTCAATCGCCGCATCCTGCTGTTCCAGCGGCACGTTGACGAACTCCGTGGCCAGGCGCATCAACTCGCGTTGAATGACGGACAATCTGGCCAACTCCGCTTCGGCGCGTTTGCGCGCGGTGATGTCGAGCATCACAGTCAGGAGGTATTGCCGATCCTGGTTGCGGATCACGTCGGCCGAGAATAAACCGTCGAGGATCGTCCCGTCCTTGCGCCGGATTTGCATTTCGAGGTTGGCGAAGGAGTTGTCCGCCAGTAGTTTTTTCGTCATGGCGGCCTGCTGTTCCGGCTGGGCGAACAAGCCGACGTCCAAGGCGGTTTGGCCGAGGACTTCGTCCCTGGCATAGCCCAGGGTCTCCAGAAAGGCGTCGTTGACATCCGTAAACCGCCGGTCCGGCAGGGTGGAGAGCGCCATCAGCGCCGGGTTGTTGCGGAACAGCCGTTCGAAACGTTGTGTGGCCTCCTGCTCCGCGGTCAGGTTTTTGCAGAGGCCGAAGAGGCAGTTTGCGCCGTTCCACTGGCCGAACCAGACGCGAGTCTCGACCGGTACCAGGCCGCCGTCCCGGCG
This sequence comes from uncultured Lentisphaerota bacterium, assembly GCA_903896595.1. Taxonomy (GTDB): domain Bacteria; phylum Verrucomicrobiota; class Lentisphaeria; order Oligosphaerales; family CAITYL01; genus CAITYL01. Next base: position 15,828 of record CAITYL010000112.1, read on the forward strand.
CGTCAACGGCAGGGGACAGCTTTCCCGCTCGCCCCGGAACATGGCGGCGAAGACGTCTTCGGCTTCCCGCCGTCGGTCCGGCGGATGCACATCCAGCAGATGCATCCCCTTAAGTTCTTCCGCGGTGTAGCCCAGGGTGCGCGTGACGGCGCTGTTGGTGAACAGTATCCGGCCCTCGGGCGTCCCCACCATGATCATGTCGGTCATGGTTTCAAAGAAGGCGCGGAAGTTGGCCTCGCTTTCGCGCAGCGCCACCTCCGCCTGCTGGCGCTCGGTGACGTCGCGGCTGATCCCGAGAATGCCGATCAGTTTCCCCTCCGGCCCCCAATAAGGCGTCTTGATGGTGTCGACCAGCCGTTGTTGTCCGTCGGGATAGGTGATCATTTCCTCATTGTGGCGTGTCTCACGCAAGTCCAGCATGCGCTGGTCGTTTTTCCGAAACGACTCCGCGATCTCCTGTCCGAAAAGCTCGTAGTCGGTCTTGCCGACGATGGCGTCGCGGGAGCGCCCGACAAACTCGGTAAACGCCGGATTACAGCCCAGGTAAACGCCCGTGACATCTTTGAAGAAAATGAGGTCGGGGATGGAGTCGAGCAGGGAATTGATCAGGCTAGCCTGCTGTTTGATGTTTTCTTCGGCCTGCTTTTGGGCGGTGATGTCCCAGTTCGTGCCGATCATGCGCAGGGGGTGGCCGGCGGCATCCCGTTGCACGGCGGCCAGGCCCCGGATGTGGCGGATCGTGCCGTCGGGCCACAGCACCCGAAACTCAATATCAAATGCCTTGTCGTTCCGCAACGCCCCCTGGATGGCGTCGTCGCCGCGCTGGCGGTCCTCCGGGTGAACCCCTGCCTGCCAAGCCGCATACGCGCCGCTGAATTGATCCGAGGTGATGCCGTAGAGGCGAAACATCTGGTCGTCCCAGGCCAGCCGGTTATGGACCACGTCGTAGTCCCAGATGCCGACGCCGCCCGCGCTGACGGCCAGCGACAGGCGGTCGGTGGCTTGCCGCAACGCATCCTCGCTCTTTTGCAGGTTAGCGGTCAGTTCATCCGCCAGCCGTCGCGCTTCAGTCCGGGTGTTCAGAAGCACCCGGCTCAGGGCGAACAGCAGCAGCGCGATGAGCGTACCGCCGACCGTGGTGAACCAGACCTTGGCGTAAGCCGCCGTGAAGACGCCGCCGCCGGTTTGGGTGAAGTGCAGGGTCCAGTAATGACCATTGAAATCAACCGGCATTTGCCGGGTGAAGCACTTTTCCGGCCACAGGTTCTCGTTTTCTAGTGGAACATTCTCGTAGAGCAGGCTGTGGCGCGCGGGTGACGCGCCATCAAAAACTTTCACGTGCAGGCCGGATTCGCGATCCGGGTCGATGGGGTTCAGGATGCCCTTCAGCAAATCGTTCATCCGGTAGGGACTGTAAACCCAGCCGTAGATGGCGGCCCGGCGTTGCGTGACGGAAGCGGTGGGCATGCCGTGGCGGTAAACCGGGACATACATCAGGGTGCCGGCTTGGACGCGCTTATCGGTTTCCTGAACCAGCAGCACTTTGCCGGAGATTGCCGCCGCGTCGGTATCCCGCGCCCGTTCCATGGCGGCCCGGCGCACCGGTTCCGAGAACATGTCATAGCCAAAGGCCCGCAGGTTGCGTCCCGAAAACGGCTCCAGGTAGATGATTGAGGAATAGAGATCCCGGATACCCGCCGGCCGCACGTTGTATTCAGGAAATCCTTCCCGACGCATGTCCTGCAGGTGCCGGGACAGTTCGGGACGCGGGATCAGCAGCGAAAAACCAATTCCCTGGATGCCGGGGAGTTGTTGGTCAACCCGTTGGGATCGGGTGAATATGCGCCAAGTCTCACGTGTGACCACCGCAGTGGCATCAAATAACGCCGCCCCGCTCATCAGGACGCGCGCATGGTCGTCGAGCCGGGTTGAAATCTCCCGTTGAATTTCATTGCACCGCGCGGCAAAGGCCAGTTCCGCGCTTTGTTCGACGCTCGCATTCATGTGCCTGGTGGCAATGGTGGTCAGCAGGAGACCGAGCACCAGCACCCCCCACGAAAAGAGCCAATTCCGGCCCGTGGCACGGCGCACGGGCTCACCGGCGCCCTTCCGTGCGGTGTTTGGGGCCGCGGGTGCTTCGGTGATCGCTACGGCCCGCCGCGGCCGGTCGTCAGGGTTTATTATCACGGTGCCAATATACCGTTTGTGCTGCGAACAACTTGCGAGAGGCCGTTTCTTTCGCGTTCTCTCGCGGTGGATTCGCGTCCATCATTGGCGGTTTATCCTGAATTATTCATGAATTTGAACAGGAGAAATCCGGAGCGAACGGAGAAGTTTAACCACGGATGACACGGATAAGGCAAGATGAAACGTGACCTCACTTCGGTGGCAACTGGCTTGCAGCCCGCCAGATCGACACCGTGCTGCTCAAAGAGCGCGATGCAATCACTTTGCCACATTAGCATTTTATTCACTGATGTTCCGGGCTTGGAGGGGCGCCGCTCCCGGTTCGCTTTATCCGTGGTATCGGTGTCATCCGTGGTATCGGTGTCATTCGTGGTTAAAATGCCTTGCGTTACGGTTCAGGCCAGGACCCGCGCCAGGACCTCCCGCAGGTCGTTTTTGGTGTAGGGCTTGGCGACCACGCCTTTGAAGCCGTAGTCGGCATAGTTGGCCATGACCGGATCCTCCGCGTAGCCGCTGGAGACAATGGCCTTGACGTGGGGATCCATGGCCAGCAACTCCGTGATCGCGTCTTTGCCGCCGAGGCCGCCCGGAACAGTCAGGTCCATAATGACCCCGTCAAACGGTGTGCCATCCGCCATGGCCTGTCGGTAGGCCTCCAGTGCTTTTTGACCGTCGGGGACGGTGACAATCGTATACCCGCAGGGGGTCAGCATGCGCACGACAATCCCACAGACCGTGGTCTCGTCATCCATGACCAGAATTCTGGCGGGACGACTCAGGGGGGGGGGGGCGCGGCGGAGGGTTCGGGTTCCGCCGATGGCGGCGATGCGGAAGCCGGCAGATAGAACGTGAAGGTGGTGCCCTGGCCAGGCGTTGATGCGACGCTGATCTGGCCGCCATGCTTGTTGATGATGGAATAGGTGGTGGCCAGGCCCAGCCCGTTGCCGGTTTGCTTGGTGGTAAAATACGGGTCAAAGATCCGCTCCAGGTGCTTCGGGTCGATGCCGATGCCCTCATCCCGCACGGTGACTTTGAGGTAGTTCCCCGGACGGAGGCCGGGAACGGCGGTGGTCGAAAGGGTTGCATTGGCCAAGGTGATGTACAGGTGTCCGCCTTCGGGCATGGCCTGGCGGGCGTTGATGGTGAGGTTGGAGATGACCTGTTGAATCTGCCCCGTGTCCACGTCCGCCCGCCACAGGTCGTCCGCCTGCCGATAGACGAGCTTGACCGGGCTGCCGGAAAGGTCGAAGCGCGCGACTTCCTCGATCAGCGTTCCCAAACTGACCTCTGTTTTGACCGGGTCGCCGCCTTTGGCGAAGGTCAGTAACTGTTTGGTCAGTCGCACGGCCCGGCTCATGGAGCTTTCCGCTTCTTCCAGAGACCGGTAGCTGGGATGATCCTTGGCGAGTTCATCCTTGGCAAAGGAGAGATTGGCAAACACCCCCATCAGGATATTATTGAAATCGTGGGCAATTCCGCCCGCCAGAGTGCCAATGCTCTGGAGTTTCTGCATGTTTCGAAGTTGTTGTTCGCTCTCTCGCAAGGCGTTCTCAGCCTGTTTGCGCGCGGTGATGTCCAGCCCGATCCCCATTAAGTAGGAATGCCCCTGTGCCTCAAACTTGACGCCGGTCAGGAAGAAGGGAATGAGGCGACCGTCTTTTGCCATCAGCACGTCTTCCATTGAACCGTGACCCGCTTTCATGATCGTGTGCATGGATTCCAAAACCGCATTTTTAGACTCTGGCACGCGCCAGTCTGTAGCCAGACGTCCTTTCATCTCCCTGGCCTCATAGCCCAAAAGCGTTTCATGCTGCTTGTTCCAGAGTACCAAACGGCCTTCGGGATAGCTATAGAGGTAGAAGATTCCCGGGAGGCTATCCAATAGGGATTTTGAAAATTCTTGTTCTTGCCGTAACGCCTCCTCGGCTTGTTTGTGCTCGGTAATGTCGACGACAACGCCATTCCATAACACCTCGCCGTTGGGTTGCGGTTCGGGTGAGGAGGCAATGCGCAGCCACTTGGTGGTCCCCTCGATGGTGGCTTTTCCCTCCCATTCAAAGGGCCGTGGGTGTTGAAAGCGTTCGTGATTTAAGTTTACCAACGCCGTCAAGTCATCGGGGTGGATCGGCCTGAACCCAACCTGTGGGTCGCTTAGAAAATTCTCGACACTCACCTTGAAGATTTCGGCCACCTTGGGACTGACGTAGTCGAACGCAAATGCCCCCGCCGGCGTGCTGCGCATGATGTAAACGCCGACGGGGATATTGGCGACCAGGTGGTTGTATTGTGCCTGGCTTTTTCGCAGCGCATCCTCGGCCCGTTTGCGCTCGGTAATGTCCTGGGCGATTTCGACGACGGCAACCACCTTGCCGGCCGGGTCGAAAACCGGCTCGCCGCCTTCGTCCCAAATCCGGCCATCGGTGGTGTGGACGATTTTATGTTGCGAGCGTCCGGTCTGAAACGCCTGGCGGGTCGGGCATTCCGCGCACGGTTTGGCGGGGTCGCCCCAGAACGAATGGCAGGAATGGCCGACCAACTCTTCCGGACGCCGGTTGACCGAGCGGGCGGCCGCTTGGTTTGCCCACAAGATGGTCAGGTTTTGATCGACCAGGGCGATATTGGTGGTAATGCCATTTAGAATCGCCTTTTTTTGACTTTCGCTTTCCCGCAGCGCGGTTTCGGCCCGCCGGCGTTCGGTCATCTCTTGGCGTAAGCGTGCGTTGACGCGATAGACATAAACCGCGCGGATTGAGATGATGGCGAGGACCACGAACCCGACCCCCAGAAAGAGATACAGCCAGCTCGGGTCCCGTGGTGGCGGACGCGGGTCATAGAGAAAGCCTTTGAGGTCAAAGCCCGGCTTCATCATGCCGAGGCCGGCGTAGGTGTCGGCGATGTGCCGCCAGCGCCCGGGATACATGTAGCCGATCTCGATCAGTTCCGGCCGCAACAGCGGGAGCATTTGCCGGGCCTCGAACAAATGGTACTCGCGGGTGTGGCGTTGCGAGTAGCGGGCGAGGATCAGGTCCACGATTTCTTCCGGGTGCCCCATGGCGTATTGCCAGCCACGCAGGCTGGCGGCGCGGAAGGCCTTGACCCGGGCGGGATGGGCGCGCAGTTCTTGCTCGGTGGTGAACAGGTTGTCGCCGTAGAAATCAATACCTGCCGACCGCGGGGTGTGGATTTGATAATGAAAATGAGCGCGATCAAGGTCGTAGGGCTGGTTGGTCACGTAGCCGGCAATCGCATCCACCCGGCCGGCAATCAAATCCTGTACATTGTAGCTGTGCTCGACGCGGGTGATGCGGTTGAGGGGGATGCCTTCCGCCTTGAGGTAGGCCAGGAGTTCGTCGGATTGCGGTTCCAGCATGACGCGTTTGCCGATGAGGTCATGAATGCCTTGGGTGGCGGTTTCCTGCCGGGCAATCAGGACGTAGGGGGAATGCTGAAAAATTACCGCCAGTGCCACGACCGGCTGGCCGGCGTGGCGTTCCAACAGCAGACTGCTGGTGCCGACCCCGAACTGGGCCTGGCCCGCGAGGACGTTGCGGATCGGGTCCACTCCGGGGGTGGCTTCGACGATCTTGACTTCGAGACCGGCTTCCCGGTAATAGCCCTTTTCCAGGGCGGCATAGTAGCCGGCAAACTGGAAGGCATGCGTCCATTTTAATTGCAGTGTCACGCGCTCCAGGGGGCGGACCTTCGGGGGCACCGCCAGCGCGGACCAGGCGCACAGCGCCACCAAGGCCAAGCCGAGCCGCCACGGAGTTGCCCCTTTAATGCTGATGAAAACCGGGTTTTTCATAAAATTTTAACCACGGATGACACGGATAGAATATCCAATATCCAACGAGGAATGTCCAAGGAAGAAGGAAAAAGCCATTCATTTCTGTAAAAAGCGCGCCCCCGCCTTGACTTGGACATTGGATATTCCTTGTTGACTATTGGACATTCATGGATACCCTTTAACCGGTAATCGGAGTTTTGCAAGAGCTTCTAACGTTTCGGGCTCGGATGATCACCATTCCCTGGTTTGCCTTATCCGTGTTATCGGTGTAATCCGTGGTTAATATGCTTTACTTCAGGACTCGGGCCAGCACGGTCCGCAGTTCGTTTGGGGTGTAGGGCTTGACGGCGATGTCTTTGAAGCCGTAGTCGGCATAATTGGCCATCACCGGATCATCGGCATAACCGCTGGAAACAATGGCCTTGGCTTGCGGATCAATCGCCAGCAACGCCTTGATCGCGTCCTTGCCGCCGAGGCCGCCGGGGACGGTCAAGTCCATGATGACCACATCAAAGGGCGCGCCGGCCCCCATGGCCTGCCGGTACATCGCCAGTGCCTCTTGGCCACCGGGGGCGGTGGCCACCGAGAACCCGCTGCGGCTCAAGATGCGTTCGACAATGTTGCGGACCGCCTCTTCGTCATCCATCACCAGGATTTTGGCGGGGCGGTCCAAGGCCGGGCCGGCCGCGTCTGGGGGCGCGGTCTCGGCCTGCCGCAGCAACCTGGACGCCGGCAGGTAGAGCGTAAAGGTAGTGCCCTGGCCCAGTGCCGATTTCACTCCGATGTGGCCACCGTGCTTGTTGATGATCGAATAGGTGGTGGCCAGGCCCAGGCCGCTGCCGGTCTGCTTGGTGGTGAAATACGGATCAAAGATCCGTTCCAAATACTTCGGGTCAATGCCGGTTCCCTCATCCCGCACGGTGATCTGGACGTATTTCCCCGGCCGGAGGCCGGGAACGGCGGTGGCCGAAAGGTCCGCATTGGCCAGGGTGATGTACAGCGACCCGCCTTCGGGCATGGCCTGACGGGCATTGATGGTGAGGTTGGAGATGACCTGTTGGATTTGTCCTTTGTCCACTTCCGCCAGCCACAGTTCCGCCGCCTGCTGATAAACGAGCTTGATCGGGCTGCCGGACAGGTCGAAACGCGCGACCTCCTGAACCAGGTTTTCCAGGCTGACGTCCTCCTTGACCGGATCGCCGCCCTTGGCAAAGGTCAGCAACTGCTTGGTCAGCCGCACGGCCCGATGCATGGATTTTTCCGCTTGTTCAAGCGAGTGGTAGCCGGGGTGATCTTTGGTGAGTTCATCTTTGGCCAGGGAGATATTTCCAAATACCCCCATCAGAATATTATTGAAGTCATGGGCAATCCCGCCCGCCAGGGTGCCGACACTCTGGAGGTTCTGCATTTTCTGCAATTCGGACTCCGCCCGTTTGCGCTCAGTGACATCGGCCACCAGGCAGGCAAACCGACGGGGAGCGGGCCGGAACGCCATCACTTCGAAATGTTTGTTCAGTTCAGCGGCGTAATCCTCGAAAAAGGCCGGTTCTCCCGTGAGCGCCACCTTGCCGTACGTTTCGATCCAGCGCCGCTCGGTGCCGGGCAATACCTCCAGAACCGTCCGGCCCACGATGGCTTCGGCTTTCAGACCGATCATTTTCTCGAAGGCCGGGTTGACGGCCAGAAACCGGTAGTTGTTCGGTTGGCCATCGGGGGTACAGATGATTTCGTGCAGCGCAAAGCCGTTCAGCATCTTTTGGAACAGGGTCCGGTAGTTTTCCTCGCTTTGTTTGCGCGCCGCATTTTCCGTTTTTAAGTCTTCCAGCAGATTGAGCGTGGCGGTTTCGCTCTGCTGCAGCAACCGGGTGCGTTCCGCCACCAGGCCGGCCAGGCGCGCATTGTCATCCCGCTGCATGAGCGTGGCGGCCTTGATCTTGGCCATCGCCTGAATCTGAACGGCCAATTCAATTTCATCGAAGGGCTTGGTCAGGAGCCCTTCCGCCCCGGCGTCCAAGGCCTTGATGCGACTGTTGCGGTCGGTCTTGAGGGCGGTCAGAAAAAGCACCGGAATGGTTTGCAGGCGCGCATCATCTTTCAGCTTTCGGCAGACCGCGTAGCCGTCCAGGCCTGGCATGACAATGTCCAGCAGGATCACATCCGGGTCTTCGGCCTGCGCCAATTCAAGGCCGTGCGGGCCGTTCAGGGCGGTCAGCAGGGTGGCTTTGGGCAGGCGATCCGACACGACCGCCTTCAGCGCCGTCAGGTTGTCGGGGTTGTCGTCAATGGCCAAGATTTTCATCGGTCGTCCTTTTTGGCAACGAAGCCCGAAACCGTTACCCACGGTGCATAATGAATGTCCAATAATCAACAAGGAATATCCAATGTCCAAGTCAATGCGGGACGTGCTTTTTAACAGAACTGACTGGCTTTTTCCTTCATCCTTGGACATTCCTTGTTGGATATTGGATATTCAATCGCTTTGCTACACGGAGGTTTGCAAGAGCCTCCCGTGTAATCGGGGGCATTCGTGGTTAATTGTCGGTGGTTAGTCAAGCAATTCTCGCAGGGTCTTCATCAGGGTGTCGTGATCAATGGGTTTGGAAATATAGGCATCAAAACCGTGGGCCAGGATCTCCTCCCGATTGCCTTTCATGGCACTGGCGGTGACGGCGACCACCGGGATATGGCGCACGGTTTCATCGTTGCGCAGCGCCGTTAGCTCCGCAAAGCCATCCATGACGGGGAGGGCAAGGTCGGTCAGGATGAGATCGGGCTGGTGTTGCCGCGCCTGTTCGACCCCGGCCTGGCCATCTGTCGCGCTAATGACCTGATAGTGGTCCCTCAACAAGGCGTTGGCGGTGCGCAGGTTGTCGGGATTGTCTTCCACCACCAAAATGACGGGTTTGCCGGCGCGCGGTTGGGCGGTTGAGGGGTTGAGGGGTTGAGGGGTTGGGCGGTTGAGGGGTTGAGGGGTTGAGGGGTTGAGGGGTTGGGCGGTTGAGTGACGGTAGGGGCAGCGCGCCTCTGCCTGCCCATGGTTTGCGTCGGGGGGCGGGGGTGGCGCGACCATCCGGGCCACGGCGGCCAGCAATTCCTGTTTGTTGATGTCGCCCTTTTGGATCAATTGATGGATGTGGTTGCCCTTGAGGAAGCTTAACTCTTCTTTGGTGACGTGTTTGGCGGTCAGGATCAGGACGGGCAGCTGGCCGGTGCGTTCCGTGCCGCGGATCGCCTTGAGCACCTCAAAACCATCCACTTCTGGCATCATCAGGTCGAGGATCATGGCGTTGGGCAGGGTTTGCGCGATTTGGGCCAGCCCCTCCTTGCCGTTGCGCGCGGCCTGGACGTGATAGCCGGCGGTGTGGAGAAGGTCGGTCAACTGAATGATGGCCGGTTCATTGTCCTCGACCAGCAGGATGTTTTGGCCCTGGCCGGGGGCGACGGGCGCCGACCCGGCGGCGTGGCCCACGTCCGGCCGGTCGGATTCCGCCGTTGGGGCGGCGTCCGTCAGGGTCAGCGGCAGCCGGAGGGTGAAGGTTGAGCCGTGGCCGGGCGTGCTGGTCACCGTGACGCTGCCGCCGAGCAGCAGTGCGTATTTCTTGGCGATGGCCAGCCCCAGCCCGGTGCCGCCGAATTTGCGTGAGGTGCTGTCGTCGGCCTGCCGGAACTCGTCGAAAATATGGGGCAGTTGGTCAGCGGCGATGCCGATGCCCGTGTCGTGGACGGTCACGAAGACGGCATCGTCCACTTGCCGGGCCGTGATCTCCACGGCGCCGGCGGGGGTGAATTTGACCGCGTTGCCGACGAGATTTTGCAGGATGTGCCGGCACTTGTCAAAATCGGAGATGAGGGGGGGCAGGTCGTCGCCGATGCGGTTGGTGAGCGTCAGGTTCTTGTCCCGCGCCTGGGGGTCGAGCATGGCCACGATCTCGTCGGCGAGTTCGCGGACCGAGAAACGGCTGAAGGTGATCTCCTCCCGGCCCGCTTCGATGCGCGACAGATCAAGGATGTCGTTGATCAGGGCGAGCAGGTTTTTGCCGTTGCGCTCAATGATTTCGAGGTAGCCGTATTCCTCAACCGGAATGGTGTTGGCCAGCCGGCGGTTCAGGACGCCCGACAGGGCGATGACGGAGTTGAGCGGAGTGCGCAGCTCGTGGCTCATGTTCGAGAGGAAGGCGCTCTTTAGCCGGTTGGCTTCGTCGAGCTGCCGTTTCTGCATCTCCAACTCGGTGTTTTGATGGGTCAGCTCGTCCGTCTGCACCGCCAACTCGCGTTTTTGCGCTTCCAGTTCGTGGTTTTGGTGGTCGAGCCGTTGGGCCAAGTTAGTGACTTTGCGGAACGCCAGCACGCCGTTGACGCGGGCGGTCAGCACGCTCCAGATCTCGTTGACCAGCCGGAGGGTCGGCGCGTCATAAGCACGAACACTGGCCAGCGAAATTACCGCGGCCACCGAGTGATCGGAAAGCACGGGAATGGTCAGGATGTCCCGTGGCATAAACGTCCCGCTGACGGCGGCAAAGGTGAAACGCGTATCCATCGGGATCGCGGTGAGGTGCTGGATTTGGCGCGTGGCCAGGACCGTCCCCAGCTCACCCTCCTGTTCCGTGGCGGAAAAGGCGGCGCGCCCGCCGGCGTCCAGGCCGATGGACGCGAAGTGCTCGAACGCGGTCCTCGCGTCGTTCAGGACATACACCGCGCCCACCTGCGAGCCGGTGTGCTGGAGCAGGGCGGTGAGCAATTCTTGGCAGAACGCCCGCGCCTCGTCCTCCCGGAGCATGATACCGGCGAGTCGGGTCGCGTTTTCGTTAAGCCGCAGTTCCTGCTGAATGGCGTCGGCCATGGCGTTGAACGCGGCGGACAGCACGCCAAGCTCATTGGCGGCCATCGGGCCGCAACGCGTGTCCATCTTTCCGCCGCGCAACTGTTCCGCCGCCGCCGTCAACTCCTTGATCGGCGTCCGGATCCCTTTCAGTAGAAGCCAGGCGATGACCAGGGCCAGCAACAGAATCGCGGCGACGATGACGGCCAATTGACGGGTGAGAGCGCTTTTTTGCGCCTCGGCATCGCGGTAGAACCGGTCTCCCCGGTTTTGGGCGAAGGTGCTGATTTTCTGGACATGGCCCCACAGTTTTTCCACTTGGCCGTCGCCGGCGCCGGCGGCCTTGGTGCGGGCCGCCGCCGTACCGACGTTGCCGGCGCGCAGCAGGCGGCGCGTCTCCTCGCGGATCGATTTCCATTGGATGAAGTCGGTGCGGGCGGCGTCGAGGTCGCGCCGGGGGCCGAGATAGCGGTCATACAGGGTGTTGAACTGCAGGAAGGCGTCGGCCTCATAGGTGTCAATTCCCTGAATCAGGGGTTGCCGTTCCGCCTCAGGTTCCGTCAACATCAAGTCCTTCATATTGCGTTGCATAAACAGGATGTCGATGGTGAGTTGGTCGAGGGCGCGGCGGACGGTGAGCGGATGTTCGTAGAGTCCCTTGGTCTGTTGCCACAACAGGTCCGCTTGCACCCAGGCCAGCACGCCGAGGGTCAACACCAGCACGGCGATGAACCCCAGGCCGAGCCGCAGTTGCGTGCCGATTTTTAAATTCGTTAGTTTCATAAGGGGCACCTTGGCTTTTTTTACCACGGATGATGTTAAGGAATATCCAATGCCCAACAAGGAATGTCCAATGTCCAAGTCAATGCGGGGCGTGCTTTTTAACAGAACTGACTGGTCTTTTCCTTCATCCTTGGACATTCCTTGTTGGATATTGGTTATTCAACGAGGCTCTCTCCGATCTCGTTTTCGCGTCTTTTAGGTGTTTCGTAATTAAAACGGTTTTTTCTTTTGGAAGACGGCGGCCGGCGGGGCGACGAGGCGTAGGCCGGGGTGTTTGGCGACTATATCGCGTTCCGTTTCACCGGTGACCAAGTACCCGCCGGGGGCCAGGGCGCGGCAGAGCTTGTCGATGATGAATTGGCGTGTCTCCGCCCGGTAATAAAGGAGCACATTGCTGCACAGCACGAGGTCAAAGTCGCCGTAAATGCTCGCCGCCGGGCTGGCGGAGTTCGCATCCAGCAGGTCGTCGCAGGAAAACTCGACCCGGGCCCGCAGGCGGGGGGCGATGACAAAGGCGTCGCCGTGCCGGGAAAAATGGGTGCGCAGGCGTCGGGCTTGGACGTTGCCCACGGCTTCGGCGCTGTAATGGCCGGTGCGGGCCTGGGCCAGGTCGGGCTCGGAGCGGTCGGTGGCGAAAATGCGATAGGCAATCGGCGGCGCGCATTCCGTGGCGGTCAATTCATCCAGCAGCATGGCGACTGACCAGGCCTCCTGGCCGGTGGCACAGCCGGCCGACCAGACCCGGATCTCGCCCCGGCCGGTACGCGCTTTCGCTTCAATCATGCCCGGCAGGATCAGTTGTTCAAGCAGGGCAAAGGCCAGTGGGTTGCGGAAGAATTCACTGTAGATGATGTGCAGGGATTGCTCCAAGACCGCCGCTTCCGCCCGGTGTTCCGCCAGGTAGCCGCCATAGGCCGCGAGGTTCGCGCAGCCGGTCGCAGCCACGCGCTGCTCGAGCGCTTTCCGCAGAAACGTCGTGTCATAGGGCGTGAGGTCCAGGCCATGCGCCTCGGCCAGACCCCGAAGGAGCGCCGCCACCGCCGCGTCAGTGCTGAATTCTTTTGCCTTCACGTCAACCTCGTTTTTTTATTACGGCGTATGTCCAATAACCAACAAGGAATGTCCAATGTCCAAGTCAATGCGGGATGTGCTTTTAACAGAACTGACTGGTCTTTTCCTTCATTCTTGGACATTCCTTGTTGGATATTGGATATTCAA
>CAITYL010000113.1 GCA_903896595.1 uncultured Lentisphaerota bacterium
CAGTGCCTGTTCGGGCAGTTCCTCCATGATGGTGGTTTTGCACCCTGCAAGAAAGCCGCTTGATGATAGTATGTTATGATAAAATATCACACCAATGCGAACCCTGTTTTAAGCACAAAAATCAACTGCAACACTTGAGTACCAGTCTTTCATGGCGGGATACATCGTCGCGTCGTCCTCAACCTGCCGGTCCGGCAATCCCAACCATCCGCAAGGATTCGCATAGAGCATTACGTTCGGGTCGGCTTCCTTGCAGACCTTGGCCATTTCGCCAAACAACGGCAGGCACATTGGATTGGGTTCATCGGCGGCTTCGAGAAACCACTGGGAATAATCAAGTTTAAAGAGGCGCGCCGCATTGGCATGGGCTCTCACGATATTTTTCAGATCGTCGCGCATGTCCCGGGTAAAGTCGGAGATGCCGAATTTCAACCCGCCATGACCGACCGCCCACAGCTTGTGGCCGTAATTACCCATTCCCCAGATCTTGAACAGGGTCTGCGGATTGATCTTGTACAGCGCGGCGGCGGCGGTTCCACCCTCCGGCCAGCCATCAACTACGGTCATGCCCATCTCATGCCGAACCTGCGCCTCCCGGTCGACCCAATCCACCGCCCGGAATGGCGCCATGTTGGTTTCAACGGCCCAGTAGTTGACCCATACCTTGGGGGTGGGCAGAGTGATATCCACAACCTGGACATCCAATCGGACCGATGGCCCGTTCTGGCAACTCAAAACGGCGCTATACTTGCCGGGACGACACTGGTCGGTGCGCAGTTTTACCCACAAGATGGCGCTGCCCGCAGGGGGCAACCTGATGGTGGGAAAGTCCATTATCTGAGCTGCGTTGAGGCAGTACCTGCGAAGCACATCCCGGCCCGGTTTATTATGCTCAGAGATCAGGGCATAGGGCGTCGGCCCAAAAACTTTAGACTGCTGAACGGCAAAGACGTGAAGTTCGCCTGTAATTTGGCCTGCCTCACCGCCATTGGCATCACGAAAAGCGGATAACGTAACCTTAAGAGTTCTCATGAGGTTTGAACTGGTGTTGGTCAGGTACACGGCAACCGGTTCCGACTCATTGCGGCACATGACGGCGTCAATGGGCTGGTTGATCAACGCCCGATTCGGTAGTATCGGTTGTAATGCCAATGAGTTCCACGGAAATGCGTTCGACCAGACGGCTGGCATGCGGTCGGCATGAACCGCCTTCAGTTTTGCGGCCCACGTCGCGTACTCACGATCGCTTGCACGGGTGGCTGGAATCCCCGGCACGCCAGTCGTCCCAGCAAGATCGAGTACGCTTCTCATTCCAGCGTCGGCATAGTCCTTTTCGGACATTTGGGCAGTACCCCACACCCATACTTCAGGTATATTGAGGGTACCGTTCGAATCCGCTTTTAAGCGCAGATAACGCCCGGATGCGGTGAACGGCAAACGGTGGAATACAGACGGTGATATCATTCGCGCCCCGGAGTCATAAACCGTCTTCCATGCCGCGTGGTCTGCGGACACTTCAATCTGGAAGCGCACCGGCTTGGCTTCACTAAGCACGTCAACCTCAGTGAAGTCACATTCCCGCTTGAAGTCGAAGACGACCGATCCCGGCAACGGCAAGGTTGGCCCCGCAGGCCGTGAATACCAACCAGGCTCCACACCGTCAAACAGGCGCTTTCCGGCGAAAGCCTTATCATCGTCGTCGGTATCGGCTTTGCCAATCTGCCGGGGCTCGTACCGATAGGTGACTCCGGTGAAAACGCCCTCCCCAAAATAGTCAACATTCGGAGTTAATAATACGCCTTTGGGCGCCGTTGCCACAGCGCCATCCATCCACCGAACCTGGGATTGCACGGGCAAGTGGAATAGAGAAAGCAAGAGAACGCTCAGTTGAAGGTGACGGTTCATTGACAGTTCCTTGGCTTGAGAAAAGATTGAGGATCGGCGGCAATCGTTGACCGGTTATTGAATAACGCCACGAACCTGGATTCCCTTGCACCACGGGTCAGCCGGTTTAATGGGCGCCGTGGCAATCGCGTCGCTTAAGCGGGTTCGGTATTGCATCAACGCATTGGGATCATGGCTGAACTGGGTCAAGGTGTTGACTAACGTGGACGGCACCGCCAGGGCCGTCTCCGCCTGCCGCAGCCACGGGGCGGCCTTGTCGGCGAGGCGAGGATCGGCCTTGACCTTGGCCACTGTCGCCTCCAAGATGCAGGCGTAAGCATAGTCTTCCAAGCCATCGCGAAAGTTTTCCAGGCGGACGCTGGCCAGAGGCAGGCCGTTGGGGCCGGGATAGATCCAGCAGCCATCGCCACACCACTCCCCCGCCGTCGCCGGGTTCCACGCGGTGAGAAAGGGGCCCCCTTGCACCCGGCCGTTGCTCCCCCATTCACTGATCGAATAGTAAAGAAAACCATCCGGCCGGAATTTGATGGCCATCGCTCCCATTAACAGGCGCGTGTCCATCGCCGGATAGTTGATGAAAATGTTAGCCCAGGGGACACGCGGCCCGCAACAGATGTACCACCACACCTTGACCCCGTTCTTGCGTGCATCCGCGGCGTCCTTCGGATAATAAAAGTTGGTGGCCGGGATCCAGGCGTCAATGCCTTTCGCGCCCGACGTCCCGCCATAGGCATGATCCCGCGCGGTGGTCATCACAAAAAGGTCGGGAAAGTTTTGTTTGAACGCCGCCGCGGTTTGCTTGAGATTGGGATACTCGTTTGTCTCCAATTCGTCAAAGCCATAGACATAAACGTGGTCTAAAATGCCCAGTTTTTTTGCCTGTTCATAATAGGGCCGGAACCGCTCTATCGTGGCGTGGATATCCGGCGTGGTTTTGGCATAATAATAGCCGAGCGAGGCCGCCACCAACCTGCCCTGGGCGTGTTGATGCATCAAGACATCCCAGTCCGGTTCGGTGAGATTGTAAATGTTATCATAGCCGATCCAATAGTCCGCCAGAAAGTCGGCATACTGGTATTTTTTCTCCTCCCATTTGTCGCCGACCGGGCCCCGGGTGTAGCCGCGGTCATTCAAGAAGCCGACGGCCAGCGGCAACGGGGCATGGGAGGGCAGAACAAAGTCATCAACTTTAACGGTTAAGTCAAAACTCAATTCGCCACCATTGGCGGAAGAAACCGTTATTTTCCCCCTGTAGCTGCCCGTGATTTGCTCGGGCGTAGTCCGCAGGCGAACCCAAAACGGCTGCAGGATGCCGGGTTCCACATCAACGCTCTTCAGGTAGCTGAGAAGAGGGTCCGGCCACCAGTCACCATCTGGAAGACGGGCATCCGGAAGCGCCCGGTTGAGATTGACAAAGCCGACGACTGACACCCGCACCTGTTCAGGCTTCAGCACGGCGCCCGTGTCCGAAACCAGGTCTCCGACTTTGACCGAGACCGCGTCCAGTTTTTTGCCGAAGGGCAGCACCACGACCTGGAACGATTCATTCTCGTTCCGCGCCAAACGGCAGACCATGCCGGGGCCGACCGCCAAGGGGCCGTCCAACGCCAGCGGCTTGATTTTTTGCATGGACGAGGCGAAACCCACCCCGAAAAATGGGTTGACCGATCCGGCCGAAGAACTCAGTTTTAACAAAGACACCAGGCTTTCATGCCGCTTGATCAACGCGTCAATCCTGGCATTCTCCGCTTCAAAATCATAAATGGAATGGACTGCCAGCGAGTCGGTTTGGCGTTTGGCGGCCACCTCAGAGGCTAGCTTCCGCAGGCTTGCCTGAAGGCTTTGCGCGGCCGAAGTCGTCGGTGTCATCGTCCTGTCCTGAAGCTCGGGCATGGACGACAATTGGTCGGCAAGGGCGTCCAGTTTTTGCCGCCACAGCGTTTCTAGCCCCGTTTTGAATGCCGGTGCCGGTTCCGCATTCTTTTCGCCCGGCATCAACAGCATGACCTTGCCAATCAGCACGCGATCACCAGCCGTGGCGGTGGGCAGGAAAAGGTGAAACTTTTGAATGTCGGCACGATTTACCCCATTGGAGAAGTAATACATCGGCCTGACGATGCGGGCGCCTGATTGGGGGGCCAACGACACCACATCAAACCAGCCGTCAGGCAAGGGAGTTTGCGAATCGCTAATCATGATTCCGACCAGTACACGGCGAGTGGTGGGATTGACCAAATCCATTTCCAGCCGTTCAAGCTTGGACCAGTCCCTGACGGGGCTGCCGGTTTCGACCGCCAGGGCTGGTGCGCCTGGCACGCTGTCGCGGTTTGTCTTCACCGTCAGTTCCAGCATGCCGTCACCGGCCGTGCCAAACCCGCTAAAAGGTTTAACCAACAAGCCGGGATTAAGCACTTGCCATGTGGCCACGGCGGCGGGCGAGCTAAAATCAAACAGACACTCCGCTGTCCAGCCCGGCTTGGCTAACCCAAAAACCAGGATCAACGCAAGCCATAATATCGTTGAGATTTGCATCGTTTTCTACTACCTATAATATTTTTATCTGACTGGCTGTAAAACTATTGCAACGAATACCCCGCCCCGTGTTTGCCGTACTTTTGCCTGCGCCCCCAGTTACCAGTCACACCGGTCATAGATCTCGCCAGTCGCGACGTCTTTCGGCGAAAAGGCCGCCTGATGCCCATCCACAAAGAGCACATTTGACTTGCCTGAATGATAGTCATCCAAAAAAAACCCCCATGGATTGGCGGTGATGTCTGAGGCGTTGATGGCGTTCCAGGTATGCTGGTAGTTGATTTCGCCCACCAGCCACATTTTAGCGGGACTCTTAGCCGCCGCCGGCGCGACCAAGCCCAGCCAATCATTCATGCAATAAGCATCCGCATATTCTCCATATTTATACCCGCTGCCGCCATAAATTTGGGTGTACACGGGACACGCCAAAAAACCACGGGTGTCCCCCAGGTATAGCTGATTGAGTTTTACGAACCACGGATTGTCGCTGTAATCATTGAAGACTGGTTTTGGATACGTGCGAAAATCGGACAGATAATTAAAAAACGCCAGATTCATGCTGCGAATCGTGGAGATGCAAATAACATTCTTGGCCCGGTCCCGGGCCTTGTTGAGACTGGGCAGGAGAATGCTGGCGAGCAGCGCAATAATCGCAATCACCACCAACAGCTCGATCAACGTAAACCATTTTTTATGTAACATGTTAATTTCCAGAGATCTCGTTTTAGCGAACCCGCCGCATTGTCGAGTCGCGAACAACCAAGGTTTCCGAAAATAAGCGTTCGACCGGTACTTCCGGGATTTTCTCCTGGAGACGACTGACCAAGAGATCAACCGCCGCCCCGGCCATGGCACCCAGCGGTTCCTGAATCGCCGTCAGCCGCGGCCGGGTTAACGTACCCACCCGTAATCTGCCGCCAATGGGAAAGTCACCAATCGCCACAATTCCCAACTGCTCGGGGCTGCTGATTCCCAGCGCATCGGCCAGCTCAATCAGGTCAACGGCAAACCAGTTGCCGTTGCAAATCATGGCCACCGGCATTTTGCTTTCCCGAAGATAAGCCGTCATCTTCTCCTTAAATTCACCGGGCGGCATGACAAACGTCTCACATGGCACCCCCAGTTGGGCGGCGGTGCTTTTGATTAACGAAAACCGGCGCCGGTCGGGCGCAAAATCAAGCTGCTCACTCAAGCACGCGATTTGCCTGTACCCCTGTTCGGAGAGATGTGTGACCATCGCCACCGTACTGGTCGTGGTCTCGGCCCGGACAATGTCCGCACCATCCAAGTCCTCCAAACCATGATGCAATAGCACCACCTTTGTCGAGGAGGCGGCAATCGCGGCAATCGTCTCGCTATAATCCTTGGCCCCGCCATACGGCATCCAAATCAAACCATCAACATGCCAATCCAAAGCGGTGCCAATCGCCTTGGCCTCGGCGCCACCGACCGGTGACGGCGTGAACTCGACCATGAGCTGATAATTGGCGTCACGAGCCCCACGCTCCGCCGCGTCCATCAGTTCGGGACAATTCCATGGTAGCACCATCGAAAAAAGATTAGTCGCCTGCCCCTTCAAGGCCAGCGCAAAACGATTGGGCCGATAGTTCAACTTATGGGCGGCTGCCAGGATTCGTTTGCGGGTTGCCGCGGGAAACCTGGTATTCGCCGGATTGGAGAGAACCTGGGACACCGCCGCATAGGAGACCCCGGCCTGAAGCGCAATGGTTTTTAAGGTCACCCCGGCCATTTTGCATTTTCCTCATTGCTTAAAGCTTTTAATTGAAAGATAACACCTTTAAGCAAACTGGCAAATCGGAGAAAAATTTATTTATGTTTCTGGATGCAACCGCTTCCCCCATTGGTGGAGACCGCGTTGACAGTGGGCGGCATGGACTGCGCCCGTGCGTGGCGCACGAGGAGAAGACCCTCAAATGGGGAGGCTGGACGCGAGGGACTCCCGTGACCGTAGAGACCGGATGAGGTTCGCCACTTTCCGGTCTCGCGAGTCTCTCACTCTGCGGGTGGTTCTCCGGCGGGGCGCGGGGCGGCGGAATAGACGGAGACCAGGCGCGAGATCAGCACCGCCATGTAGAACAGGCCGGTGATGGCCTCCATGACCGCGAGCATGCGCGCCGCCTTGGAGACGGGGGTGATGTCGCCGTACCCCACGGTGCAGAGGGTGGCGAAGCTGAAATAAAAGCAGTCAAAACCGGAGAGGACGCGTCCGTCACTCGCCGCCGCACTGATGGTGAACGCCGCCGGGGACAGTTGCGTGACCATCACATAGGCCGGCACCCAGAGCATGCCCAGCATCAGGTAACCTGAAATGGCGGCGCAGATGACATTGGCATCCACCCGCGGGGCGCGCAGGATGAAGCGGAGCAGGAGCGTCACCACAAAGGCAAAGAACGCCATGGTGGCCAGCAGGGAGAAAAAGGGATGAATCAGATCCGGCCGGAGATGGTTGGCCCATTTTGCCGTCAACGCGGGGATGACCAGCAGGAGCGCGACCCCCATCGTCCTGCCCCGGCCGCCCACGGCCAGCACCGCGGACACCATGACGAGGGTCAGCAAGGTGGCTTCCACGAGGTCGCCGTGCGGGAACAACTCGACAAACGGCGTGATCACGAACAGCACGATCAGCGCCCCCAGCAGTTCGATGGCGGAGTAGCGAAAGGTGCCCAATCGCTCAATGGCCTTGCGCCGGAGTGAAACGCCTGAATTTGCCAGGCTGGACGTGGCTTTCATTAGCGGCTCCCTGATCACGGCACCGTTGTGGCACGTGTTCGTGAACTATACCGCGTTGGCGTCCAACGCTGATACGTGATGGAACACGTTCACCCCCGTGTCGATACCGATAATGTCTCACACGAAGGCACGAAGGATTGAAGTGCGTTGGAAAGAATGCGGTTTCCGGAAGCGTCAATGGTTTCTAATTTCTTCGTGATTTCGTGTCTTCGTGTGAGAGCTTGGTTTGGTCCCGGTTATGCTGGGTTGAGGCGAGATCCGTTAGGCTGAAAATGAACATTCAACATCGAACATTCAACGACAGGATGTTGAACGTTGAATGTTCAATGTTCAAGCCCAACCAGCTTCAGCCTAACGCCGGATAACCTCGACACGGGCCGTTGCGGGGGTGGTCCTCATGGCGGCGCCAGCTCCAAGACGGCGGGGAGGAGGAGATCGGCCTGCCAGCCCAGCAGGGGGCCGGCGGCCATCAGGGCCTGACGGTCACGGGGCAGTTGTTTGGCAATGGCTTCCAGACGGTTGCGCGAGGCGATGACCGGTGGTTCAATGCCCAGTTCGGTGGCGAGGCGGGTGACGGCGTGACGGAGCTTGCCGACGCGCGCCTCCACTTCCAGGTCGCGGACGACGGACTGACGCGCCAGCGGGGCGGGGTATTGCGTTTCGGGGAGGGCGGCGGCGCGCTGGGCGGCCTGGTGCAACTGTTCCAGCCGGGTCCCGACGATATGGCGGGGCAGGCGGAAGTCGTGCAGGTTGAGGGTGCGGCTCAGGTGCTGGGCCAGCGCCACCAGGCCGCTTTCGTTCATGATCATGAAGGGGGGACGGTCGGCCTCGCGGGCCAGGGTGTCGCGCCATTGCCACAGTTCGCGGGCGAACGCCAGTTCACGCAGGGGCAGGCCGGTGAAGCCCTTGAGCCGCCAGGCATTCTCCGCGTCGACCGGGCGGTCGGTGGCGGTGGCCGCCACCAGCGCGGCGCAGCTCTCGTCATGCCAGGCGGTGCGGCCCAGGCGCGCGAGTTCGCTCCGGCACCAGGCGGCCACGGCGGGCAGGTAATGGGTGTCGGCGGCGGCATAGTCGAGCTGGGCCGGGGAGAGGGGGCGGCGCGCCCAGTCGGAGCGCTGTTCCTGTTTTTCCAGGCGGACCCCGCAGCAGCCCTCCACCAGGGCGGTGAGCCCCAGGCGCGATGACCCGATCAATTGTGCCGCGAGCATGGTCTCAAACGGGGGCTGGCAGGGGCGGAAGCCATAGCCGATGCGGAGCATGCGCAGGTCATAGTCGGCGCCGTGCAGGATCAGCGGCTTGCGGGCGAGGATGTCCAGCAGTGGAGTCAGGTCCAGGCCGGCCAGCGGGTCCACCAGGTAATTGCGGGGGCCGGCGGTGAGTTGGAGCAGGCATACCTTTTCGAAGTAGCTGTGCATGCTGTCGGCTTCGCTGTCGACGGCGATTTCAACGGCGGTTTCCAGGTCGGCCAGCAGGTCTGGCAACTGTTCGGTCCGGTCGATATAGGCGTAGGCGGGCGGGGGGGTCATGGCGGGCCTGGGGTGGCGGGGGTGGCGATGGAAGGGACGGGTGGCGTGGGCGATGGCGGCGGGGGTGGGGGTGGGGGTGGGGGGTGCCAGCCGCGGCACAGGGTGGCGGGATCATAGCCATGATTCAGCGCCCACAGCCAGGCGGCTTTTTGGAGGGACGGTTGGCCGGAGGCGAGGTACGCTTCGGCCAGCGGCCGGGAGCCATACGGATTCAGCAGTTCAACGAGTTCGGGGACACGGGCGGCATCGCCCCGCCGGGTCGGGCGCGGGCCGCCCGGTTCGGGGACCGGCTGGGTGAGGGCGGCGTCCTGATGCAGGAAACGCCGGCACAGGTCTTCAATCACGGGGCCGGCGGCGGCGTCCTGGCGGTCCATCAGGGCCAGGGCTCCCAGTACTTCCCCGGGGGGGCAGCGGCCGGCCTTGACTTTGGCGATCACCTCCGGCCAGGTGGTCTGGTTCCGGCCCACGAAGATGGCCAGCCGCATGGCCGGGTCCCGTGTCTGACGCGCCAAGGTATTCAGGGCGTCGTCCTGGGAGATGCGACGGAAAGCGGCGCACCGGATTTCCCAGGCGGTGGCGCGGCTGGCGATTTTGGGCAGCAGCGTCGGGTCGTTGAGGCGGGCGAGGGCGAGGCGGCAGATGGCGATATTTTCATCCTCCATCGCCACGGTGGCCAGCATCGCCGGGTCGGTCAGTTTAGCCACGGCACTTTGGCGGACCTCGCAGACCACTTCCTCCCTGGCCACCCTGGCCAGCACGGTTTGGTCGGTTACTTTGTCCACGGCGACGCGACGGACGGCGGTGGTCTTGTCTTCCAATGCCAGTTTGGCGAGCATGGCCTGGCCGGTGAAGCGTTCCGACGGGATGAGGGGGGGCTTCCCGCCGTCCGTGGCGCTGGCGGGAGCGGACGGTTTCCACTGACTGATCAGTTTGGCGAGAGCGGCGCGGCGGATGGTGTCGTCCGTGCCTTCCATCACCACGCGGGTGAGTGCCCGCGGGTTGGTCAGGCGGGCGAGGGCGGCCTGGCGGATGTCGTCGTCCCGGCCTTCCATCGCCACTTTGGCCAGGCCCGCCGGATCGGTCAGGCGGGCGAGAGCGGCGCGGCGAAGATCATCATCCCGGCCTTTCACCGCGACTTTGACCAAGCCCCAGGAGTCGGTCAGCCGGTTCAGGGCGAGGCGGCGAAGATCCTCGTCCTCGACACTGACCACTACTTTGGCCAGCATCGCCTGATGGTTCAGCCGGCCAAGGGCCTCGCGGCGGATGGCGGGGTCGGGGGCTTCCATGACCACCGCCGCGAGCTGTGCGGGGTCGGTCAGCCGCCGGCTGGCGGCGGCCCGGATGCCGATATGCTTGCCGTGGATCGCCAACTCGGCCAGTTGCCGCTGGCTGGCGGACGGTCCGGTCGCGGTCGTGTCCCGGGGTGGGGTGCAGCCGGTGGCCAGCATGCCGGCCAGCACGGCCAAGGCGGCCAGCCAGGTCAGTCGTGACGGTTGTTTAAATCGGGTGGAACGCATCGTTATGGGATGGATGAGTGCTGCTGGGAACAGGAGTCGCCACCCACAATACTCCCGTCGAGCGGATCCCGCAACTGGTGTCGGCGTGTCCTGTTCGTAGAGTGTTGGCCCATTGGCGCGGCCGGTGGGATGGTGCATATTGGGGCTCTTATGGCCACTGTCGCATCCCCGTTGAGTTGCCGTCCCGGTTGCGGGGCGTGCTGCATTGCCCCGTCCATCAGTTCCGCCATTCCGGGCCAGCCCGGGGGGAAGCCGGCGGGGCAGCGGTGTGTCCAGCTTACCCCGGACCACCGCTGCCGCCTGTTTGGCCGTCCAGAACGCCCCGCGGTGTGCGCCGCCCTGCGGCCGGCGCCCGAGATGTGTGGCCACAACCGCGACGAGGCGCTGGCCTGGTTGGCCCGCCTGGAACGGCTGACGCAGGCGTCCGGGGAACGCGAGAATGATGGCGGGGAAGAGTAAGCTTTATTGAACAGGAGAAATCAGGAGAGAGCGGAGAACGCCTTCTCTGTGGTCTCTGCGGCCTCCTGTTCAAACTTACAAACATGCGCTAACCTGGATTATTCATGAGTGTAGCAAAGGGCTTGCAGCCCGCCCAATTGGGACGTGACAGCTCGAAGAGCGCGATGCAATCGCTTTGCTACAATGGACATCATTCTTTGGTCATGAATAATCCAGGCTAAATCAGTTCTTAACCGGTTGGTCAGCGTTTAGCGTGGGCGAGCCAGTCGGGCAGGATGCCTTCATCGGTGGTGAGGAGGGCGTTGTACAGCGTCCGCATTTGGTCGAGGTCGATGGCGGCGCCGGCGAGGGGGTCGAGGAGCATGGCGTTGAAGACGGCGCGCGGATCCTGGTGCAGCACCGCGTTCACCACCTCGCTCTGCACTTCGATATTGCGCCGGCAGAGGGAGGCGCACGGTTCGGGGAGGGGCGGTTGCGGCAGCGGATGCAGGCCGGTCCGGTCCACGGTCACCGGCACTTCGACGGTGGCGCCGTCCGGGAGATTGGGGATATAGCCGCGGTTGGGCACATTCAGGCTCAGTGTGCGCGGAGTGCCCGTGATCTGCGAATGAATGATGCGCATGCCGTATTCCTCGCTCAGTTTCACGGTCATGGCCTCATCGCGCAGCAACTGCTGCTTGACCGTCTCCCAGGTCTTGGAGTGAATGCGCTCGTAGACGTGGATGTCCCACCCTAAGGGGATGGAAGGTTCGATCGTCCCGCCCTGAGGCGTGGTTGGGTGGATGCATTCAATCCCCCAGTAGCCCATGCCGGTGTTGTAGCCCGGCTCATGCTCGCCGGCCACATAGAGCGACTTGAAATGGGTACGGAAATAGGGCAGGTACTCGGCGGTGTGGAAGCTGCTTTCGGTGACAAAGTAGCCGGTCGCCTCCATGACGGCGAAGCGGACCGGGTCGATGTGGCGGACCTGCGGCAGCCGTTTCCGCAGTTCCGGATAGGCGTCGGCGCCGCGGTGGCGCAGGCCGAGGATCCAGGTCATGTGATTGATTCCCGCCGCGTCCATGTCCAGTTCGTGGTCGGGGACGCCGAGGAAACTCGCGAGCAGGGTGCGGGTGTGTTCGAGGCCGTGGCACATGCCGACACCGCGGATCCGGCTGCCGGCATTGACGATCCAGCAGTTCATGGCCATCGGGTTGACGTAGTTCATGAACAGGGCGTCGGGGCAGACCCGTTCCATGTCCTTGGCAATGGCCAGGGTGAGGGTGGCGGTGCGCACGCCTTTCATCACGCCCGCCGGCCCGAGGGTGTCGCCGATGGCTGTGGGCACGCCGTGGGCGATGCAGGTCATCACCTCGCGTCGGCGCGCGTCCAGGCCGTTGGGGTCATACATGGCCACCACGAAACTGGCCCCCTCCAGAGCCGCCAGCCGGTTGGTGGTGGCGGTGACGCGGACGGCGCGTTTGGTCTGGGCCAGCAGTTTGCCGATCACTTGTTCGGTGACGGCCAGGCGTCCGGCGTCGATGTCCATAAGCGCCAGATCCAAGGCGGGCAGGTCGTCGAACGAGCAGAGGTCGGCGGCCAGTTTGCGGGCAAAAATGAAGCTTCCGGCTCCGATGAAGGCGATTTTCATGTGCGGCTCCTGTGGCCTGTGGCGTGAAACGTGATGCGTGATGCGTGATGCGTGAGGCGGCGTCCCAATGGTCCGAAAGGTCTTAAAGGTCCCAATGGTCCTATGGGATGGCCGCCCCCGCCGGTCTTTTTTTCATTTGCCCTAAAGTAGCTCCTGTGTCATCCTTGTAAATATCCGAAACAACGGTTTATTTGACTTAAACGACTGAAATGACGATCATGACTAAACCGCTGCTCCACAGCCTTGGGGTCGGGTATTGGCACTCGCCCACGCACGTCATTGACCGGCCCCACGGGTTCGGTCATTATGTGTTTCTGCATTTTTTGGCCCCGACGGAGGTGCGGCTCCGGGACGGGGTGCGGGTTGTGCCGACGGGCACCTGTGTGTTGTACGGACCAACGGACCCGCAATGGTTTCGCGGACACCGCACCGGCCTGGGCAACGACTGGTTCCACGCCGACGGCCCGGTGTTCCGGCGACTGGTGGCGCGCCATGGGGTGCCGCTGTCCACGGCCATGCGGCTGCGGCGCACGGAGTTTATGGCGCCGCTGTTGACGGAAATCCGCGAGGAGGCGTTGCGCGCCGAGACCAGTGGTGACGAACGCGCCGTGAAACTGCTCCTGGACTGGCTGTTCCTCAAACTGGCCCGGCAGTTGGCGGAGGCCAATGAGCCGGCGCTGACCCCGCGCCGGGCCGAACTGCGTGACCAGTTTTTGTCGCTTCGCTTCCGCATGCGCAAACAGTTGGGGCAGGCGTGGACGGTGGGCACTCTGGCGGCGGCCGTCCATTTGAGCCCGACCCGGTTTGCCGCCCTCTATCGCGAGTTTTTCGGGGTCAGCCCCCTGGCGGACCTGCTGAACGCCCGGGTTGACCACGCCCGCTGGTTACTGGCGGGCTCCAACTTGACGGTGGCCGCGGCGGCACGACAGAGCGGGTTCCGCTGCATCGCGTATTTCAGTCGCGCGTTTCGCCAGCGGGTCGGCGTGCCGCCGGTGACCATCGCCCGCGGTTCTGGTGTTGCGGTGGACAAGGACGGTTTAAGGTATTAAGGTATGAATATACGGATTCTCATACGCATAGTTCCTGATAAGAATTAGTGACGCGGTTTTGGGAAGCCGGCCCGGTTTGGCCGGTTTCTTTAGTTTGTGCGTATTTTTTTAATTTCTTGATATGTCTGGAGTTGTGACCCCTGGTGATAGCGGAGCCGATTCGGGTTTATTATTTGGGTTCGGGTGAATTGGGCGTGCCCGTGCTGGAGCGCCTGGCCGCCGCGCCGGAAGTCCTGTTGGTGGGCGTGGGGACACAGCCGGACCGTCCCGCGGGCCGCAACCGTCATTTGGCGCCGACCCCGGTGGGCGCGGCGGCGGCACGGCTGGGACTGGCCGCCGACCGAGTGGTCTCGATCAATGCCCCGGACGGCCTGGAGCGCCTGGCGGCGTTGCGGCCGGACGTGATGGTGGTGGTCTCCTTCGGGCAGTTGTTGCGCGAACCCGTGCTGGCCCTGCCCCGCTGTGGCTGCCTGAATGTCCATGCCTCGTTGTTGCCGCGGTACCGCGGTGCCGCCCCGATTCAGGCGGCGATCCTGGCCGGGGACGCCGAGGCCGGCGTGTCGTTCATGCGCATGGACAAGGGATTGGACACCGGCCCGGTCTATGAGCAGGTGCGGTTGCCCTTGGCCGGCGATGAAACGGCCGGCGTTCTGGAGCAGCGTCTGGCCCGGCTGGCGGCGGACGCCTTGGTGCCCTGCCTGTGGCGGGTCTGCCACCAGGGACGGCCCGCCGTGGCGCAGGCGCATGATGCGGCGACCGTGGTGCGCAAACTCAAGAAAGAAGACGGGCATTTGGACTGGAAGCTGGACGCGGCCGTGTTGGCCCGCCGGGTCCGCGCGTTCCAGCCATGGCCCGGCGCCTGGTGCGAACTCCGCACCGGCAAGGGAATGCGGCGGTTGATTGTCACCGCCGCCACTCCGGAGGCGGCCGTCACTGGCGCGCCGGCTTTGCCTGGAACGGTGCTCCAGGCCGATCGTCACCAATGGATCATTGCCTGTGGCGCGGGCAGCCTCCGTCTCGAACGGGTCATTCCCGAGGGGCGCGGCGAAATGGGCGCCGCCGATTTTTTGCGTGGACACTCCCTGCAACCGGGCCAGTCTCTTACCTGATCGAAACCTTTTAAACGAACTGAAACTGCAATCTCCAATGAAACAGATTCTCATCAACTGCGGCGGCCTGGAAACACGCGTCGCGGTCACCGACAACGGCAAACTGCAAGATTACTTCATCGAACGCCACAACCAGGATCATCTGGTGGGCTCCATCTACAAGGGGCGCATCTGCAATCTGGAGGCGTCGCTGCAGGCCGCCTTCGTGGATATCGGCCAGGAAAAAAATGCGTTCCTGCACTATTGGGATATGATCCCGGCCAGCCAGGACATGCTGGAAGAGGACAACGACGAGCGCGACGAGGACGAAGCCGCCCTGGCCAGCCATGCCGACGACGATGAGCCCGCGCCGGCCGCGGAATCGGGGCGTCCGGTGGCGGGCGGTGCCGCCGCTGCCGTCGCCGGGGAGCGGCCCTCGTTCCTGGACCGGATCAAGCGTTCCCTGTTCACCCGCAACGGCGGCACGCCGCCGCCCGCCGCATCGTCCCCGGTATCCTCGGGCCAGGCGTCGCAACAACATCATCATCGTCAAGGGCAGGCGCGTCACCAGCGGCCAGGGGGGGGGGCAGCATCACCCGCCGCAGCAGCAGCGCCGCCGCCAGCGGCCGAATGTCAGCGTGGATGAAATCCCGACCCTGTTCAAGGCCAATACCGACGTGCTGGTGCAGGTGACCAAGGGGCCGATCGGCACCAAGGGCCCGCGGGTCACCACCAACCTGAGCATCCCCGGTCGCTATCTGGTGTTGTTGCCCAACTCGAACCATGTCGGCATTTCCAAGCGCATTGAGGACCGCGAGGAGCGGGACCGGCTCCGGCGGATCCTGCGCGGTTTGGAAATTCCCCGCAATATGGGCGTTATTTGCCGCACCGTCGGCGCCGGCAAGAGCGAAAAATCGTTCCGCCGCGATCTCGACACCCTGCTGGCCTACTGGCGCCGCGCCGAGCAGTTGATCAAGGAAAAACGCGCTCCCTGCTGCGTCTACGAAGAGCCGGACTTGGTCGAACGGACGCTGCGCGACTACCTGACCGAGGACATGGACGAAATTGTCTGCGACAGCAAGGACACCACGGCCAGGGTCGAGGAACTGACCCGCAACCTGACCCATGAAGAACGGGTCAATATCCGCTTTTACAACAATCCCAAGCCGTTGTTCTTCAAGTATAGCCTGACCGACCAGATCGAGGCCATCTTCAGCCGGCGGGTGCCCCTGCCTTCCGGCGGTTACATCTGCGTGGACGAGACGGAGGCGTTGATCGCGGTCGATGTCAATTCAGGCAAGAATCGCGGCGGCAAGGACCATCCGGAAACCATTCTCAAGACCAATGTGGAGGCGGCGGTCGAGGTGGCCCGCCAGGTGCGGTTGCGCAATATCGGCGGCCTGATTGTGGTCGATTTCATCGACATGCGCAGCCGCAAGGACCAGCAGACGGTGTTGCGGGTGTTCAAGGAAGGTCTGCTGGCTGATCGCGCCAAGACCAAGGTCATGCCGATCTCGCCGCTGGGCCTGTTGGAAATGACCCGTCAGCGGGAACAGGAAAGCCTGCAGGACACCATCTATGCGCCCTGTCCCTATTGCGAGGGCAAGGGGCTGGTCAAGTCGGCCACCAGCATGAGCGAGGAAATTCAGGGGCGCCTGCGCGAATTGCTGCGCCGTCGCGGCTCGGGCACCCAGATCCGGGTCAGCGTCCATCCCGACGTGCTGGTCCGGCTCAAGACCCAGGATGCCAGCCTGATTCAAAAGCTGGAGGAAGAGTTCCGCGGCGAGCTGTCGTTCCGGCCTGATGCCGCCCTGCACACCGAAGAGTTCAAGATCTACAACGCCGTCACCGGCGACGAACTGTAAGTGCCCTCCGCCGGCGTGCCGGCGGAAGGCTGAAGCGGTTTAGGCTGTAGGCTGAAGGTCATTCAAGTCTCAACCTAACGCAGCATAAATAACACACCCCCGCCCGGGCAACCCGGCGGGGGTGTTTGTTTCTCGGCGGTGAACTGCGCACATGCCGGCCCAGCCGGGGCCGGCCCGGGAACGCCAATCTCCCGATTGGCGTGGCGGCCTGGCAGTTTTGTCGGACGATGTTGGGAACCCCCTTTTAGAGGAAAGGCGGTTCCCAAACCCTCCGTCAAACCTGTTTGTGCCTTGTTGCGGATTCCGCAGGCCGCCCCTGTTACCCCAATCATGGGGATCGGGGACGGGGGAATTTAAAAGGTTAACCCGCACCGCCGCCGAGGACGTGGAGGACTCTGGCCCGATCCAAAAACCAGAGGACGTTGAGGACAAAGAGGACGCGGCGGACGTCAGGATTCACCCGTCCCCCCGCCATGTGGAAGGATGTTCCGTCGCGCTTTGGCACCGAAAAACGTTACCGTGTCCAAAAGAGGGGCGCCGCTGCGTCCTCCAAGTCCTCCGTGTCCTCCGGTTTAGAGAGTACCGTCCTCTTCTGTCCTCGGTGGCGGCGCGGGTGGCAGGTGCGGGGCGAGGACGTTGAGGACAAAACGGTATTCCGGAGAAGACCTTGAGGACAACGAGGACGCCCCGGAAAACCGTCTTGCCCGGTGTTGGGCGATTCCATGCGAGGATGCTTGGTCCCCGTCCCTATTCCGCGTCGCCTTTCTGTCGCCGCCCAAGTATGGATAGGGAATATGGATAGGGACAGGTGAATCGTGTCCTCTTGGGGCACCGTTGTCCTCAAGGTCCTCGCCCCGCCCCCGCCCAAAATGGTTAACCCGCACTGCCGCCGAGGACGTGGAGGACTCTGGCCCGATCCCAAAACCAGAGGACGTTGAGGACAAAGAGGACGCGGCGGACGTCAGGATTCACCCGTCCCCGCGCCAGGTTGGCACCGTTTTTGGAGTGCGGCAATTCCTTTGCCGCTTTTTGCTATCGGCGTTATTTCAAGACCGAAGGCTGAAAGGCTGGGGACGGGAAGGCTGGGGACATGAAGGCTGGGGACAGGTGAATTGTGCTGCGGCGGGCGTCGGCAAATAGTGTTGGCGATCAGTTGACCGCCGTCACCCTCGTTGCCGGAGTCCCGTGCGCCGGCCCGTAAGCGCCGAACATGGCGGGCACTGGGCATCAGGCGGGACGCCCAGGGAAATGGGGCGTGGCAAGGGGAGCTTGTCTCCCCCTCGGACAGCACACGTGGTGCTGATGATGGAAATGGCGACCCCAAGGGGTTTCGAACCCCTGTTACCGGGATGAAAACCCGGTGTCCTAGGCCTCTAGACGATGGGGTCGCAGAGAGGGTGAAAAAGCGTGATAACATAGTGGTCGTATTGGTGTCCGCAAGGCCGGGTGAGATTTTTTTTAGAATGGGTTGAGGGGTTAAGGGGTTGAGGGGTTAAGGGGTTGAGGGGTTAAGGGGTTA
>CAITYL010000114.1 GCA_903896595.1 uncultured Lentisphaerota bacterium
CCATAACCGTTTTTACCTGCCGTCTGATAGGCGGCTTTAATTGTATTATATATAATACTATATATTTTTCAAGCGCAAATCCCCCACATCGCCAGATTAACCAACAGCTATGTCATGCACCCACCTTGTCTTCGGAATATGATGTTACCGGTACGGGGCTATATTGTGGATTCGCCGTTGAAACCTCATTCCCCCAGGGAGCCGTTTGCACCCATGAAAGTCGTTCTTGCGTATTCGGGCGGGCTGGACACCTCCGTCATCCTCACGTGGCTCAAGGAACAGTACAACGCCGAGGTCGTCTGTTTCTGCGCCGATGTCGGCCAGGAAGAAGAACTGGACGGCCTGAACGAGAAGGCCAAGCGCACCGGCGCCAGCGCCTGCCACATCCGCGACCTGCGCGAGGAATTCGCCCGGGATTATGTCTTCCCGATGATGCAGGCCAATGCCATCTACGAAGGCACCTACCTGCTCGGCACCTCCATCGCCCGCCCGCTCATCGCCAAGCACCTGGTCGAGATCGCCAAGGCCGAGGGCGCGGAAGCCATCTGCCACGGCGCCACCGGCAAGGGCAACGACCAGGTCCGCTTCGAGCTGACCGCCTACGCCCTCAAGCCCGACATTCAGATCATCGCCCCGTGGCGCATGCCCGACGTCTGGAAATTCCGCGGCCGCACCGACATGATCACGTATGCCGACGAGAAGAAAATTCCGATCACCGTCAGCGCCGCCAAACCGTACAGCATGGACCGCAATCTGTTGCACATCAGCTTTGAGGGCGGCGTCCTGGAAGATCCGTGGACCGAAGCCCCCGACGACATGCGCGTGCTGACCAAGCCGCTCAAGGACACCCCCAACCAGCCGGAAGACGTCGTCATTCACTTCCAGGACGGCATTCCGACGGCGGTCAACGGCAACCCCCTGTCCCCCGCCGCCCTGATGAAGGAACTCAACGTGCTCGGCGGCAACCATGGCGTCGGCCGCATCGACATCGTCGAGAACCGCTACGTCGGCATGAAGAGCCGCGGCGTCTATGAAACCCCCGGCGGCACCATCCTGCACCAGGCGCACCGGGCCATGGAATCGATCACCATGGACCGCGAAGTGATGTTCGTGCGCGACAGCCTGATCCCCGCCTACGCCCGCATGGTCTACAACGGCTTCTGGTTCGCCCCGGAGCGGGAGATGCTCCAGGCCGCCATCAGCCACAGCCAGAAAAACGTCACCGGTGAGGTGCGCGTCAAACTGTTCAAGGGCAGCGTCACCGTGACCGGCCGCCGGTCGCCGTTCAGCCTGTACAATTCCGAGATCGCCTCGTTCGAGAAGGAAAACGTCTACAACCAGGCCGACGCCACCGGCTTCATCAAGCTCAACGCCCTGCGCCTGCGCGTCCGCGCCAGCCTGAACGCCAAAAAGTGACCGCATGACGCGTGATGC
Source organism: uncultured Lentisphaerota bacterium (assembly GCA_903896595.1). Lineage (GTDB taxonomy): Bacteria > Verrucomicrobiota > Lentisphaeria > Oligosphaerales > CAITYL01 > CAITYL01. The sequence continues at coordinate 1,435 of CAITYL010000114.1, forward strand.
GTGATTCCCATCACGCCTCACGTTTCACTCCTCACGTTTCACGTTTCCCCCCCTCAACCCCTCAACCCCTCAACCGCCCAACCCCTCAACCGCCCAACCCCTCAACCCCTCAACCCCTCAACCCCTCAACCCCTCAACCCCTCAACCCCTCACCCCCTCAACCGCCCAACCCCGTACAACCTCAGGACCCCGTTGCCATGTTGGTGCAGATCCTCAAGAGCAAGATCCATCAGGCCCGGCTGACCGGCTGCGACCTCCATTACGAGGGCAGCCTGGCCATGGATCTGGACCTGATGGATGCCGCCGCCATCATGCCGTACGAGAAAATCCTGGTGGTCAATGCCACCAACGGCGAGCGGCTGGAAACCTACGCCATTCCGGCGCCGCGCGGCAGCCGCACCTTCCTGCTCAATGGCGCCGCCGCGCGCCGGGGTGCGGTGGGTGACGTCATCACCATCATGTCCTTTGGCGGCATGACCCGTGAAGAGGCATCCCGTTTCACCCCCACCAAGATCATTTTGGACCCTGACAACCGGATCGTTGTCCCGGGAACGCCATAACGAACCGTAGATTGCTGAATGCTGAACCGCAGAATAGCGAAGTTACCCGGGAACCAACGGCATTTCCTTCGTGATTCTGACCTCAATATTCGTCAATCTGCGGTTCGTTTTGCTTTCCACTTTTCCCCTCACCCGCCCTCGCCCGGCAAAATCTTCACGGTCTTGAGGGTGGCGGGGGCGGCCGGCAGATCCTCCGCCTTGATGTTGTTGTTCGGATTGAACTGGGGCTGGTCCAGGTGCGGCGTCCCGGTGAGCGGAATGAACCGCCGCGACACAAAGGTCGGGTTGGCGCTGAACAGGTCGGAGAGAAACTCCTCCAGCATGTCGTTGGTGACGATCTTGTGGCTGTCCTTGAAAAAGATGTCCAGATCGGTGGCCATGTCCTCGCAGGTCTGATACCGCTCGGAGGGGTTTTCCCGCAGGCAGACGGCGCAGATCGACGCCAGCCGCGGATTGACATGGGCCAGGCCCGGCAACGGGGATTTTTTCATTTTGCGGCGGATGCGGTCCCGCGGCTTGCTCGATTTCAGTTCCGGCCCGAACCAGTCGGTGTCGGTGAAGAGAAAATACATCAGCAAGCCGACACAATAGATGTCGGACCGGGGATCCAGCGGCTTGCCCTCAAGCTGTTCCGGCGAGCAGTACAGCAGCTTGCCGGCATGCCCCTGCGTCTCGGCGGCCCCCTGCTTGCGGGCGGTGGTGATGCCAAAGTCGGCGACCTTGATCCGGCCGAAATGGTCCACCAAAATGTTCTCAGGCGACACATCCCGGTGCACCAGCCCCAGCTCGGCGCCATTGGCGTCACAGTAATGATGCACATAATGCAGACCGCGGCAGATGCGGCCGATCAGGTACACCGCCATGTCCTGATTCATGCTCTTGACCAGGGCGCGCAGACGGTCCACGATCTGGCGGACATTCCATCCGTCAATGTATTGCATGACGGTGAAGTACACCGTGTGCTCAAAGGTGCGTGAGAACAGCGTCTTGGCGCGCGGCGACTCGATCTTCAGAACCTCCGACTCCAGCCGGTACACCGGCACGATGTTGGGATGATTGAAGAGAATGCTGAGCTGGGCCTCGTTCAAAAACTGGCTCAACTGCTGGGGGGCCAGACTGTCCTTGACAAACTTGAGCACGACCGGACGGCGCAAATTGCCGACACTGATTTCGTCCGCCAGACAGGTGATGCCCATGCCCCCCTCGCCCAGCATGCGTTGAATCTCATAGCGCCCCTGGGAAAACAACACGGTGCCGGGCTGGCGCAGCTCGGTTTCGCATTCCATGACTTGCCGACGGATGACTTCCGAGGTAAAACTGGTGGTCGACATACCTGATCCTTATGCTAAAGCTCGTGCCGAAGTGGTCATTGTGGGTGTCGGTTGTCACGTTCAGGCTCTCGTTTCCGGCCATCGCCGACTTGAACCCTGAACCGGGGGTACTATACCCTGAGACTCGTGGAGCGGTCACAAAAAGTGGGGGAATGGGCGGGAGCAGTGGGCGTGACGTGAAGATAAAACCGGAAGCGACGTTTTTAAAAACGCCAGGTTGATCTGCCTTGGGAGCCACCCGGCCCCGGGCGGATCGGCGACGTTACTTTCTCACGGGGGCGCGGGCACCCAATCCAGCCGCCGGCGCTGGCCCCGCAACCGGGGCCGCGCCCGGCGCGGCGGGCGCCGCCAGTTCCAGCAGCAACAGCCCGCGCTCGCCTTCGTCCCAGCGCCGGCCCAATTGCTCGTTCCCGGTGGCGGCCAGCGCCTTTTCCGCGTCCATCGCGGGCTGGCTAGGCCACTCGTCCCCCGTCACCCGCACCAGTCGCGTCGCGGGCTCGTAAACGGCTTCCAGTCCGAACAGCCGTTCCTGAACGGTCTTGACGACCAGCGCTTCCGGCAACCGGTATTCCACCAGCACCGCCGCCGGCCCGGCCGGCTTCTCCAGTTCCACCAACAGGCGCGCGGGACCGGGCGGCGCACCCTTGCGTGGCCGCAACGCCCGTACGGCCCCGGTGACCACCGGCGTCCCCCGCGGACTCCGCGGGCCGGCGAGATGCAGGCCGTTGAGTTCAATGGCAACGTCATGACGCAACGCGTCCACGGTGTCGATGCCCGGCAGGATGCGGAGCGGCGCGTTCCGGTCGGCCCCGGCCGGGGTCAGCCGCGCCAGCGGCGCCTCGATCCGCGTCCAGACGCCGGGCTTGAGCCGGATCGCGGACAGTCCCGCCGTGCCGAGCCGCAGGCTGACGGGCCGCGGCCGCACCCCCTTTTTTTGCTGCTCCGGCGGCAGTACCGGCCGTACCCAGAAGCGGACCACGCGGGCGTCCGGCAACGCCGTCGCGGCCAGGGGAAGGACCACGCCCAGCGGTTCGGCGGGCCATTTTTCCGGAGCGTCAAAGGTCACCAGCCACGACTCGGCGGTATAGGGCGCCACGCCGGTCAAGCGGCCGAGCTGGCCCGGCGTGGCCGGACGCCGCTCAATCTTCACGCCCTGGCCGAGCGCCGCCGGCGCGCCCTCGCCCGGCTTCGCCGCCGGCATGCCCGAAGTGCGCCATTCCGCGGCGGCCGGCAGGTCGCCGGCCTCTTCCAAGGCCCAAACATTCTGTTGCACCAGGGGCGCGGCCCGGCGCCGTTCCAAGGGCAATGGCGCGCGCTTGACGTTCGGTTCCCGCCCGCCGCTGTCCGCCGCCGTCGCGCGGGCAGCGGGCGGGGTCAGGGTGATCCGCATCACGGTGTCCAGCTTCAGCTTGAGCCGGACCAGGCCGGTGTCGCCGCCCCTGGCGTCCTGGAACTCGATTTCGCGCCGCTCTGTTTTTTGCGCCACCGGCGGCTGTTCGTTGGGCGGCTGCCGCGCGCCCTCAATAACCGCCCGCCAGACGCCCGTGCGTCGCGGCACGGGCACGGTCAGGACAAACTCGCGCCCTGTGTCGTCGCCGCCAAACAGCAATACATTGATCCGGCCCGACGGCTCAATGCCGGCCGCCCAGCGGGCTAGCGTCGTTCCGGCATCGCCGTCCACCGGCACCAGCCCGGCGAACCAGGCGCGCGCCTCGCCGGTGGCGCCGCCAATGCCGGTGAGCAGCCGGACCAGCGTCCAGGCCTCGCCCGGCCGTTCCTCTTCCTGCGGGAACAGGCCGCAACCCCAGCCGCCGCCGTTCCACCACGTCACCGGCCCGCCGCCCGCATCGAGCCACGCCGCGGTGGCCTCCGCCGCCACCCAGCCGACATGGCACTGCGAGGCCAGGCCGCCCGCCTCCGTCACCGCGCTGTCCAGCCACGGCCGCGCCGCCGCTTCACCGGCCCCGGCCCGGCGCAACGTCTCCCGCGTCCGCGCTACCTTGGCCTCGACCCCGTAGCCGCCGCCCGCCTCGCCCCCGGTCAACACCGCCGCCACCGGCAGGCCGCCGCGCGCGGGCAACGTGTCCACGGCCACCTGGGCGTTGGGACAGACGCGCCGCAACCGTTCCACCGCCGTCCGCCCCAGGTTCCCGTTCGCCACCCGCAACTGCCACGCCAGTACCTGGGCGCCATACCGCGCCCCGGCAACGGCCAAAGTCTCCACATCGCCATCATTGCGGACCTCGCACCGCACCACTACCCGCGCCCCCCCCGCCTTCACCCGCTCCAGCACCGGCCGCCAACCCGCGTCCAACGCCGCCTCTACCTGGCCGGCCCGCTCGTTGGGAACCCCCTTTTGAGGAAAGGCGGTTCCCAAACCCTCCGCTAAACCTTTTTGTTCCTTAATGCGGATGGCGTTTCCGTCACAAGCGCCAGTGGCCTGAGGTGATGTTTTGCCAGAACTGCTTGTGACGGAAACGCCATCCGGTTTAAGATTCAAAAGTTTTGGGAAGGGGTGTTGGGGAGCACCCTTTTCCAAAAGGGTGGCCCCAACTGGCGGCAGGGACAGCTCTTCCACCACCACCGACATGCGGCGCCAGGTTTCTGGACGTTCGGCCCAGGCCATGCCGCCGAGCGCCACCCACACCGGCGCGCCGGGGACCGGGCGTTCCGCCCACAGCGCAACGATATTCAACGGCGTATCGGCGTCGTTCTCGCACATCAGCTTGTCCTCGCGCCCCGGATTGCGGAGATCGCCCGGCAGCACCACCGTCAGCAGCCGTTGCGTTTCCGTGCGCCAGCGCGCCCAGACCAATTGGTCGTTCAGCCGCAGGCGCAGGAACTGGCCGGCCCACACCTCATTACCATCCGGGCCGATGGCCGGCCAGCGCCAGCCGTAGGCCGACAAGGCATTCCCGCCGCGCCGGCGGATGTCCGGCTCGTACTCCACCAACACCCGCAGCACCAGCGTCCCCGCCGGCAATTCCGCCGGCAACGTCAACGTGGCGTTGCCGTGGGCAGCGATCTCAAGTGGTACCCGCCGTTGACTGTCCGTCGCCCACGGCGTGGCCAGCCACAGCGGCGTTTTTCCCGCATACGCTGTGATCAGTGCAGCTTTGTCGGCTGGGATCTCCGCTGGCAGCGCCGGCGCGGCGTCCACTGCCGGAGCGGCCGGCGCCGCCACGGGTTCCTGTGCCACGGGCGGCGGCGGCACCGGCGCCTCGCCAAGCCCCGCCGCCGGGCTTGCAAACTCCGCAACGGGCGGGGTGTCCGGCGCGCTGGCGGGTTCCGGTTTCACCGGCCGCTCCTTGGGCGGCTTTTCCTCCACCCACAGCTTGGCGGCGCCGTCGGGACTGGAACCGCCCGCGATCCGGCCGCCCGGCGACACCAGCACCAGGTACGCCCGCTCCGGGTGCGGCACCACGCCCATCTCCACACCCCGGAACGCCCAGAAATACCACATTCCTTCCGCGATCTGATAGCGGATATCATAGTCCTGCGCCTGAAACTCCGGGGCGACCGTCACATACAGCACCGCCGCCGCGCCCTGGCGCTTGGCATGCACCGCCGAGGCCAGCCGTCCCCCCACGCGCCGTTGCTGGAACCCCAGCCACTGCCCGAACGCCGCCACCACCGGCTTCAACGCCGCCGGCGATTTCGCGGGCGTCAGGTCGAACACCACCGGCGCGCCCGGCGCCGAGGTCCCCGCGTCCGCCGGCAGCGGCACGCTCTCCGGTTCGGAGGACAACGGCACGGCTTCTGGCTCAGCACGGCCAAGATTATTTTCGCCGCCCGCCGGTTCCTGCACGCCCCAGCCGCCTTCCGCACCGCCGGCGGCCCGCGCCTTTTTCAATAGATCAAAGTCGCGCAACGCCAGCAGCAGTGCCGCGCGGTCGGGGAACAGTGCCGCCAACGATTCCGGCGCCACGCCCTGAGCCGGCACCCAGACCCGGCCGAGCTCGGTCTC
>CAITYL010000115.1 GCA_903896595.1 uncultured Lentisphaerota bacterium
CCGTATACGGCCGCACCGCCCTGGCAACTACGCCGCCACGTTGTCCACGGAAAGAACGACCCGAAGGACAGACCCCGAACCTTGTTGGAAACCCCCTTTTGAGGAAAGGCGGTTCCCAAACCCTCCGTCAAACCTTTTTGTGCCTTTTGCGGATTCCGCAGGCCGCCCCAGTGCCCCAATCATGGGTTGTTGCACTGGAGCGGCCTGCGAAATCCGCAAAGGGAGCACCCTGTTCCAAAAGGGTGGCCCCAACATCGCTCGGCAAAACGGTTATACGAACATCCCGTGTTTGCCGTGCTTTTGCAAGAATCTCGGTATATTGCCAATTTTACCGCTTGCCCCAATCGGAGTCCGCCTGATGCCGTACCAATGGGACCTGTCCCGCCTCAATACCGTGCCGGAGCTGTTTCCGGCGCCGGGGTTTGAACAGCCCGGCCTGCGCGCGCTGTTTTATGAAGGTGAGCCGTGGCATGGCCGGCCGACCCGGGTCTTTGCCTGGTACGGCGCGCCCAGCGTGCCGGCAGCCACTCCCTGCCCCGCCATGGTGCTGGTGCATGGCGGCGGCGGCAGCGCCTTTGCGGAGTGGGTGAACCTGTGGAACTCCCGCGGCTACGCCGCCATCGCCATGGACCTCAACGGCCTGGTGCCGGTCGGCGAGTACAATAAATGGCAGCGCCATGAGTGGGGTGGCCCGGCCGGCATTTCCGCAGCGGACCCCGGACCGTTCCACGAGCTGGGCGAACCGTTGCCGGAACAATGGTACCATCACGCCGTTGCCGCCGTCATCCGGGCGCATTCGCTGCTGCGCTCCATGCCCGGCGTGGATCCGGACCGCATCGGCATCACCGGCATTTCCTGGGGCGGCTACCTGACCTGTATCACCGCCGGAATCGACCCCCGTTTCCGCTTTGCCGTGCCGGTTTACGGCTGCGGGTTTGTCAGCGAGAGCCCGGCCTGGCGGGACGCGTTCAAGGCGCTGGCCCCGGCCGGCATCGAACGCTGGAACGACCTGTGGGATCCCAAACAGTACCTGCCCAAGGCCAAACTGCCGATGCTGTGGGTCACGGGCACCAATGACTTCGCTTATCTGCTGCCGCTGCTGCAAAAGTCCTACCGGCTCGCCCCCGGCCCGCGGACGTTGTGCGTGCGGGTGCGGATGCCGCACGGTCACGGCGGCGCCGGCGAGAATCCCGAGGAAATCCACGTGTTCGCCAACGCCATTCTCCGCCATGAGGCGCCGCTGCCTAAGATTGCCGCCGCCACCTTTGACGGCACCACTTGCGCGGCGACCTACGAGGCCAGCGTGCCGCTCGTCCGGGCCGAGCTGACATTTACCCGCAGCCGGGATCCGGAATGGCCGGCCCGGGAGTGGGAGACCGCCCCGGCAACCCTTGACGCCGCCGCGCACCGCGTGACCGCCCTGGTACCCGCCGATGCCAGCGCCTTTTACCTCAACCTGTTCGACGCCCGCGACTGCTGCGTCAGCACGGAGCATGTCGCGCGGCCGTAGGTGCTGCAAAACGGCGGAACCTTTGGGTAAGGGAAACCGGCGGCCGGATGGGACTGGGACCCTTGGGACGCTTAGGACCATTACGATCCTTGGGACGACCGGCCGCCGCAAACGTTAGCAATAGCTTGCCGCCGCCACTCCTAATGGTTCTAATGGTCCTACTGGTCCCAAGAGTCCCAATGGTCCTACAGGTCCAGGCGGCGGCATTTCTCTGTGCCTCCGTGTCTCCGTGAGAGGCTTTTTATCGCCTATTTTACGCCCACGCGATGCAGACGCACCTGGAGCAGCGCGATGTCGGCGGGCGTGACGCCATCGATGCGGGCGGCCTGGGCCAGGGTGGCGGGCCGGCGCTTGGCGAGCTTGGCGCGGGCTTCGGTGCCGAGGCTGGGCACGGCCGCAAAATCGAACCCGTCGGGCACCGGCCATTCCTCCAGCCGCTGCAAGTCCGCGGCCAGGGCGTCCTCGCGGCGGCGGTAGACCTCGTAACGCGCCTCGATCTCCAACTGCTCGGCGGCGCGCGGTGACATCGCGGGCGCGCCAGGAAGCTGAGTCAGCAGAACGCCCGGCTGGCGCAACAGTTCCCATAGCGTGGCGCCGTGATGGCGGAGGGTCTGCAGGGCGTGACGCGCCACGGCCATTTCCTCACGCAACGCCGTGACCCGACGGTATTCGGCCGCGGGCAGCAGGCCGGCGGCCTGCCCAAGATCAGCCAGGCGCAGGTCGGCGTTGTCCTGGCGCAGGTGCAGGCGGTGTTCGGCGCGGCTGGTGAACAGCCGGTACGGCTCAAGAATCTCCTTGGTCACCAGGTCGTCGATCATCACCCCGAGATAGGCCTGGTCGCGGCGCACCACGAGAGGGACGGCACCGGCGGCGTGGCGGGCGGCATTGATCCCGGCGACCAAACCCTGGCCAGCGGCCTCCTCATAGCCGCTGGTGCCGTTGATCTGGCCGGCCAGAAACAGGTTGGGCCAGCGCCGGGCCGCCAGGGTATTGGTAATCTGGTGCGGAAACACAAAATCGTATTCAATGGCGTAGGCATACCGGGTGATGTGGGCATTCTCCAGGCCGGGCAGCGACCGCACCAGCTGCCACTGCACCTCCGGCGGCAGGCTGGTGGAAATGCCGTTGAGGTAATATTCGCCGGTGAGATAGCCTTCGGGCTCAAGGAAAATGTGGTGCGTCTCATGCTGCGGAAAGCGCACCACCTTGTCCTCGAACGACGGGCAGTAACGGGCGCCGACGCCGGAAATGCGGCCGGCGTAAAGCGGCGACTGGTCGAGGTTGTCGCGGATGATGCGGGCGGTCGCCGCCGTCGACTGGGTGAGATAACACGGCAACGCCGGCAGGCGCGACCCGCCCGGCAGCGGCAAGTCCGCCGGCGGGGCGCGGAACGCGAAGGGCACCGGCTCGGGATCCGAGTCCTGGCGTTCCATGCCCGTGAAGTTGATGGAGCGGTCGAGGACGCGGGCGGGCGTGCCGGTCTTGAGCCGGCCCACCTCAAATCCGAGGTCGGCACGCAGCGATTCGGCGAGGGCGGTGCTGGCGGGGTCGCCGCCGCGACCGCCGGGAAAGGAACGGAGTCCGTAGTGCAGTTTGCCGTTGAGAAAGGTACCGGTGGCGAGCACGACGGCGCGGGTCTCCCAGCGCTCCCCGAACTCGGTCTCGACGGCGGTGACCCGGCCAGAACCGGTGTGCAGGCGCACGGTCATGGCCTGCTGCACCACCAGGTTGGGCTGGCGCTCGAGCACCAGTTTCATCCGGCGCTGGTAGACCAGTTTATCGCACTGGGCGCGCGGCGACAGCACGGCCGCGCCGCGGGAGCGGTTGAGCATGCGGGTCTGGATGGCGGTGGCATCGGTGTTGAGCGCCATTTCGCCGCCCAGCGCGTCAATCTCGCGCACCAGCTGCCCCTTGGCCACGCCGCCAATGCAGGGATTGCAGGACATCTGGGCGACATGGTCCAGGTTGACCGTCAGCAGCAGGGTACGGGCGCCCAGCCGCGCCGCCGCCAACGCCGCCTCGGCGCCGGCGTGCCCGCCCCCCACCACCACCACGTCAAATCCGGAAGTCATACGTCTTTGGCCTGTCCCTTGGGAAAGCTGGGCAATGTAATTCCTGGCCGGCCGCTTTGCGCCCGGCAAGGCCCGCCGGCCCGCCGGGGCAGGACCATTTTGCCGGACGATGTTGGGAACCCCCTTTTGAGGAAAGGCGGTTCCCAAACCCTCCGTCAAACCTTTTTGCTACCTTTTGCGGATTCCGCAGGCCGCTCTCGGGCGATAAATCACGCCGGGGGTAGCGGGGCGGCCTGCGGAATCCGCAAAAACGTACAAACGTTTTAGGAAGGGGCTTGGGGAGCACCCCTTTTCGAAAGGGTGGCCCCAACATTCCCGGCCGGTCAGGCGGGACGCGCCAGGGCGTGGTGCGCAGGCTGACCACTCGCACGGACGGACACGGACACTCACGGACTTGCACGGACCCAAAACCACCCCCATCAGGGCGGGGCCGTCCGTGTTAGTCCGTGCCCGTCCGTGTCGGTCCGTGGTTTTCCGCCCCGCTCACCGCGCGCTTTACCCGCCCCACCGCACGTGTTGCCGCAGGGCCGGCCAGTGCATGTTCCCAGAGGCGGAGCACGCGCCAGCGGAGTTCGCGGGCCACAGTCACCGGGGAACATAATAATTTACCCGTCCCTACGGCCCCCTACGGCCCCGTGCCAGGAAAACCGCGAGGGAACGGGTCACAATGACCTCCACCAACCACTAACTACAGCTTGATGATTCCGTCTCGCGTAGATTGAAAGACTCATTCCATGTTGTATATTTTATACAACACGAATGACATTGGAGGCGCGAGATGAAAACCAAATTCAACACCTTTTGCAGAACTGTTTAAGAACCTGCGGATGGAGCGACGGATTACGCTACGCGCATTTTGCGAAAAAGCGGGGGCCGATCCTGGCAATATCAGCCGAATGGAGCGCGGAGCCATGCCTCCCCCACAGGACAGGGAGATTCTCACCCGCTACGCACAAGCCATGGGGATTTCGCAGGGAAGCGATAATTGGTACCTGTTCTTCGACCTAGCAGCATCGGATCATGGAATCATCCCCCAAGACATCATGGCGGATGAAGAACTCGTAAAACAGCTTCCGGCATTTTTCCGAACACTGCGTGGGCAAAAGCCAACCGAGGACGATCTTCGCAAGGTGGTTGAGAAAATCAAGAAAAGCTGAGGAGCCCTATGAATCCGGCAAACTTCAAGGCTCCTTACCTCTCCAAAGATAAAATCTGGGAGGAGGCGGACGAGTTTCGCGCCGCTGTCTGGCCGTCCGCAGCAATTCCGATTGATGTGATGGAGATCGTCGAATTTACGCTGGGCATGGAGTTCAGGACGGTCTCCTCTCTGCGTTCCGATGATGACATTGATGCGTTGCTTCTAAAGGACTGGAAAACCATCGTTGTGGACCAAGGGCTTTTCATGGATGACCGTTACTCGAACCGTCTCCGCTTCAGCATTGCCCATGAACTTGGGCATTATGTGTTGCACAAAACGCTGTTTGATGAGATTCCCCTAACCACACCGGAGGAGTGGGTCTGTTTTATGCGGGATATTCCGCAAAAAGAATACAGCTTCATCGAATATCATGCGTACGAATTTGCGGGACGGTTCATGGTGCCGCCAGACGCACTGCGCCGTGAACTAGAGGCGGCAATTGTGCTGGTCGAGGGAAATGGCCTTCCGCGCATTAGTCTCACCGAAGATTCCCACTTGGCCTATATTGCGACGGGAATCGCCAAATCCTTTGACCTTTCGAGTGGGGTTATTGAGCGCAGGTTGAAGATTGAAAGGATGTGGCCGCTCCCATAAGATTTCTTGGGGACGCGGGGGGCAACTGTGGAAGGCAATTAGAAGGCTACGCTTGTTGAATTCGCCAAGGATCAGCAGCACAGTATTGCTGACACATGCACAGGCAGCCTGGCCCGGCTCACGGGCGAGGAGCAGAAGACGGTCAAGATGCTGAAATTTTCGATTTTTGAATGAGTCGGTAGCCCCTTGGGCATCCGCGGTGGATTTATTCCCCCCGCCCGACTCAATCCCTGAAATCAAAATTCCTATCAGTTAAAGAACCGTCCGGTTCGATCAACTTGACGCCGCAGGCACGGGCGGCTGAACGGAGCGCACCGTCCTTGCACGCCAGGGGCAGGTTCAGGCGTTGGGCAAGCTCCAGATAGGTCGCGTCATAACCCGAGAGCGCGTATTCAGCGGCCAGATCAGAAAGCCGACCGCACGCCAGCGCTGACATCTCATGATCAATCTTCACGGGAAGCCGCTGGATCCAACCGAGGGCGGCACGACGCTCCAGCTCCACCAATTTTCCGCGACGGGTCAGAACCAGCAACGCATTGGCGATCTCCAAAAACCACAGCGCTGAGACATGAACAACCGCGCCCGCACCAATCGACTGGAGCAGCTTCGTGGTCGCCACCGTCGCCTGCCCCGGATGAATCCACGCGATGGCCACCGAGGCGTCAGCTACGAATGATCGGCTCATTCGCGCCCCGCCTCAATGGCATCGCGTACTTCGGCGTCCGTTAACGTTGCCTTTTCACCCAGCCGCCGGGTAATCCGTTGCCGCAGCGCCGCCAGTCCGTCAACCACGGCCAGCACTTCCCGGTGGTCGCGCCAGCCTTCGGGCACAATCCGGGCCACCGGCTTGTCGTAGCGGGTGATGACGATTTCCCGGCCATGCGCCACCTGTTCGAGCAAGTCGCCAAAGTGGGTTTTGGCTTCAAAGGCGCTCATGGTCGTCATGGGGCAAAACCTCCGTGTTGATTAGTCACTGGTTAATATACGCCAATCTCGCCGTGGCACCAAGGCGCCATTCTACGATGACGGGTTCATCCGCCCGAGGACGGGCGGCTCCCGGTTATAGGAAAACGTCGTTACGTTTGAAAACGCCGCCTTACTATTGACTTGACTAAGTAGTGGACTCGATATATGGTTCGGTATGCTTCACGTGAATATTCATCAGGCCAAAACCCATTTGTCCCGCCTGGCACGGCGCATCAAGCAAGGCGAGACGGTGGTGTTGTGTGACCGCAACAAGCCGTTTGCCGAAATCCACGGCCTGCCGCAACGAAAAACTGTGCCGCGAACCGGACGGGTCCTCGGGCTTTACGCCGGGCAGGTGGTCGTCAGCCCGGATTTCGACAGTCCGGAAACCAACCGGCACCTGGCCGCGCTCTTTAATGGCCACGGAGAGGTGCCATGAGGTGCCTCGTCGACACTTGCACGGCGCTTTGGCTATGGAGCGATCCGGCGCGTCTACCCGCCAAGGTGGCGGAGATTTTGCGCGATGGACGCAATGACGTGGTTTTCTCGCAGGTGTCCACGCTGGAGATCCAATTGAAGTTCGACTTGGGGAAGCTCCAGCTGCCAAAACCGCCCAGTCAGTTCATCCCGGAGGCACTGGAGCGCCATTTTATGCTCTATGACCGCTTCCGGGACGACGCCATTTTCCTGTTACAGAAACTTCCCCACCTCCACGAAGACCCCTTCGACCGCCTGTTGATTGCCCACGCCCTCACCGATGGCGCCACGCTGCTGACTCCGGACCCGTGGATTCACCGGTATCCCGTGCCGGTGGTGTGGTAGCATCCAGAGCACCAGCCTGGATGGTGCACCCGTTATTTTTGAAACGGCACATAAAAACCGGCGGTTTCGGGCCATGAAACCGGCAAAATCGGGCCTTGCATCCCCTGCCATTGGTCACGTTGTGTGTTGGTCAGTTCCGCCATTATCAACTCATCCTGACTCCAGAGGATTTCAGTGATGATGACCACCAGAGCGTCCTGTTCCTTTTGGGCTTCCTCCGCCGTTTGACCGCTCCGGCTTCGCTGCAACATGTTGTGCCCAAATTTCTGGTAAAACGGGGACAGCTCATCGTGATGCTCCCCGATAATGCGCTGAATCTTTGCGGCCTGTTCTGGCGTCACCCCCAACTTTTCCATCATGCCGGGAATGATCAGGATTGCCCTGGGGCCCTTCATTTGGAGCAAGAGCGCATCAAGGCGATCCCGTTGCTTCTTATTCAGGATGCCCACAATTTGTGACTCAAACCAGGTTGAGGAAATCCCCTCCCGGTCTTTCATGTATTGGCCTTTTTGCCGGCGTTTTTCTTCTGGGGAAAGGTCTTGATATCTCGCCTGCCATTCGCCGAGTCCCAGGATTTTCTCGTACGGGGTGTTGAAAGCTTCCGCCAGCGCCGCCACCTGATTCGCTGTTAAGTTCAATTCCAGTTGGACTTCATGTCGGTCCAACAGGTAAAACTTACTTGTCGTCAGATCATTCTCGAAGGGGGTATCCACATATCGCCGCGCCGACTGGCCATGCGGCAACGATGTACAACCCGCCCCCAACAGAATCAGGGCAATCACCGCCAGCAATTGAGTGCTGCGCATCAGGTTTCCCTTGTTCGTTCACGAGTTACGGGTCACGCATCACGTATCACCGGCATTCAGACCTTTTTTTGGATAATCCCCTCGATCACGTTGACGGTGTGCTCCAGGCAGGCCGCGGTTTCTTCGAGGCGGTCGTAGATCTGGCTCCACTTCATGGCGGCCAGCAGCGTGTCCACGCCGCCGCCGGCCGATTCATAGAGCTCGCCCAGCCCCACCAGGAGGAACAGGTCGGCCTCCTTTTTAAGCTTGCGCACCCGGTCGCTACTGGCCGCGCCGTTGCCCTTCCGCACAATGACCTTCAGCAGGGGCGCGACCTCGGCGGCCATCTCGGCCAGGCAGGTGGCGTGGGACCCGGCCCCTTTCTGAAGGTCGCTGAAGCCGTAAAGGCCGAGGCGGCTGGAGACGGCGCCGACCGCCCGCAGGGTCCGCTCGAAGGCGCGGTTCAGCTCGCGGATATCCTCGCGGTTGAGGGGATGGATGAAGGTCAGGGCGAGCTCGCGTTCGATCTTCCGGCAGATCGTGTCGCCCTCGGCCAGCAGGGCGCCAATGCGCACACACTTGTCGGGGACCGCGGTGAACGCGCGGAGAATGTCCGCCAATTGCTTGAACGCCTCTTCCAAGATTCCAGCCTGCCGCTGGAAAAGTCCGGTAAAGGGAAAGGCGTTGTCGAAGAGATTCGTGTTCATCAGTCACCTGTCGCGGGTTCTCGGCTGAATTATTCACTGAACTGTAGCTTAGGGCTTGCAGCCCGGCGGGACGTTTCCGCCGCGCTACAAGCGCTCAGCTACAGCACACACCGATCCGTTCTCATGAATACCAGGCTGGTTGCCGGCCCGGAATCTCCGGTTGAGCCGGTCCAGGTAAACATAGAAGACCGGCGTGACATAGAGGGTTAGGATCTGGGAAAAGAACAGCCCGCCCACCACGGCGACGCCAAGGGACTGCCGGGCTTCGCCGCCGGCCCCCCACCCCAGGGCGATGGGGAGGCAGCCAAAGAGGGCGGCCATGGTGGTCATCATGATGGGGCGGAAACGGGCCAGGGCGGCCTGGTAAATGGACTCCACCGAATCGAGTCCCTGGGTGCGTTCGGCCTCCAGGGCGAAGTCGACCAGCATGATGCCGTTCTTCTTGACGATCCCGACCAGCATGATGATGCCGACGTAGGCATACATGTCGAGTTGCAGGCCGAAAACCGCCAGCGCCGCCAAGGCGCCAAACCCGGCCAGAGGCAGCGAGGAGAGAATGGTCAGGGGGTGAATAAAGCTTTCGTAGAGGATGCCCAGGACCATGTAGATCACAATGACGGTGATCAGAAGGAGAAAGCCCATGCTGGCGAACGACGACTGGAACGCCTGGGCCGAGCCCTGAAACGCGGTGTGGACCGAGGCCGGCAGGGTGGCGTGGCTGAACCGGTTGATTTCATCAATGGCCGGGCCGATGGCGGCCCCCGGCTTGAGGTTGAACGAGATCGTGGCGGCAGGGATCTGCCCCGAATGGTTGATGGTGAGGGGGGAGAGCGTTTCGCGGATCGAGGCGACGGTGTTCAGGGGAACCAGCTCACCGCGGGCCGACTTGATGAAGAGCGTGGCCAGCGACGACGGATCTTGGCGGAATTCGGGGGCCACCTCCAGGATCACGTAGTAGAAGGTGGACGCGGTATAGATGGTGGACACCTGGCGCGAGCCGTAGGCCGAGTAAAACGCCTCCTGGATCTGCTCCACGGTGAGGCCGTGGGTCGCGGCCTTGTCCCGGTCAATGGTGATCTCGAGCTTCGGCTTGCGCATTTGCAAGTCGGATTTGACATCGGCCAGGGCGGGAATGGCGCGGAACTTCTCTTCCATGATCGCGCCATACGTGTAGAGGCTGTCCAGGTCGCTGCTCTGCAGGGTGAACTGCCACTGGGCGCTCGACAGGCGGGAACCGATGGCGATCAGGGGGGGATTGACCAGGGAGACGATCATTCCCGGAATCCGGTTGAGCTTGGGGCGAAGGGTGCCGATGATCTCGTCCACCGAGCGTTGGCGTTCGGCGCGCGGTTTCAGGCTAACGAAGGTCAGGCCGTTGTTGTCGGCCGAGAAGCCGGCCATGGAGACGATGGCCGCCTCCCGGCAGTCGGGATCTTTCAGGAGTTCGTCGTTCAGGGCCTCCTGATGCCGCGCCATGTCGGTGAATGAGGCCCGGTCGTCCAGGAGCGAGAAGATCCGGAAAAAATTCTGGTCCTGGGTGGGAATAAAGCCCTTGGGAATCTGGGTGAAGATTTTCACCATGGCCAGGGTAACCAGCAGGGTGAAGGCCAGGGTCAGCAGGCGGTGGCGCAGCACGCAGGCCAGGCTCCGGCCATAGGCCGCCTGCCAGGCGATGAACAGGCGTTCGGCAACGGAGGGACGATGCCCCGGCTTTTTTTCGGAATAGCCTTTCAAAAGGCGGCTGCTCAGCATGGGGGTCAGAGTCAGGGAGAGGATCCCCGACAGCAGGATGGCGGCGGTGATGCAGACGGCGAATTCCCGGAACAGCCGGCCCAGGAGCCCGCCCATGAACATGATGGGAATGAAGACCACGGCCAGCGAGAGCGTCATGGAAAGCACGGTGAAGCCGATTTCACGGGAGCCCTTCAGGGACGCCTCCAACGCGCCTTCGCCCGTTTCCATTCGCCGGATGATGTTCTCCACCACCACGATGGCGTCGTCCACCACGAAACCGATCGAGAGAGTGATCGCCATCAGGGACAGGGTGTTGAGGGTGAAGCCGCAGACGTTCATCACCACGAAGGTGCCAATCAACGACAGGGGGACCACCAGGCTGGGAATGACCGTGGTCTTAAGCGAACGGAGAAAGAGGAAGATGACAGCGATGACGAGGACAATGGTCAGAACCATGGTCATCTGCACGTCGGTGATTGATTCGCGGATGAACTCCGACTGGTCATAGAACAGGTGGACATTCACCGCCCCCGGCAGCGATGCTTTCAGGCCGGGCAAGCGCGCCTTGATCTCGGTGGCCAGGTTCACGGTGTTGGCGCCGGGCTGTTTGCGCACGCGCAGGATCACCGTGTCTTTTTTCTCCCCGTGGTCCAGAAACCAGGCCGTGGTGCGGTTGTTCTCGACCTGGTCGACGGCCCGGCCGAGGTCGCGAATGCGCACGGGATAGCCGTTCTGGTAGGCCACCACCAGCGCGTCGAAGGCCGCGGCATTGGGAAGCTGCCCGTTGGAGTCGATGGTGTAAGCGGTGGCCTGGTTGTCGATCGTGCCGCCGGGGAGGTTGACGTTCCCGCCCTGGATGGCTTTAAGGACCTCGTTGATGCCGATCTTCTTGTTGGCCAGCGAGTAGGGGTTGACCTGGACCCGGACCGCGTACTTCTGGACCGGGAGGAGGTCGATCTCGGCCACGCCGTTGATGGTGGACAGCCCCGAGATCAGGATGTTTTCCCCCAGGTCGTTCAGCGTGGTCACCGGCAGGGAGTCGGAGGTGAGGGCGATGAACATGATCGGCATGTCGGCCGGGTTCACCTTTTTAAAGGTCGGCGGATTGGGCAGGTTGCGGGGCAGCACCCCCATGGCGGCCGAGATGGCCGAGTTCACATCGACGGCGGCGGCGTCAATGTTCCGGTCCAGGGAGAACTGGAGGTTGATGGTGGTGACACCCTGGGAACTCGACGAGTTCATCGAGTCGATGCCGGCGATTGCGGAGAACTGCTTCTCCAGCGGCGTGGCCACCGTCGCGGCCATGGTCTCGGGGCTCGCCCCCGGCAGCAGCGCGGTGACGCTGATGGTCGGGAAATCAACGGCGGGAAGGTTGTTGATCGACAGCTGGCGGTAGCTGAGCAGGCCGAAAAACAGGAGGCCGAACATGACCAGGGTGGTCATGACCGGGCGCCGAATCCAGCGTTCCGAGATGTTCATGCCGACGGGTGTCCCCTCACCTTAATAAAGAAACGCCACCAAGAGGCACAAGATTTTCGAATGTCTCACACGAAGCCACGAAGGATTGAAGGATGTTGAGTAAAGTA
The DNA here is from genome assembly GCA_903896595.1 of uncultured Lentisphaerota bacterium. Taxonomy (GTDB): domain Bacteria; phylum Verrucomicrobiota; class Lentisphaeria; order Oligosphaerales; family CAITYL01; genus CAITYL01. The sequence continues at coordinate 11,975 of CAITYL010000115.1, forward strand.
TGGCGCATAGATGCGGTTTTCGGAAGTGCCAACGTTTTCTGATTTCTTCGTGTCCCGATCCAAGTAGCACGGTTCTTGGAGTGCGGCAATTCCTTTGCCGCTTTTTTACTGTCGGCGTTATTTCAAGACCGGGAGCCGCCCGTCCTCGGGCGGAAATCGATGGCGTCATACCGGTTCCGCCCTTTTATTGAGCC
>CAITYL010000116.1 GCA_903896595.1 uncultured Lentisphaerota bacterium
AGTTCTCTACTCTACCGGGCCGTTCCAGTGCAACAATCCATGATGGGGGGCAACAGGGGCGGCCTGCGAAATCCGCAAAAGGCACAAAAAGGTTTGACGGAGGGTTTGGGAACCGCCTTTCCTCAAAAGGGGGTTCCCAACTGACGTAATTGGCTTGCCTGTCGGAGCGCCCGCCGTTTCCGGGCTTGATTGAGGGTTAGCACGCGGCGTACAGCGGCCTGAAACTGATGGCGTCCGGCAGTTCCGCCGCCACCTTCCGCCTCCATCGCCGCGGCGATTGTACGGAAGGTTTCTTGGAACACCGCCGCATCGTGCGCCTCGCCGAGCGCGTCTTGCAATTGCGTCAGCCGTTCAATCCATACCCCCAGTCCGCCGCCATACAGGGAGTCCAGCGCCTCCAGCCGATAGCGCAATTTTTTGGCGGCGATCCGCCAGCGGTGCAGGGCGGCGTCATCCGGCGCCGCCCGTGCGGAGTTCGCGGCGGCCTGGCAGGCGTCCGTTAGGGCATGCACCGGGCCCGCCAGCCGCGCCCTCCAGGCATCCGTCGTCGCGGTGCCCGCGTCGGTGGTCTCCAGTTTTGCCGCCGCTTTCCGGATCTTGCCCGCCAGTTTGCCGCCGGCGGCCAGGCGGCCGGAAAGGGTTTTCGCCAGCCGCCGCCGCTCGTCTGCGTACCGCCGCCGGAGCCGGCGGAGGGGCGGTTGCATGCCGGGTTCCAGCCGGTCCGTCGCGCGTCCGAGGAATTCCGCCTGCACGTCCAGGTCCCGGAGCGCGCCGAACTCCGTGGCGAACCGTCCGAGCTTCTTGGACAGCCTACCGAGGCGTCCGCCGCCGCGCCACACCCGTGCCAGTTGCAGGGCATTGCGCAACCGCCGCGCGGCGACCCGCAGCTTATGGACCCGCCGCGGCGCCAGCCCGTGCCGCTCCAGGCCGCGCAGCACGCCCTCCAGCACGCCAAGGCGTGCGTTCATCAACGCCCCCAGCCAGCGCCCGGGATGGTCAAGTTTCTGATTGGAGGTCACTGGACAGAACTTTGATTTTACGAATTAGGTCGGGCAGGGGGGGATTTCTCTTAACTGGGCTTGATGAAAATCTGGGATTAACTTCAAATTACCATAAGAGCAGAGCTTATGGCATTACCTTTTCGGCCCAGATGGTGATTGGATGGATGTGAGCTGATCACCCATTCCATTTTATCGTGAGGAATGTTGGACCAGACCCTTGACCTGAGACAATATATTAGCGTTGGCAGTTCGACGATTTCATCATAGTTTATTGAGAGCGGCATCAAGTGTTGCCTTAACTTTCCTCTTCTCGATTTCAGGATCAACCTTCTGAAGGTATTCAACGGCAGCCAAGTCATCTCCTCTTTTTCTGTTCTGACGCGGTTCTAGTGCCTCAATCAAAATAGCTTCCAAAGCCGGAATGAGTTTGGCGGCGTTATATGTTTCCGGTAGCTCACCAATATTTCCCGTATCGGATACCGGCAGCAACCCAAACCACGAGAATCTGTCCCAACGGGCCGACATGCGGTCAATGGTGTGTTCGTATAACCGCCTGCCCAGTGGCCTGTCCGTTGTTCGCCCCACATACATGACCTCTCGGCCATCGTAAAGTAGGTAGATTCCTAGCTGCTTGAAGAAGTCAACTGGTGTAGCGCCAATTTGTTGCATTCCGAGTAGCTTTGGCGTCGCCGCCCATTCTATCGCTTCCTTCTTCCAAAACATTCCAAAGGAAGTGACAATTTCATACTGTTCTTCGAATTCCTCTGATTCAGATACATCCGGTGTGAGCTTTGGTGACACAACTGTCTCACCGGAGGCTCCAGATCGCATGGCAAAGGTGCCTTTGGACACTCGCGTGTATGGCGACGAGTCCCCGTCATGCTTGATAGAACTCGATATCTGAGCATTCACCGTAGCTGCCGGTGTTGCACCAATATTCTTGCGTAACCCCTTTGCAATGATCTGTTCTGTGATTTCGTTGTAGTGGAGCGGTGTCGGAGATGCCCCCAGAACCTTGTCTATCGCTTTTCGCCAAGTTAATTCGGTCGGCATGATCTGAGATATCCTTGTTATTTGTCGAAACGTGACATGGATGTCCAACCGCAAAACGCCGGAACCGTCCTGAAAAACGCATTGGCCGCTTTGTCTAGACTGCACTGTATCATGCACGGGGGACGGGGGCAAATGTCGCAATCCCCGGGGCCGACATCCGGAAGGGCCGTTACTGGGCGCCGCCGCCGCGACAACGGCAAAGCTTTCTGACCTTCTGCGGCGCCCAGCACCGGCCCTTCCAAATGTTGATGGTGTCGGGATTCTCAAGGGACGGAGTTCCTTGAGCGGGGTCTGGGGCGGCGCCCCACATCAGTAACGGTTTAAATTTCCGGCACCCCGCCGTCTGAACCCGGAACATCATATACATTACCTGGGTTCATTCCGAACCAGGAGCGTGCCATGTTCAAGCTTGATTTCAGCAAGAGTGCCGACGGGCTGATTCCGGCCATCGCCCAGGACTGGAAGACCGGCGAGGTGCTGATGCTGGCCTACATCAACGAGGACGCGTGGAAAAAGACGCTGGAAACCGGGGTGGCCACCTACTGGACCCGCTCGCGCAAGAAACTGTGGGTCAAGGGCGAATCCTCGGGGCATGTCCAGAAGATCCACAAGATTTTGGTGGACTGCGATTTGGACACGGTGATTTACCAGGTCGAGCAGATCGGCGGCGCGGCCTGCCACGAAGGGTACCGCAGCTGCTTTTTCCGCCGGGTCGAGGCGGACCAGTTGGTGGTCGAAGGCGAGCGCGTCTTTGATCCCGCCACCGTGTACAAACAGTAGGCAAGGCTTTTGAACAGGAGAAATCAGGAGAGAACGGAGAAAAACTTCTCTGTGGTCTCCGATGCCTCCTGTTCAATAACGGGTTTGATTTTGACCAAACGAGCAGGAATAAACCATGAAAACAGCGGTTATTTTTGGCGCGGGCAATATCGGGCGCGGTTTTATCGGGCAGTTGTTGTGCCAGTCCGGGTACCAGGTGACGTTTTTTGATGTTGACGAGACGTTGATCGCGGCCCTGAACCGCGACGGCGCGTACCGGCTGGAAGCGGTGTTCAACGAGGAGAAGACCGAGTACCGGATCGGACCGGTGCGCGCCCTGCATAGCGTCAAGGACAAGGCGGCGCTGGTGGAGGTGCTGGCCACGGCGGATCTGGCGGCCACGGCGGTGGGGGCGCATGTCCTGCCGCACATTGCGCCGGTCCTGGCGGCCGGCGTGGCGCGCCGGGCGGAGTTGAACGCGCCGGCCCTGGACGTGCTGATCTGTGAGAACCTGAAGAATGCCGCCGCCACCGTGCGCAAGCTGGTGGAGCAGCGTATTGATCCCGCGGCATTGGCCTACAGCCAGGCCAAGCTCGGGTTGGTGGACACGGTGATCGGGCGCATGGTGCCGGCGCCGACCGCCGAAATGCGCGCCCAGGACCCGACCCTGATCCGGGTGGAGCCGTATGCCGAACTGCCGGTCGACTGCACGGGTTTCCGCGGTCCGGTGCCGGCGATCACCGGGATGACGGCTTATGACAATTTCGCGGTGTTCACGGCGCGCAAATTGTACCTGCACAATTGCGGTCACGCCCTGCTGGCCTATACGGGCGCTTTGAACGGGCACGAATTTGGCTGGCAGGCGCTGGCTGATCGCACCGTGCGGGCGCTGCTGGCCGCCGGCCTGCGGGAGAGCGTGGACGGCATTGTGGCCTCGCTCAAGGCGGACCGCGCCTGGCTGGAGGCGCATGTCGAAGACCTGTTGCGGCGGTTCGGCAACCGGGCGCTGGGCGACACGGTGTTCCGCCTGGGCCGCGATCCGGTGCGCAAGTTGCAGCCGAGCGACCGTCTGATCGGGGCCGCCCGGGTGGCGGAGACGGCCGGTGCCGTGCCGCGGCATCTGGCGTTCGGCATTGCCGCGGCCTTCTGTTTTGCGCCGCCCGAGGACGAATACAGCGTCGCACTGCAGCAGCGGCTGGAGGCCGAAGGGCTCGCCCAGGTGCTGGAAATGGTCTGCCGCATCAAGGCGGATGAGCCGTTGGGCAAGGCGATTGCCGCCAGTTACGCGGCCATCCGGCGTGACCCGGTGGTGGCGCTGGTGGAGGCGGTTGCGCACTGATGGCCATGTCCCGTTGGCATACCTGGTCGGCGGTGGCGCCGGTGATCGCCGGGGTGTGCCCGGAATCGACGCCCGAACGGTTTGCTGTCTGGGCACGCTGGGCGGTGGCCGGCCGCCAAGTGTCCATGAGTGAGACGTGTTGTTGCTGGCAGGTGCGTCTGCCGCTGCCGGAGGGGGACACGACAGGGTACCTCAAGCGGTACCGGTTTTCCGGCCGGCGCCGGCGTTATTGGGGACGACCCGGCCGGGCCATGGTAGAATGGCGCAATTATCATGAGTGGCCGAGGCTGGGACTGCCGGGGCCCGAACCTTGGGCGGCGGGGGAACGCCGTCAGTGGGGGACGTTTCAAGAAGGCTGGATTCTCACGCGCGGCATTCCCGGCACCCTGAACCTGACCGAAGTGATGCGGGCCCGGACGTTTGCCAGTTTGGGCGCCGCCGGAGAGAGCCTGGTGGAGCAGGTAGCCGACTTGGCCGCCCGCGCCCACCGTGCCGGTTTTTTTCATCGGGACCTCAAGGCGCGCAATCTTCTGGTGCGTCTGGCGGATGGCGACGTTCCGCCGGAGGTGTGGTGGATTGACTGTCCGCGCGGCGGTTTTTTCCCCGCGTTCCGGCGGGCCCTGGCGGTTGCGGATTTGGCCGACATGGGGTACGGTTTGCGGGAATGGTTGACTCCGGCGGCTTGGGCCCGGCTGTTGGCGCGGCATGCCGCCGGTTCTGGCCTGAGCGGCCTGGCGGCGGCGGTGAATGCCCGGGTGGACCGTGGCGAAGGGTAGCGGCTTTTGCAAAACAACCGTTCCGAGCCGCGAACGAAACGACCGCAGGGAGCGAAAGTGACCGGTCAAAAAGAATCATGAATGTCCAATAATCAACAAGGAATATCCAAGGCCCAAGTCAATTGCGCGTTTTACAGAACGGAATGGCTTTTTTCTTCTTCCTTGGACATTCCTTGTTGGACATTGGACATTCAATTTTTCCTGTGAGACGGCAACCTTTTGGACCCGTCACTAACGTTCCGGGCTCGGAAGGAAAATAAGGTCAACACATGCTTTATCGCGAGCCCATTCCCAATAAACACTGGTGGCTGTTTCTGCTGCTGGTGTTTGTGGCGCTCTATCTGCCCCACCTCGGCGTGCGCGAACTGCGCACCGGCGAGGCGATGCAGGTGGCGGTGGCCCGGGACATGGTGAGCACCGGCAACGGCCTGGAAACCTCGGTGTTCGGACATCCGGTCAGCGCCCTGCCGCTCTATTCCTGGCTGGTGGTCGCGGGGGAACGCCTGGGATTGCCGCCGGAGTGGAGCGGGCGGTTGCCGGCAGTTCTGGCCATTCTCGCCCTGGCCGGGTTGTGCGGCCGCGTGGCGGCGCGTTCGGGCGGCCACCTGGCGGGGGCGATGGCGGGCGCCATGGCCATGAGCACCCTGATGATGCTACGGCACGGCAGCGAAGCCCAGGGCGATTTGGTGTGCGCGTTATTGCTCAATATCGCCTGGTTCTTCTGGTACCGCCTGGGGCGCGTTTACAAGCAGTGGGGGGCGGCGTGGGTGGTGGCCCTGATGCTGGTGACGCTGGCCGCTTTTGGCATGGGGGTGGGGGCCTATGTGCTGTTTTATTTCCCGCTCTTTTTCCTGCGCCGCCCCCTGCGGGTGTGGCCGCGCATCCTCAATGTCCCGCACCTGCTGGCCTGGGCCGGTGTGCTGACGGTGATCGGGCTGTGGCTGGCGGCGGTGCCTGGACAAACCCTGTTGTCCTGGAAAACCACGTTGTCCCTGATGATTCCGCAGGACACCGGCAGTTACCTGTGGCACTTGCTCCTGTTTCCGCTGGATTGCGCGGTGGCGCTCCTGCCGTGGAGCTTTCTGGTTTGGCCGGCCTTTTGTGTGGCGTTCCGTCCGGTGGAGCGTACGCCGATCCTGTGCCGGTTTCTGCGGGGCCTGATTCTTTCCCTGTTCTTTGCCGCCTGGCTGCTGCCGGACACCACGCCGTGGAGCCTGTTGCCGGTGATCGGGCCGCTGGCGGTCCTGACCGGCCTGCACGCCGACATTCTGCTGCGCCGGCATGCGGCGCCGTTGTTCCGCCTGACCGGCTGGCTGGCCTCGGGCGCCCTGGCCGCCAGCGTCTCGGGGTTTGTGCTACTGTGTCTGTGTGCGGCACGGGTGGTGGTGGTGGACCGCATTCCACCCGTGCAGATGGCCATGGCGGCGGTGTTCTTGGGGGTGGCGGTGCTCCTGACTCTGCACCTGCGCCGGCCTGGCATCAATCTGCCGTTTTGGGCGCGGTTTTTGCTGGTCATTCTCTGCTTTCAACTGGTGGTGCTGGCGGTCTATCCGCCCTATCATGCCGCCTATTGTGAACAGCGGCGTGAGCTCAGCCGCCGCTTGTCTCAACACGTTCCCGCCACGGCGACCATCTACCGCTTTGGCGGTGATTTTCTGGTGGCCGAATGCCTGTATCTGGACCGGCCGGTGCGCGACTTGCCGGGCGTGGCGGCCCTGCCGGTTCAGGCGCAGGCGGTCTATGTGTTGGGCGGTCCCAAGGCGCCCATCTTGGAGACCCGGACGTGGACGCCGGTCAGCGATGCCGTACCGTTGGCCGTTCGCAGCCGTCCCGTTTGGCAGTGGCGTCCGGCGGAGGGCGGCTTGCTGCGTTTGAACGCCGTACCGGAAGTGCCGGCGCCGGAACGCCTGACCCTGCTGCGCCTGTATCGCGGGGACTTGCGGCCGGTGGTCCGGGAATTGCCAGGCGTCGCCAGTCCCCCGTCCGTCACGGACCCGAATGCCGGTGGCGCTTTTGAACCCGGGTTCCCATGACTTCACTATTTGGTTCGTTTTGACGAGTCTGTGTTCTATGTGTGCTCTGTGCCCGGGGGGGGGGCGCTTGTGGTGACGAATGAGGCTCTTGCAAAGCTCCGATTACCGGTTAAATGAATGTCCAATAATCAACAAGGAATATCCAATGTCCAAGTCAAAGCGGGGGCGCGTTTTTTACAGAAATGAATGGTTTTTTCCTTCTTCCTTGGACATTCCTTGTTGGATATTGGATATTCGCCACTAACGTTCCGGGTTCGAATATCGCATACTGAAGGCTGGCAACCGTGGGTTTTGCAAGCGGCTCGAATTTAATTTATAAGGTTTTAACATGACTCTTCCCGCCTATAAAGATCTGTCTCCGGACGCCCTGCGCGACTGGTTGGCCGCCAGCGGCGCGCCTGCCTTTCGCCTGAAACAAATCAACGACTGGTTGTGGCAGCGTTGGGTCGTGGATTTTCACGACATGAGCAATTTGAGCAAGGAGTTGCGCGACACCCTGGCCGCCAGTTTCCGTGCCTGCAGTCTGGAACTGGAGGGCGCGCCGCAGATCGCCCCCGACGGCACCCGCAAATATTTGTTCCGCCTGCATGACGGGCAGCACATCGAAACCGTGCTGATTCCGGCGCCGGGCCGCCATACGGTCTGCATCAGCACCCAGGTGGGCTGCTCCGTTCGCTGCGTGTTTTGCGCCAGCGGCCGCGATGGCTTGGTGCGCAGTTTGACCATGGCCGAGATTGTGGACCAGGTGGTGTTCGCCTGTCGCGATCTTGGCGAGCGGGTGAATAACATCGTGGTCATGGGCATGGGCGAACCGATGCTTAATTTGGAACATCTGATTCCCGCGCTGGAATGCCTGAGCGACCCGGAGCGGTTCGGCTTTGGCGCCCGCCACATCACGGTCTCCACCAGCGGCATTGTGCCGGGCATTCGGGAGTTGGCCGCTTGCGGCCGGCAATGGAATTTGGCCCTGTCGCTCCATGCCGCCAGCGAGGAATCCCGGCAACGGCTGATTCCCGACGGCCAGCGCTACCCCATTTTGGAAATTATGGCGGCCTGTCGCGAGTACCGGGAAAAAAGCGGACGCATGGTCACCCTCGAATATGTCCTCATTCAGGGGCGCAACGACAGCGGCACGGACTTGGCCGGTTTGACGCGGCTGGCCCGCGACCTGCATGCCAAGGTCAATCTCATTCCTTATAACGCCACCAGCGACGGTGCCTTCCGACCCCCGGAAAAGGGCGCGGTTCGCCGGTTTGCCGATGACCTGGCCAAAGCCGGGGTTCAGGTTTCCGTGCGCCGGGAAATGGGGAGCGGAATTGATGCCGCTTGTGGCCAGTTGCGGGCGCGTCATCTTGAGGATCAGCCGGCGGTCCCCCGGCAGGAACCGGCGGCGCCCCGTGCCGCCGCGCCGGTGTCGCCGAAACGTCCCTTTGGTGCTGACGCCGGGGGCGCGCCGCGCCGGGAGTCGCCGTTCCGTCCCGCCCAGCGTCCGCCGCCGCCGCGGGAGGATCGTCCGCCGCGGCGCGAGCCTACCACCGCCCGGCCGTTCCCCGACCGGCTGCCCCGTTCCGCCGCGCCGGCATCGCCGAAACGTCCCTTTGGCGCTGATGCCGGGGGCGCTCCGCGCCGGGAGCCGCCGTTTCGTTCCGCCCAGCGTCCGCCGCCGCCGCGGGAGGATCGCCCGCCGCGGCGCGAGTCTGCCGCCCCTCGGCCGTTCCCCGACCGGCCGTCCCGTTCCGCCGCGCCGGCATCGTCGAAACGTCCCTTTGGCGCTGACGCCGGGGGCGCTCCGCGCCGGGAGCCGCCGTTCCGTTCCGCCCAGCGTCCGCCGCCGCCGCGGGAGGATCGCCCGCCGCGGCGCGAGTCTGCCGCCGCCCGGCCGTTCCCCGACCGGCCGTCCCGTTCCGCTGCGCCGTCGTCGCTGAAACGTCCCTTTGGCGCTGACGCCGGGGGTGCTCCGCGCCGGGAACCGACGTCCCGTCCCCCGTCCCGTCCCGCCCAACCTCCTCCGCCGTCACCGGAAAAAGAGCGTCCGCCGCGGCGAGAGCCTGCCGCCACGGGGCCGTTCGCCGCCCGGGCGCGGGCCGCCGCGGCATCGTCGCCGAAGCATTTCTTTGGCCGTGACGCTGACGGCCGGTCCTCACGCCCCGGCCGCCGCCCGTAATGGCGTAATGATGTTGGTTGGGAACCCCCTTTTAAGGAAAGGCGGTTCCCAAACCTTCCGTCAAGCCTATTTGTGTCTTTTTGCGGATTCCGCCGGCCGCTCTTGTGTGCCAGACCACGATTGGGACGACAAGGGCGGCCTGCGGAATCCGCAACGAGTCTTTCCTGTTTACATCGGCGCCGTCGTGATTATGTTGTTCCCGCCCGTGCGGATTTGGAACCCTTGGCCGTAAGGGCGTGTCTTATCTTCGGAAATCGAAGCTTTTAATTAACAGGCGGATCCGATGCAACTCCATTCATTTTTGTTTGACGTCCGCCGGCGCCGGTGGGCCAGTCTCGTTGGGGCGTGGTTGCTGGCGGCATTGCCGTTGCTTGGCCAGACGCCGGCGGTTCCGGTGGCGGTGGTTCCCGCCGCTGCGGCGCCGCAACCCGCCATGGGCCCCCGTGCCTGGGCACCGCCCAAGCCCAAGGAGGCCGAGGCGGTGATCAGCAAGGTCGTCGGCCAAATGCTGCCCCGCTTCCACTATGAACGTCTGGCCATGGATGCCGCCGTTTCGGAAAAATGGTTCGATAATTATTTCGACCATCTGGACCGCGAACGCAGCTTTTTCCTGGCTACGGACATTCAGGAATTCAGCACCTTTCGCGATATTCTCGGCGAACTGCTGCTGACCGGCAAGGTGGACGTTGCCTACGCCGTTTATGCCCGGTTTGTCGAACGCGTGCGGGATCGGGTTGAGTTTGCCCGCGCCTACCTTCAGACCCCGGTGGCGTTCACCGACGACGAATATTTCGTCACCGATCGCTCCAAGGCCCCGTGGTGCGCCACCCGCGCCGAGCTGGACCAAGTGTGGCGGTTGCGCCTGAAAAATCAGTTGCTGGCCACCCTGCTGCAGGACGATGCGGAGCACAAGCGGGATGCGGAAGCCGCCGTCAAAACACCGTCCCCCCCCCCCGCCAAAGGCAACCCGGCCGTGACGCCGGCCCCCGCTCCGAAGGCAGCCGCTGTCGCCGAACCGCCCAAGCCGCCGCGCGAGCGGGTCCTGCAATTTTACGTGCATCTCCTGGAAGCGTTGGAGCAGAAAGACAGTTTTGACATCCTGGAGGTTTACCTCAACGCCCTGACCCAGGTCTATGACCCGCATTCCAATTACATGGCCCCGGCCAGCGAAGAGGATTTTGATATTTCCATGCGGCTCACCCTGCAGGGCATTGGTGCTGTGCTGACCAGTGACGATGGCTATGTCAAGATCGTGGAAATCATGCCCGGCGGTCCCGCCGACTTGGACGGGCGGTTGCAGGAAGGGGACCGCATTGTCGCCGTCGGCCAGGAGAACGCCGAACCGCGGAATGTGGTCAATCTGGCCCTGAATAAGGTCGTGCGGTTGATTCGCGGTCCCAAGGGCACCAAGGTGACGCTGCGGGTCATTCCCGCCGGCCGCAGCCTGTCCGGTCTCCCCGTGACCATCCAGCTGACTCGTAACGAGGTCAAGCTGACCGAACAGGAAGCCAAGCTGGAGATCAAGACGATTCCCGGGGCCCCCGACCGCAAGGTGGCCGTGATTGCGTTGCCCTCGTTCTATGCCGACTTTGAGGGGCGGCGCGACGGCAAGGATTTTAAAAGCGCCTCCCGCGACATCCGGCGCCTCCTCGGCGAAGCGGCCAAGCAGCAGGTTGCCGGCGTGGTCTTGGATCTGCGCTCCGATGGCGGTGGCAGTCTCGACGAGGCGGTCAATGTGGCCGGATTGTTCTTTGACAAGGGCCCCGTCGTCCAGGTGCGCGATGCCGAACGGGACATCCGCGTCCTGACTGATAACGACAAGGAAACGGTCTTTGCCGGTCCCCTGGTGGTGTTGGTCAACCGCCTCAGCGCCTCCGCTTCCGAAATTGTCGCTGCCGCGCTTCAGGACTATCGGCGCGCCGTGATCATCGGAGACGCTTCCACCCACGGCAAGGGCACGGTGCAGACCGTTTATCATCTTGATGAACTGCTCCGCCGTTCCAATGCCTTCCATGATCTCAAGACCGGTTCGCTCAAGTTCACGGTCGCCAAGTTTTACCGGATTGATGGCGGGTCCACCCAGCGCAAGGGCGTGGCCGCGGATATCGTGTTCCCGTCGTTTGCCGATTTCCTTGACCTTGGCGAGACGGAACTGCCTTCGGCCCTGTCGTGGGACGAGATTAAGCCAGTTCCTGTCACCCCTGGCCTGGATGTGCGGCCGTGGTTGCCCACGCTCCTCCAACGCTCCAAGGCGCGCCTGACCAAGGATGCCGATTATTCGGAATTGGCCCAGCAAGTGACCCGCTTCGGCGAACTCCGCAAGATCAAGGCGCTGCCCCTCAACCGCGAAAAACGGGAACTCTTGCAGGCGGAGGAGGATGCATTCTCCAAAAAGGTCGAAAGCCTGGCCTCCGGCCGCCGCGCCTCCGCCCGTGCCAAAGCCAAGCTTAAGTCCGGCGACGAACCGGCCAAGCCGGGCCGCGATATCATGCTCGACGAATCCCTGGCCGTCATCGGTGACATGCTCGCTCTCCAAGCCGGCACCCTGAAGCCCGTCCCCCCGCCCGCCGCACTCTCCGTCCCTGTGGTCGCCAAGACCGAAAAAACACCGTAATCAGGTTGGGAACCCCCTTTTGAGGAAAGGCGGTTCCCAAACCCTCCGTCAAACCTTTTTATTACCTTAACGCGGCAGGCGCTTTCGCCACAAGCCTCTTGGCCGCCAAGGCAATGATTTGCCAGAATGGCTTGTGGCGAAAGCGCCCTCCGGTATTAAGGAACAAAAGTTTTGGGAAGGGGTTTGGGGAGCACCCTTTTTCAAAAGGGTGGCCCCAAC
>CAITYL010000117.1 GCA_903896595.1 uncultured Lentisphaerota bacterium
AGTTTTCCCCTTCCCCCGCCTCACGACTCCCCTTCATTTCGGTTTTCCACTTTTTCTGTAGCAATGCGATTGAATCGCGCTCTTCTCTTATGCCTCGTTATCTAATTTTTCATCTCAACGCGCCCGAGACCGCGGAACTGGATCCGGCATCGGGCCAGTTCCGCCTGGCCGCTGATCCGGCATCCGCCGTGGCTATCATCACAGGCGCGCTGGCATCCCATCCCGAGGCCGAATGCCTGGCGTTTTGGGATGACACGCTGGGCGCGTTCCCGAACGCCACCGGCGACGCCTTTGTCAACTCCTTGGATGACGCCTGGCATCCAGGCCCGCTCCTGGGCGGTGCCACGCAACTGGCTTCATTCTTGGCCTGGGTCTCGCCGCTGTGGGTCTATCGTCTCGATCCCCGTCCCGAATTGGCAGGCGCCGTCAACTGGAAAGTGGCCCCGCGTTGCCTGCTGCTGAAGGTGCGCCCCTGGCGGATCTTGGGCGGCCTTTCCCCTGACTTCGACACCCTGGCCGGCGCCTTTGCCGAGTTGGGTCTGCGCTGGTTTAAGCACGGCGCCATTCTGCGGCAGCAGCCGATAATTTTCTCGGATTGCCGACCTCCCTTGGCTGAAAAAGCTAAAAGTGGCGCACGGCATCCCGCCGCCGTTTTCGCTGGCAGGGCCCGACCGGCCATGGAACAGGCGGCGGACCGCCCTCCGAACGGCAACGGCGAGACGCCGCATGCCACCTTGGCCGACTCCTATCGCCTGGTCAGTCGCCAGTTTGGCATGACAACCGCATGGCGCATGTGGTTATCCCGGCTGTTGTTGGGCGGACAGCCCTGGCGTGAACTGTCCGTCCTAACGTGCCTCAACCAGGAACGTACTCGGCCACCCCACCCACCGGCGGCGGTACCCGGCGGCGCCTTGGACCGCGATTTGATGGCGGTGATTCCGCCCACGCATCCCACGATTAGCGTCATCCTCCCCACCGTCGGACGTTACCCCTACCTTAGCGAATGTTTAAACGATCTGCGACGACAAACCATCCCCCCCCATGAAATCATCGTTATCGACGGCAATCCCCTGGCGGAGTACCAGCCCGATTTCTACACTGCTTTTCAAGACTTGCCCCTGACCATCATCCACTTCGGACGCCCAGGCGTTTCCGCCCCCCGCAATGCCGGGCTCGAACGGGCCACCGGCGAGTTCATCTGGTTCGTCGATGATGACTCCCGCCTTCCCCCGGATAATGCGGAGCAGCATTTGCGGCTGTTGACGGCTTATGGCGCGGAAGTCTCCGTCGGCCCCGCCACCACCCCGGAACGGCCGGAGTTGTGGGACTATCAGCGGACCATTGCCTGCACCTTCATGGACTGTGGCACCACCCTTTGCACCCGCCACCTGCTTGCCCGCACCGGCGGCTTTGACGAGCGCTATGATGCCACGCTCAACTTGGAGGACGCCGATTTGGGCGCGCGCTTTCTGGCGGCGGGCGGACTGATGCTCAACAACCCGTATGCCCGGCGCTTTCACTACAAGGCGCCGGTGGGGGGATGCCGCGCCAAACGCCGCCCGCCCACGCCCCGCTGGAGCCTGGCGCCCCGCCCCAGGCCGGCATGGTATTATTACGGACGCCGCCACTTTGCCCGGATCACCGCGTTGGGGGGCTTCGCGCAACAATGGGTCGCCTCTGGTTGGCTCATTAATGATACCGCCTTTCGTGACCCCCACCCGGCAATCTATATCTTCACCATTGAACTGCTGGCACTCCCCCTGACCCTGATCAAATTTTCCCGCAGCCTGATCCAAGGCCATTTCCTGTGGCGTCAAGGCCCAGTCATTCCCCGCATTATCGCACCATAGCCACCTTCAGCGCAACCGCCCATATGCCGTCATCACGCATTCCTTCAACCACGCTTATTATTTTCCGGAACCGCGAACTATCCGTATATTCACAACATGACATCCGTTGATTTAATCTGGCTTTCCGCCTCTCCTGCCCCAACCTGGCCGCTGGGACGTGTGCATACCTGTGCTGATGTAACCCCGCATTCCTTGGCAGAACTAGTGGATGCCAAACTTCCCCAAACCCAGTCTGCCTTTTGGTTGTTTTGGGATGGTAATTTGGGATCCCCCATTCCGGAGACCATCGAACAAATCTGCAAACAACCTGGCGATGCTTGGCATGCGGGGTTGACGTTGGGACTGGCAGGACATCCACTTCTTTTGGGCTATGCCCGCCCGGGATGGATGTTTATCGCAGATCCACCCGCCGAAATCGAAGCATCGTCATGGAAAACCTGTTTTTCCGCTCTCTTGGTGAAAAGATCTGTCCTACGGCAGATTGGTGGACCCGATCCAGCCTTTGACACCCTCGACGGATCCAGCTTGGAATGGGGCATGCGAGCACTGCTTGCGGGCGTCATGCTGCGTCATGCCCCAACCCTGCTTGCCACCATGGAGGGACGCTCAAGAAACAACAACGATACACGAGGGCAAAACATTGCCGGATTCACCGCTTTTTCCGTTGCAGATTCCCTCCGCTTAGTCCGTCGGCATTTCGGACTTCACTGGGGGACGTGGGCTTTGGTTCGATCCGTGATGACCTCTGCGATACCGTTCCGCCAGGCGTTAACCGCGTGGTGCCATGTTCGTCACGAATTAGTTCCGAAACCGCCTGCGCCTTTCCATGGTGCATTATCGGTCTCGGATCATCCATTGAATGCGCGTTCCGTCATCCCCAACAACCCGGATGTACGGGTCTCAGTCCTCATTCCAACCCTTGAACGCTACCCATATCTTGAGGTCGTGCTGGACCAGTTGCGCCGACAAACCGTTAAGCCACATGAGGTGATCGTGGTGGACCAAACCGCCGTAACACGGAGGCGGCCAGGTCTTGCCCAGCAGTTTTCTGACCTACCACTAAAATGGTTCTGGCAGGACATTCCTGGTCAGTGCTCGTCACGTAACCATGGGATAAAAATGAGCACGGGTAATTATATTTTATTCCTTGATGACGATGTGGAAATTTACCCTAATCTGATCGAACTGCACCTGCAAACGCTCGACCTGTTTAGTGCCGATGTTTCGTCAGGCATTGCCCATGAAACGGGAGCCGGAATGGTTCCCATGTCCTTTCAACGTGTTCATTGTAGCAATGTTTTTCCCGCCGGTAACAGCCTGGCGACACGTTCCTCCTTAATTAAATCCGGGTTGTTTGATATGGCGTATGAATGCGGCTCACAAGAAGATGGCGACCTCGGGATGCGCCTGTATCTGAGTGGCGCGCTAATGGTGCTCAGTCCATTTATCTCCGTTTTACACCACCACGCGCCGATGGGTGGCCTGCGGCAACATAAGGCGCGCGTTACCACCTATGCCAGCAGCCGAGCCGACCTGCTGCATCGGTCACTCCCCGAAATAACGGGCATGTACCTTCAACTCCGGTATTTTCCGGAATGGATCGTCCGGGAATCAAACCTGCAACACATGTTGGGTACCTTTCAAATTCATGGTCCGTGGTGGAAGCGGTTGCTAAAAATAGTTATTGGATTAATCTTCCTACCTCATACCAGACGAATAACCAAAAAGCGCCTTAGCATTGCCAAAAGCATGTTGCGCAACTACCCCCAAATCGCCAAACTGTAAGACCCTATCAATGACCACAAATTCGTCTCGAACCGCGGTCTCCTTGATTCTCGCCTTAGTAGAGGAAATTCGACCACATCAATGGGCCAAAAACGTGCTTGTTTTTGTGCCGTTAGTCACGTCCCACCGTTTCTTCGAAATGGCAAAAGCCCAGGAATGCGCACTGGCATTTATATGCTTATCACTATGTGCATCAAGCATTTATATTATAAACGACTTATTTGACTTGGCAACAGACCGCCGACATCCAACCAAATGCAGGCGCCCTTTGGCTTCGGGGCGGTTCCCACTTGTGCTCGGTCCGCCCTTGGCGTTGGTTCTGCTCACGGGAGGGATGGGTATCGCCCTCGCGACTGGCACTCGCAACCTAACCATCTGTCTCTTCATTTACACAACGGTTTCACTCGCCTATTCGGCTTGGCTAAAGGAGTACGTACTACTCGACGTGTTCATTCTGGCTGGGTTGTACATTCTACGCATCATTGCGGGGGGTGAAGCGACAGGAATTCCAATTTCCGAATGGTTGATGGCATTTGGATTGTTTTTTTTCCTTTCATTGGCTTTTGTAAAACGATATACAGAACTTTCAAGATTTGCTACAACATCAATCCCACCGGTGATGCGCCGTGGATATAATGCAACAGACTTAAATTTTATTGCCAGTATTGGTTGCACGAGTGGTTACCTGGCAATTCTAATCTTCGCACTGTATATCAATAGCCCTGAAATGCGACAACTTTACCATCGTCCGTTATTACTTTGGCTGATCTGCCCACTTCTCTTATATTGGATCACTTATCTTTGGCTCAAGGCCAAACGAAATGAACTCGCCGAGGATCCGATTCTTTTCGTGATCCAAGATCGTGCCAGTCTACTCATCGGCAGTTCGGTACTCGCTATAATCGTACTCGCTTCCTTCAAAACCCTCCTGTGACAAAAAAAACAAGCATGAATACCTCTCTCTTAATAAACCAAAAAATGCTTGTTTTTCTACTCGCGGCCACGGTGGCAACTACCTACTGGGTGGTCGCCACCAGCATTCATAGCCAGATCGGGTATTCCATACTAATTTCCGACCAAGCGGGGTATGCGCACTGGAGTCATGACCTTGTGGAAAATGCGGTGTATTATCACCTTCCCGGTTATCCGGCAACCATTGCGGCTACGCGCATTCTTTCCTTTGGCACGTTGAACGACGCAACGCTCATGCAACTCAGTTGCTTGATGTTTTGGCTGGGAAGCCTCTGGTATTTTGATCGCCTGCTTGGCGTTTTCGCTCCCACGGCAAGAATCCCGGGGCTGATTCTGTATGCTTTTTTTCCCCACGCAGGCATCGCCGATATCGTAACCGCGACATCTGACCCACTTCTTCGCCTACTATTCTTGGGGGCGCTCTGGCATGCGGTGTCACGCCAATGGTGGCGCTGGGCCGTTTTCGCCGGATTCTGTTTGATCGCAAACAAGGGAAATTGGCCGGCTATTGGCCTGATGACCCTTGTGTGCCTTTGGCAATACCGCCTTCCGTGGCGCTACGCCATCCTCGCGTATGTCCCATTGGCCACCTATTACGTGACCCTGGTGGCTCATTACCACGACTGGCTCTGGATCGTGCGCCCCCACCTATCGATCCAGTTCGCGGCCAAGAGTAAATTGCTCCTGATGGATGGGATTTTCGGGACCTTGATGCAAGGCACCTTGGTCGGCACGGGAAAAGGATTACTACTGCTGGCCGTTTTCGTTGTTTCCATTCCTTTGAGCTTATGGCTATTGCGGAAACGGGAATGGTTACTTTTAGCCACGACGGTGCCCGTGCTGGTTTACGGACTGGCGCTTAACCAACAAGAATCATTTTCCATCTTACGTTTCGCTTACGTGCTTGTAATACCGTTTTGCATGTGGTTGACAATGCGGCCGACTTGGCTCGCCACCTTTCAACGCCCCTCAGTCTTAATTTTTATGACACTTTTTCTTCTTGGTTTCCAAGTTTTCTGGAGCGTTTATGAGGTTCACTGGTATCGTAAAATGAGCACACGGTCCACGCCTAAAATGCAAAAAACGGGAATCGTAGTTCCCATGGATGCATGTGGTTACGGAAGAAATAATACCAAACAATGAGGCCTCGCCGCCCCAAGGAGCCGTGGTATCAAACGCCAAACCCCATTGGGAGCCAAGGTCCAGAATAATGCGGTTTTTGTAAATTCGTTCGTGGCGAGTTATTTTTTATCCAGACAAAATACACTGCGATGTTATTGCAATATGGTAATACACGAGAAGATGGCTATAGTAATCTTTACAGTAACGACTGGGCCGCTACAAATTTTATCGCCAAATCATTGAAGCGACCCAAAGGGTGCTGGTATTGACCCCCACTAGCCTGCATTATTCACGAGAGCGGTTTTGGGTGTGAGTTTGCCGTGATTTTTTCCCCGACATAACGGAACCAGTGCCAATAAGATGGTCCCTATCACTCAAAAACGGACGGAATGGCGGGTTTTGGCCAAACTCCCCCAATCCCCCGTATTTTCAGGGCGCAAGGGGCCGCCACCGCCGGCCTCAGACGCGCAGGGGGCGGAAGGCGGCGCAGACGTGGGCAAAAACGCCCTTGAGCGGAAAGGATGCCGGCAGAAAGAAGCGGATCGCGGTTTTGAGGACTTCCACGCGGGTTCCGATTTTGATCAAGCGCTGCCGGATCGTGCTGAAACGAGCGGTTGCCAACTCGGTGCCTTGGAGATAACGGGCGCGCAATTCGTGCAAGATAACATAGGCGGCGGAGTGGAGAAAGAGACGGAACTGGTTGGCGGTGGCGGTATGGCAACTGCAACGGTCGGAGCGCAGGTCGGTCTTGTGGTTTTTGATCATCAGTTCGGCTTTACTGCGGCCGCAATAAACGGTCTCATACAGGTATTTGGCGCCAGCGGTTTCAAACGAGGTGACAACGTAACGGGTGTCCACACCTTGGGCGGTGACCAACACCCGACAGACGACCTTTCGCGCGCGGCTCCAAGAACCGGCGGCATAACTGGCACTGCCGTAAAGACGGACTTCTTGCCAAGTACGGTCGTGGCGTTTGCGGGCATCTTCGATCAGCGTCTTAAACTGGGCATCGAGCCGGCTGTTCGGCCCCAGGCCGGTGATAAACCCCACGCCGTTCGTCTCCAGCCAGTCCATAACCCCCGGCTTGGTGTGATGGCTGTCCGCCCGCAAGATGATGCGGGTTTGGCGCCAACGGCCGCGCAGGCGGCGCACGAGGCGCTTGAGCACGGCGAGAATCTCCCCGGCTGTCGGTGTCTTGCCGGGCCGGATGACGGCGGTGATGAACTTGCCGTTGAGTCCGTCGTAGACATGGAACGGCATCAGGCAGTACTCATCCTCAAAGGCGTTGAACAATCGCAACTGCTGGTCGCCATAGGTGATCACCGACGTCGGATCCATGTCCAGCACCACCATCTCCGGCTCCGCCGCGAACGAGTCCATGTACTGGTCCACAAAGGC
>CAITYL010000118.1 GCA_903896595.1 uncultured Lentisphaerota bacterium
GGGAACTTCTTGATCGCGGCGAACTACACCTTCGCCGGCTCAGTCCTCCAATGCCGGCCGCGACCGTAACCTGCAAGAAAAAAGCCCGCCGACGTACGCCCGGCGGGCTTTAATTACAGGATGGGGTTTTTCAGCAGAATCTTGTATAAGGTTTGACCCCAATGCCCTCATGGCTATTTTAATCGGCGCTTTCGGTTTGACCCTGAGTGCCTTATAACATATCAAGCTGGAGTTTACTGCGAAATGCTTGATGCCATTTTTCATTGAATGGATCAACAAAGCGTGTGCTGTTTATTCCCGCTTTTTTGGCCAAAACTTCCAAAGAAACAAACCGATCCAGAATGTTCAAGGTGAAACCTACTTGCATACAGGCCTTGTCGGGAGAGCAGAGGAAATAGACATCCGGCTGCGTGATCGCATAAGCAAGCAGGTGTCTTTCACCATCATCAATGCCGCTGGATTGTCCTTTGCTTCTCTGCAATAAGGAAAGGAACATCCGGTCGTCTACAGAATGAATGATCATCTGCCTGCGGAGAAGGTTCACATCCACATTGATCCGTCCAGCCCGGAACGGATCCCCGGTTCCACATTCCACCATGCATTCCTCGACACTTTCCATTGAGAAGTAGCCGCATAATGCATTCCAGCAACCGTAATGATTGGCTGCGAGAATGGCATTGGTGTCGGCAAATATGCGATCTCTCTGCCTCACACTCCTCCTTCCTCAAATTGCGTAAGGTGACGGCAATCCGTTTGCTTCGAGAAGCTGATTCAACTCTTCAAAATTCAGATCCAGTAGCTTGAGCACCTTCCGCACACTCACCACCCCTTGGTCGAGAACTTGGCTTGTCATCTCGATAAACTTTTGGGAAAAAGGCTGAACTGACCCACTATATGGAAGATTCAACCCCTCCGGAAAATCATCGCGTTTTAGGCGTCGCAAGGAAACCAGTCGCCAAAACAAGGCATCTGGCGACACATGCATCCCTTTGGCTTGTTCTTCCAGCCAATTTCCAAGGTCAACCGACTTGGGCCGTTCTTTCCAAAGCGCGACAACGGTCTCCGTAGGCATCAGCAAAGAAGATGCGAATACGTTTGCCATTTTTTCGGATTTTGCGGTCACGTCCTCCTGTTCTTCGGGCGAAACATAGTCCGGGTGAAGTGTCGTCCAGGTGAGAATATGGAACAGCTCATGGGCGATACTGAAATTTCGACGGCCTTCGGATTGATTTTTGTTGATCAACATAGCACAGAAACGCTCGTTGCGGAAAGATGCACCAGAGACTTCATCCGGCGCATTGACATACAACAATTCGATGCCAAGCTTTTCCCATACGACTTTTTCAAGCCGTTCTGTCGGCTTATCCCCCATTTCCCACAGTTTGGATAACTGTTCAGCCAACTCCATGACCATGTCATAAGTCGCATCTTTTTTGACCACCAATTGCGGGAGAATCAGGTTCGGAGACTTGCCCAGAATATCCGAAAAGTGCATATAGGCAGCAATAAGCTTTTTCCCCGCTTCCTGATAGGGAACTTCACCTCCTATTTTTTCCTTTTTAACCCGCCAGGAGAAACACACAGACTCATTGGTCAACAAATATGGGTCGGTAAAATATTCCAGCGATTTTCCCAGTATCCGCGTAATGATAAGTAATTCATCCGGGGTTGCCTGACGCAGTCCTTTTTCCAGATTGGACAGAATTTGCCGGTCGGCAAACCCCAGTTTTTCAGCCAATCCGGCCTGGGTCATGCCAGCCGCTTTGCGTGCCTCCGCTATCCTTCCCCCAACGAATGCATCGTAGTTCAGGGGTGCATAACTCATGGTGTGCTCCTTTTGCCTTACCCGATTCACGTCGGTTTATGCAAGTAAAATATCTTGCATTTTGGCATTTGCAAGTCATTAAATGTGGGTTATGGTGTATTGCATCTGAAGAAATGCAATGCAAGAAATTTCACGGATTGCCCGGCAATTCTTCGAAATGGCCACCAAGGGTCCCGGAACCTTTATGGTCATCTAAACTAATCCGGAAAATGCACATCGAGGTGATGTAATGACGGACCAGGCATCCAATGACATGAAAAAGCAAGGCTCAGCCAAAGAATCCACAATCATTGTCAACACGCGGGAAAAGGTGGTTACCGAAAAGGAACTAACCTTCGCGCAAGTTGTGGCACTGGCATTTGATCCGGTTCCCTCTGGCCCGAATGTCGTAATCACGGTCACCTTCCGTCGGGGGCACGGCAATAAACCAGAAGGCACTCTCGTTCAAAACGAAACGATCAAAGTCAAAGAAGGGATGATCTTCAATGTCACATCAACTGATAAATCTTAATCCAGACTTGAAGCAGCTCCGGGACGAAGGTTTTTGCATAGGGATCGTGGCAAGCCACTTGGTGGTGAAAAACGTTCCCTATGTAAATTCGGCACGGGAAATTAAATACGGTGTGTTGATTTCTCAGCTTGACATGGCTGGAGAACGCACGGCTAAGCCGAAAACTCATGTGGCGATGTTCTCTGGTGAACACCCTTGTGAAGCGGATGGGACTACACTTAGTAAGATTGCCCATAACAGCGAACAGAAATCGCTAGGGGAGGGATTGACTGCCAATCATTCCTTTTCTTCAAAACCTGCCGATGGATACTCTGACTATTACCACAAGATGTCCACATACTGTGCGATCATTTCGGCCCCGGCAAGGCAGATTGATCCGTCAGTTACGGCACAACAGTACCTACCAGTTAAAACATCAGACGCGGAGTCTGTTTTTCACTATCTGGACACAGCTTCCAGCCGTGCGGGCATCGGAGCCGTCTCAGAGAAACTGAAGGTGCCAAAGGTGGGAATTATTGGTTTAGGGGGAACGGGTTCTTACGTCCTGGATTTGATCGCAAAGACCCCTGTGGCGGAGATTCATTTGTTTGACAGCGATGTGTTCCTGTCACACAATGCTTTTAGGGCTCCGGGGGCTGCCACCATTGATGACTTGAATGGGCGTCCAGCGAAAGTTGCCTATCTGGCCGATGTCTACGGTCGTTTTAGGCGCGGCATTATCCCCCATAAATGCCATATAGATGCTTCCAACCTTGAGCTTCTTGTAGGGATGCACTCCGTTTTTCTATGCATGGATGGATCTGAAGCGAAGAAGGTAATAATCGACTTCCTTGAGTCACAGGGGATTCCATTCATTGATGTGGGAATGGGCATCAACCTTGTAGATGACAAACTTTCAGGGATATTGCGCACCACGACCAGCACGCCGACAAAACGTGAACATGTCCATGAAAAGAATCTAATTCCCTGCTCTGGCCAGGGAGATAATCCCTACGACACAAATATTCAGGTTGCAGATCTAAATGCACTGAATGCGTGCCTGGCGGTCATCAAATGGAAAAAGCTATTGGGGTTCTATTGCGACCTGGATAAAGAACACCATAGCCTTTACACAATTGATGGGAATCATTTGACCAATACGGAATCCGCATGAAACGGCTTCACAAGATTAAACATAAGTTTGTTGAGAATATTCCGGATCAAATGGAGGCGGGTATTCTATATGTTTCGATGGAATTCGCGACAGCCATTCACTTATGTGCATGTGGTTGCGGCCATGAGGTGGTTACCCCCATTACCCCTGATGACTGGTCGCTCATTTTTAACGGGAAAACAATCTCGCTAACTCCTTCCATAGGCAACTACAGTTTCCCATGTCAATCACATTATTGGATCAGGAGTGGGCGAATTGAGTGGGTCGAGCAGCTGCATAAACGTGAAAACACTCAGAGGAAGCATAGAAAAAAATGGGGGGATGGCTTTTGGGAGATATTTAAAAAACCTTGACGATTTTTTAAAAATCGGTAGCCGTGGGCATTTTTTACTTGACAGGGCCCCTTATGGGTGACTCCGCCGCCGCGCGAATTACAGTCCTCGTGAACGAATCTGTAAAACGCGGGGTCACACCTCCGCAATACTTCATCTCGTCATTTATAGCCATTTGAGATCGCCTATATAAGGCCGTTCATCAGACACTGAGATCGCGGGATTGGGAGAGAGTTTTTTGGGGATGGTGGTTTGTGTCATCGAACAAGGATAGCGGGCGGGACGTGGGCGGGCGGGTGGCGGCGGCGATACTATACCGCGCCCAGGTTTGCGCGTCACATCGGTTCGGGAATGGGGGTGCAGGCCAGTTCCGTCGGGTTTCCGTCGTCGGCATGAATGCGGGGAGCCGTTTGGCCTCGGGCGGACCAGAGAGGCGTATGTCACGCCGCAACCCCACGGAAGACCAGGACAGGCACGATTGCCTGTCTCACCTTGAGATACCCATCTTGTGCGGAATCCGCAAAAGGTACAAAAAGGTTTGACGGAGGGTTTGGGAACCGCCTTTCCTCAAAAGGGGGTTCCCAACCAACTTTTAGCCATGCCTGCAGGCTGACGCCGGCCTACCAGCGCAGGCGGGCGCCGCCGAGGTCGCCGAATTGAAGCAGGCAATAACGCGGGTCCCAATTGCCGGGCTGAAGCCGTCCGGCGGCCCATTGTGCCAACGCCGCCAACGGTTGCTGATCGGCGGGCAGGACCGGCTCGAAATTGCCGGGACCGACGGCCGGGGATTCGCCCGCGGGCTCGTGATGGGGCCCGAGCAGGTTGCGGAGCGTGGCGTGGAGCGTGATCTCCAGCCGGCGACCACCCCTGGCCAGGGCCGGCGCCAGATCCACCCGCCACGGTTCGCTGACCAGGCAGCCGAGCCGGCGGCCGTCAACCGCCACCTCCGCCACGGCGCCGTCCACCCGCCCCACGTCGCACCACCCCGGCGCGCCGGGCCGCCGGCGGCCCAGGCGCGGCAAGGGTTGGGAGAGACGCAGCCGGCCGGGATAGAACGGCAACCCCTGCGTCGTCACGTCACCGGCCACCAGCGGCGCGGGGTCCGTCAGCGCCAGAGAATCGCCGGCCAGGGCGCACACGCCGACCGGCGGCAGCCCCCATTCCGCCCACTGCGGCGCGGGTGCCGGGGCGGGCAGAACGCAACCGGCGACATGGAAGTCGCCCACCAGGTAAATCGATTCGATTTCCGTGCCGTAGCGGGCGAACGGATCCTGGATATTGGCCAGGTCGCCGAACTGGAACTCGGGATAAACCAGTTCAACCGTGTTTTCACCATCGTGCAGCCAGCCGGTGATGTCCGCGGGCAGCCAGCGGCAGTCGCGCCAGAACGGCAGTTTGCCAAAACCGGTGACGGCCCGGCCGTTGACCAGCACCCGGCAGCGTTCCGGGTATTCGACCACCAGGCGGACCCGGCGTTTGGACAACAATCCCTTCATCCGCACCGGATAGCGCAACGACAACGGGCCGCGATAACGTTCCCGGTTGAGCGCCAGTTGCAGGGCGATCACCGGCAGCGGCGCCGCCGACCACGCCTCGTCGCCCCGGCGCCAGTAGGCCAGGTCCAGGGTCATGGCATTGTCATCCAGCCGCTCCACCTGCCAGGCGGCCGGGTCCAGCACCGCCGTGTGCGGGGCGGGTGCCGGCAGGGCGGAGTGCGGTTTGGTCCGGGCGGGCATCGGCTCACGCTCCAGCCGCAACAGATGCGCCTGGGTGGGGGCGAAAGGCAACGTCACGTCCAAGCTGTCCGCGCCCGTTTCCGCCGCCAGTGCGGAGTCCGCACCGGTGGCGGCGTCGAGCAGGCGCGCCGCCCGCCATGGGCCGGACAGGCGGATGCGGGCAGTGAAATCGTGTGTCCGATTGAGATTGGTGAGGAAGACCAGACGCGAGCCGTCTTCCAAATCGCGCACATGGGCAAAGAGCAGCGGGAGCGCGGCCGCCGGAACGTCCAGAACCTGCACCGCGGGCGGCACGGCGGCCGCCAAGTGGTCCGGCAGCGCGGCAAGATCAACCTCGGGGACCGTGGCCAGCCAGGCGTCGAGGCCGGCATCGGCTTCGCCGTCCAGCCAGCGCGGCACGGCGCCACAGCGGAAGAGCGGGCCGCCGGCCGCCTGAAACTCCCGGAACAGACGCAGGGTTGACGGCGCCAGCGTGGCCATGGCGGGCAGGACGACGGCCGGGTAGGCCATGCGGCCGATCCGCAGCACGGCGCGGCCCGCCGCGTCACGTTCCACCGCCCCCTCCTGGGCCAGCAGCGTCTCGTCGCCGTAGTCGAAGGTGCGCTGGGCGCCGAGCAGGACATCGGTCAGCGCCTTGAACACCCGGTCCAGCGCCCACACTGCGTCGTTGGTCGCTTTGGTGGCGCTTTGGCCGGCCCATTCCGCCAGGCGTGCGGAGTCCGCCGCCGCGGGAATGTCGGCGCACCACAGGGCCTGGGCGGATTCCTGCGGATGCACCACCAGGACTTCGGCATGGTAGGCCCCCTGGCTGAGGGCCACGCACAGACGGCTGAGACGATCATCCAGTTGATGATTGAGCGGCCACCAGGACTGCTGGTAAAAGATGTTCTGCGGATAGTCGCGTTTCCGGCAGCCGGACATGCTGAACAGGGCCAGGTGCGGATTGATCAGGTTGATGCCCAGGGCAAGCTGCTGGCAGCCGATCCACCAACGGTCGGCAAAGGAGAGACCGCCGCCGCAGCAGCCGTACATCTCGCTGAGCACGCGGGCGCGGCCGGCCTGGTTGGCGGCGCTGTGGCACTGCTTGGCGGTCGTGCGTTCCTGGACCTGGCGGCAGAGATGGTCGATGCCGGGAATGCCCTGGTGCCGGTAATTGGGCATGATCTTGACGCCCCACTCCTGCTGGTCGTACATCGTGTGTTCGCACATGTAGTGGCCGGTCAGCGCGATCTGATGCTCCCGGCACCAGTCGCCGAGCTGCCGCGAAAAATTCTCCTCGAACATGGCGTTGGCGGTGCGGTAATAATGCAGGCGAAAGCGGGCGGCGCCGGGCTCGTCGCGGAACAGCTTCAGCCAGTGCGGGGCGGGATCATAACCGTGCATGGTCCGGAACCGTTCCGGCAGCTCCCGCGAGAACGGCACGCCGCCATGGGGGGCGCGGCCGCGAAAGGTGGCGGCCGGCTCGTCGGTGAACTCGGCGGTGATCAGGGTGCCATAATCGCGCCCGAACCGCTCATGATAGCTGATGTAGGCGTCCTCCAGAAACTTGCGCATGGCCTGCCGGTCCATCAGGTCGGCGTAGCAGGCGCCGTTGAACCAGCCGTGCCCCAAGGGCGCTTCAAATTCATAAATCTGCAAGCCGTCCACCGGTGTGCCGAGGGGACGGCTGGAGACCGGCGGCGGCGCGCCTTCCGGGCGGGCAATCAGCACGCGGCAACGGAAACCGGGGTCCGCCAGCGGCACACTGCCGCCCGAGAACCCGCTGGGCCACTTGTCCTCGTCATACAGCCACACCTTGAGGCCGCGTTCCCGGCACTGGTCCATGGCGGCGGCGCAGGCCATGAACCATTCTTCGCCCAGATAACGCGTCAGCAGGCCGACCCGGCTGTGCAGAAAGGCGCCGCCCCAGCCGCCGCGGGCGATCTCGTCCACCTGCCGGCGCACCTCGATGGGTTCCATTTTTTCATTCCAGCTCCAAAACGGCACCGGGCGGAACTCGGCGGGCGGCTGACGGAAGGCCGTCAACCAGGCGGGAAAAGAGGAATTCATCGGGATTGACTGCCTCTGGGGTATGCGGTGTTCTGGGTTCGCTGTCGGTTAACGAACCACCGTATCACCCGCACGGCCGGCCGGCAATTCTCCGGAGTTGCCGAATTAGTTCGCATTTATTGACTTTTTATATTTCCAAAGTAAACTGGCGGGCGGAACCTACGGCCATGCCCATGCCCATGCCCTTGTCCAACCCGGCCCCGACCCACCTGACGCGCGACCCTTGGCTCGCCATGGTCCCGCTGCCGTTGTTCTGCCGCGAATGTGGGCACCAGGCCACCTCTTACCGGCACGACCACGCCTTTTTCGAACTGGCCCTGGTACTGGCGGGCCATGCCGAACACGTTTCCACCGCCGGCCGGGAACCCCTCCACACCGCCTCCCTGGTGGCGCTGCGCCCGGGTGCCTGGCACGCCTATGAACAATGCCGGGACAACTTCACGGTTTTTGACCTTGGCCTGGCACCCGAACTCTTGCGCAACGAGCTGGCCTGGACGCGGCATGACCCACGGCTGTGCCAACTGCTGTGGGAGGGACCCGCCGGCCGCGGTCGCTTCGGGGTGCTGGTGACGGCGGTCGCCTCCACAGCCATGGCGGGCATTGTGGACGCCATGCAGACCCTCAACCGTCTGACCGCCCCCGCCGCCACCCGCGGCGCGCATCCGGCCGTGGTCCATCCCGCCGTGGGCATGGGCGCCTTGCTGACCGTGCTGGGCCGCATCGCGGACGCCCTGCCCGGCGACCGCCCCCCCGACGAGGGCAGCCACGGCCAGCCACAGCCGGAGTCACCCCGCAACCCCCACCCGGCCGTCCTGCACGCGGTGGAATTATTGGAACAGCAGCCGTGCCATTCCTGGACCTTGACCGAACTGGCGCGCCAGGTGTCCCGCCATCCCTGCTATTTCGTCCGCCGGTTCCACACCGACACCGGCCTGACGCCCATGGCGTTCCTGAACCGGGTGCGCGGGGAACGGGCGGCCACCCTCCTGGTGCAAACCGCCAAAGAAATCCGTGAAATCGGGGACACCGTAGGCTGGCCCGACCCGCGCCATTTCGCCCGCCGTTTCAAAATCCAGTTCGGCATCAGCGCCAGCGACTATCGCCGCCGCTTCGCCGGCCCGGCGCCCTCCACTCCCAGCGCCCTGTAAACAAAATCATGGCTATATTCATTCGGTCGAAGCAAGAATGCCCCCTCCGCTTCCAAACGCGTTATTAAGGATCCTGGTTTTATGGTCGCAGAACCAACGACACCCCATCGGCAAACCCTGACCGCCGTCCGCGTCACGGTGTGGGGCGGCGTCCTGGTCATCGGCGGCATCCTCCTGGCCATAGCGCTCTATGGCGGCTGGTTCGGTGGCGAGCCGGCGACCCGGAAATTCTCCATCTTCTGCGACTACTTGAGCATGTTGGGGCGGACCCGCAACTACGACAACCGCTCCAATCTGGCGGCCAGCCTGGTGTTCAATGCCGCCCTGGTTGGCACCGGCATGCTGTACGCCGTTTTCTGGCCGGGCCGGGGGCGGTTCATTCCGGATGACCGGATACGCAAGACCGTGATGTGGTGCGGCTTTGGGATGGCGGCCGGCCTGGCCAGCCTTGGCCTGGCCCCGGAAAACCTCTTTCCCCGGCTTCACCCGCTGCTAACCGTGCCCCCGGTCATGTTCGGCACGGCCGCCACCCTGCTGTGCATGTTCAAGACCGCGCCGGGTTTCGACAACCCGCGCGTCGTGCGCTGGACCATGGCGGCCTTTGGCCTGGCGGTGGTGGTCGCCAGCGTTCTCCGGTTGCTGGTGGCCTTGAACCGGATCGATCATCGGCCGGCACTGCCGATCATGCAGAAAGTCCTCATTGTCATGATCGTGGCCTGGACCTTCCGCCAGGCGTGGCTGATGCGGCAGGCGCTGCTGGCCGGCGCGGACCAGAGCGCCCCCCACGGACGCGCACGGACCGGCATGGACTGACACGGACGCGCCGGGGACCACGTTCCACAAGCGCGAACAAAAACAGGCCGGCGCTTTAGCCGTGTCGCCGGTTGGGAACCCCCTTTTGAGGAAAGGTGGTTCCCAAACCCTCCGTCAAATCTGTTTGTGCCTTTTGCGGATTCCGCAGGCCGCCTCTGTCGCCCCAATCGTGGATGGTTGCACTGGGGCGGCCTGCGGAATCCGCAAAGGGAGCACCCTTTTCCAAAAGGGTGGCCCCAACATCATCTAACAAAACTGTCATGCACCCCATCCACCGGCGCGCTTGACGAACCCAAAAACCCGGTATATAGTGCAGGTAATCAAGTTTAGTAAAGCTGATTATCCTATGCACCGTTCCGTCACCACCCGCACCATTGCCAAAGCCGCCGGGGTCTCCCAGACCACGGTGTCCTTCGTGCTGAACCACCGCCGGGACATCGCCATTCCGGACGCCACCCGGCAGCGCGTCCTGGACACCGCCGACGAGCTGGGCTGGCGCCCCAACCACATGCTGAGCGCGCTCTCCACCGGGCGCACCCGCCTGATCGGGCTGTGGAGTTCCGTGCTTGAC
>CAITYL010000119.1 GCA_903896595.1 uncultured Lentisphaerota bacterium
AACCCCGCTGACCACGGTAATCCAGCCGATCCCGGAATTGTGCGCTGCCGGCTGGCGGCTGCTCAAGGAGCGCATGGCCAATCCGAAGTTGCCGCCCCGACGCGAGGTTCTGACCGCCCAACTGGAGATCCGCGCCTCGTTTGATTCCCCATCATTTATTCATCGACGAAAGGAGGGATATCCACGCAAGAAACGAGGACCGGGCAAGGCCGGCGGTCTTTAAGCCGGCGAAAACCCCAGGCACCATAAATCGTAACATCCTTATTATAAATAAGATAAAACCAACTTGGCTTTACGTGGCTCATGTGCGAGTCCATCTATTATGCGCAGATCATCACCAACCGCGTTTTTGAATATGGTTTCCCCCGTTGACCTGCTGCGACGGCTGGTGGCCACCGACAGCCGGTCGCCGGGCGCGCTGGCACGGCCGGTGGCGCCGGACACCATTACCGAGGAAACCCTCTGCGCGCTGATCGAGGAATGGCTCGGGGAACTCGGCTTTGTCTGCGAACGACAGTACCCGGCGCCACACCGCCCCCAGTTGCTGGCCCAGCGCTGTCCGTATCCCGGCCGCCCCACCCTCGCCTTCTCCGCCCATTTCGACACCGTGGGGACCGAGGGCATGACCGTGCCGCCCTTTGCCGGCGAACTCCGCGACGGCCGCCTGTACGGCCGCGGCGCCTGCGACACCAAGGGTTCCCACACCGCCATGCTGCTCGCCCTCGCCCGCCTCTGCCAAGATCCGCTACCGCTCAACCTGATGTTCATCGGCACCTGCGCGGAAGAAAGTGGCGTTGAAGGCGCGCCCCTGCTCGGCCTCGGGGACACGCCACCGGACGCGGTCATCATTGGCGAACCCACGGGCAACCGGCTGGTGACCGGGCACAAAGGCTATCTTTGGATGGAGCTGGCCGTCCACGGCCGTGCCGCCCACGGCTCAACCCCGGAGGCTGGCGACAACGCGATTTACCGTATGGCTGAGGTCATCCAGTGGCTCCGACACTTGGCGGAAACCGAATTGGGACAAAAACGGCGCGCCGACTTCACACCACAAACCCTCGCCGTCACCGTGGTCGCAGGCGGGAACAAGGTCAACATTATCCCCGACCAGTGCCGCATCCAGACAGATATCCGCCTGTTCCCCGGCACCGACACCGCCGCTTTTGTCCGCGATCTGATCGCGCGGATCAAGGCGGAAATCGGGCAGACCGTGGAGGTACTGTCCCTGCACGGGGGCAATGGCTTCGGCGCCATCCCCAACAGCCCGCTTTGGCGCGCCATGGCCGCCGCGCTGGCCGCCGCCGGCCGGGATACGGCGGCAACCACAGTCAACTACTGCTCGGACGCCGGGGCTTTCGCCGGGTTCGGCATTGACACGGTGATCTTCGGTCCCGGCGACATCCGCCAGGCCCATGGCCCGACCGAGTTTCTCGAACTAGCGGAATTGGAGGCCGCCATCCCCCTCCTCACCGCCACCGCCCACGCTTTTGCTGAAGCCGATACACCCCGCAGCCCATACGCTTAAAAACCTTGGATGCAAGATGAAAACCGACGATGATTTCAGTGCCGGCTGGGGCGAGGCGGACATCACGCCCCACGGGCGTCAGGTGGAATTGGCGGGGCAGTATTATCAACGGCTGTCGACGGGCATGCACTCGTCGTTGCATGCGGTGACGTTGCTACTGAGCCAGGGGCGGCGGCATTCGCTGTTCATCACTCTGGATGTTGCCGGGGTGCCGGCGGAGTTCGTTCAGCGTTTGCAAGGGGCAATTCATCAGGCCATTCCTGAAATTCCGGCGGCCAACATCATTGTCAGTGCCATTCACACCCACAATGCGCCGGGACTGGCGCCGGTCGTGGACTGGTATCCGGCGGATTCGCGGGCAATCGGCGTCATGGAGTTCCAGGACTTGGTGGAAACGCGGGTGCTGGCGGCGGTGCGGGACGCCTGGGCCGCCCGGCAGCCGGCCGGCGTCGCGCATGTCCTGGATTTTGCGCGCCTCGGGCATTGTCGGCGGGCGGTCTATGCCGATGGTTCGGCGGAGATGTACGGCCGCACGGACCGTGACGATTTCATGGGGATGGAGGGCGGCGAGGATTCCGGGGTGGATCTGGTGTTTTTCTTCGATGCCGGGCGGCGGCCGACCGGGGTTATTGTCAATGTGGCCTGTCCGTCGCAGGTGATGGAGGCCACGTACGAGGTGTCGTCCGATTACATGGGGGCGACGCGGGAGAAGCTCAAAAAAGCGTTCGGCGCGGGGTTTGTCACGCTCTGCCAGATTTCCGCGGCGGGCTGTCAGTCGCCGCGCGATCTGGCGCGGAACTACAAGGGCGAACCCGATTTCTGGCACGCGGCTGGCGTGGACGTGCTGGCCGAACGGCTCTCGGATGCCGTGCGGCGCGGCTATGCCAAGACGGCCGGGCACGTTTCCATGACGCCTGGACCGCTGCAGCACCAGACCCTGGCGCTGCGCCTGCCCAAACGCCGGGCGTCCTACGCCGAATACCTCGCGGCCCGCCGCGAAATGGCGCGATTGGAGACGGTGCGGGATTCCGCCGCGGCTTACCGGGACTTTTGCGCCGAGGTCCGGCGCAACGAGCAGATTCCGGGGCGGCCGGGACCCTATGACGACAAGTTGCACCATTTTGTGCTGATCCGGAATCAGGAAGCGATCATGAAACGCCACCAAACGCAAATGGCGGAGCCGGAACAGGCGGTGGAGGTGCAGGTGGTCCGGCTGGGCGACCTGGCCTTCGCCACCAACCCGTTCGAGCTGTATCTTGAGTTCGGGCAGCGGATCAAGGCGCGCAGCGCGGCGGCCCAGACCCTGGTCATCCAACTGGCCAACGGTTGCCATGGGTATCTGCCGTCGGCCCGGGGCGAGGCATTGGGTGGATACGGCGGCATGATCATCAACGGCACGGTGGGTGCCGACGGCGGCCGGCTGCTGGTGGACGAGACGGTGGCGGCGATTGGCAAACTGTTCGGGAGTTAGCCTAGTTTGTTCACCTTTGCAGCTCAGAGTTTGCAGCCCATCTACCATACGCATTTTTCACCATGAAGATCATGAAGCACATGTAAGCCGGCAGCAAGGCAACCCAATCCTTACGCAAGTTAGACATTCTGATTACGTTTTTTCTTCATGATCTTCATGTTCTTCATGGTGAAAGTGTTGAGTTGTATTAAGGTTAAACGAGCACATGAACCTTGAGTCTCGAGATGACACGGCCAGTGATGCCGTGGTGGCGGGCTATCTGGGCGTTGACCTAACGCCCGGTTTCAGCGCCGCGCGGGCGCCCGTCCCGTTTACCGAACTGTTCCGCCCTGGCAAACTCATCGAAACGGAGGGGCTGCACTTTTCCCTGGGCGGCGCGGTGGCCAATACCGGCCTGGCGATAAAGCGGTTCGGACAGCGGGTTGAACTGATGGGATGCGTGGGCCGTGACGCGCTGGGGGACCTAGTCCTGGCCCGCCTGGCGCAGGCGGGTGCCGCCGCCGGCATCCGCCGCACGGACCGGGCAGGCACCGCCTACGGTCTGGTGCTGGCGCCACCGGGGGCGGACCGCCTGTTTCTGGAGTATCCCGGGTGCAACCGCATGTTCAGCGACGACGATCTGGACTATGACGCGGTGGGGCGCAGCCGGCTCTTTCATTTCGGTTATCCTCCCCTGATGGAGGCGTTATGGACGAATGGCGGCGCCGGCCTGCTGACGCTGCTGGGCCGGGTGCGCGAGCGCGGCGTGGCGGTCTCGCTGGACATGACGTTGCCGGATCCCGACAGTCCGTCGGGCAAGGCTGACTGGCGGGCGATCCTGGACGCCGCGCTGCCGTTGGTGGACATCTTTGTGCCCAGTCTGGAAGAGTTGCTGTTCATGGTCGCGCCGGAACAGTACGCGCGCCTCCTGGCGGCGGCGGAAGGGGGCGACCTGATTCCAGTCATTCCTCCCGACCTGGTCGCGGAACTGGCGGCATGGGTGCTGGCGCGGGGCGTCAAGATCGTCCTGATCAAGGCCGGCCACCGCGGCGCCTACCTGCGCACGGGCGATCTGGACGCCCTGGCGGCCGCCGCTCCGGCGCTCCGCCTGGCCACGGCCGGCGGCTGCCCGGACGGGGTCTGGCTGAAGCCGCTGCCGGTGGCGCCCGGACGCTTCCAAAACGCCTGCGGCGCCGGGGATTGCGCGGTGGCGGGATTCCTGTCCGCCCTGCTGAACGGGACGGGGGTGCGGGAGGCCGGAGCTTATGCCATGCTGGCAGGCCGGGACAATCTCTATGGCCAGGACGCCCTGGCCGGCCTCCGTACCTGGCAACAAATGACCCAATCATTGACCGATGGGAGCGTATGAGCGTTCGATCAGTTGGGAACCCCCTTTTGAGGAAAGGCGGTTCCCAAACCCTCCGTCAAACCTTGTTGTACCCTAGCGCGGAGGGGCGCTTCAGTCACAAGCCATTCTGGCAAAACATAAGGTCAGAGAGGGGATGCTTGTGGCTGAAGCGCCCCTCCGGTTTTAGGATGCAAAAGTTTTAGGAAGGGGTTTGGGGAGCACCCTTTTTCAAAAGGGTGGCCCCAACATGGAGCCGCACTTGGCAGGAACGCAATCTCAAGGAAACATGCATATGCGAAAAACGGCAAAAATCAAGGCGGGGTTTGTGGGGTTTGGCGAGGTCAACACGCCGCGGGAGTTCATTGACGGGCGTTGTGCGGCGGCCGCCAGGGAGCTGGAGGCGCAGGGGCTGGAGTTGACCGTGACGGCGCCCGTCAGCGACGATCCGGCCGGGGCGCAGGCCGCGCGCGCCGTGGCGGAGCTGGCCCGGGCGGAGTTCGACCTGCTGGTCATCTGCGTCGCGGGTTGGATCCCCACCTGGGCGGTGCTTGCCGTCATCGAGCCGTTCAAGCACAAGCCGATGGTGTTGTGGGGACTCAGCGGCTGGCAGGACGGCGACCGTTTCGTCACCACCGCCGACCAGGCCGGGACCACCGCCCTGCGCAAGCCGCTGGCGGACATGGGGTACACCTTCAAGTACGTCGTCACCCGCCGCGGCCAGCCGCCGCCGCTGGCCGAGATCGCCGCCTACGCCCGGGCCGCGCACGCCGCGGCCGTTCTCAAGACCGACCGGATCGGCATGGCCGGCTACCGCGACATGCGGCTGTACGGCACCTTGTACGACGGCGTGTCGCTGAAGGCCGAGATCGGCCCCGAGATCGAACATTTCGAACTGCTGGAACTGAAACAGTTGATGGACGGTATTGACGCCGGTGACGTAACGGCACTCGCCAAACAGGTGCGCGCCCGCTGGCGGTTCGTCCGCGAGCCGAAGCCCGGCACCGTCGAAAACTCCGTCCGCCTGTTTCTGGCAATCAAGCGCAAGGTGGCTGAGCGCGGGTACCAGGGCTTCTCCTTCAACGATGTCGACGGCATCAAGAAATTATTGGGTTTTGCCCCGGCCGGCGCGCTGACCCTGTTCCATGATGAACTGGCCATTTCCTCGGTCCCGGAGAACGACAGCCTCGGGGCGGTCACCCAGTTGATCGTGCGCCGCCTCACCGGGCAGGTCGCCGCTTATCTGGAGTTTTACGAGTTCCTGGCGGACGGCGCGTTGATGGGCGTTCCCGATTACGTGCCCGCGGAGATTGTCGAGGGCGGGGTGACGGTCATGCCGAACGCCTTCGGCTCTTTTGGCGAAGGGTTATTGAACGTGTCGAAGCTCAAGACTGGCAGGGTGACGCTGGTGCGCCTCGGCCGCACCAACGGCCGTTACGTCATGCATCTGATGACCGCGACTGCGCGGACGCCGCAGAAGTGGGAAGAGGCCGGCTGGGCGCCGCCCGCACCGCAGCTGCCCAGCCTCGAGTTCGCCATTGACGGCGATCCGGGGGAGTTCATCCAAAAGGTCATGAGCCAGCACTACATCATCGCCTACGGTGACCAACGGGTGGTGCTGGAAGAGTTCTGCGCCATCAAGGGAATTGAGGTCCTTTGACGGCGTGACAATTTTATCGGACCTTGACAACCGTAAAAAACCAGGTATAGTTCAAGTAATCAAGTTTAGTAAAGCTGATTATCATATGCACCGTTCCGTCACCACCCGCACCATTGCCAAAGCCGCCGGGGTCTCCCAGACCACGGTGTCCTTCGTGCTGAACCACCGTCGGGACATCGCCATTCCGGACGCCACCCGGCAGCGCGTCCTGGACACCGCCGACGAGCTGGGCTGGCGCCCCAACCACATGCTGAGCGCGCTCTCCACCGGGCGCACCCGCCTGATCGGGCTGTGGAGTTCCGTGCTTGAC
>CAITYL010000120.1 GCA_903896595.1 uncultured Lentisphaerota bacterium
CCTTTTATTGGGCCACCGTCCGCCAAACCAATGATGCGCGTCTCCGACGATGACGGATTCGTCCGCCCGAGGACGGGCGGCTCCCGGTTATGGGAAAACGTCGTTACTTTTGAAAGCACCTCCCAAGTTAGCTCGTATGGGGTTTCAGCCCCTGCCATCGGGAACCGTTGCCAATACGCCGGGTCTGATGCTTTCATAACCCTGCCGGCATCATGCCGGTGGTAAAACGCATGGCAAGCCAAAAAAGGATCATATCCGCATGAAACGCATCACTTGGATGGGTAGCACGATGGCCATTCTCGCCCTGGTGGCCGCCCAGGCCCGGGCCGCTGACGCCGCCGCCCCCGCCGCTGGCGCCGCCGCGGCCGTTGAACAGGTGAAACCCACGGGCACCGACCAGGTCAAGGTGAAGAAACAGTGGAAGCCCCAGACGCTCTGTCCGGTCAACGGCGACCCGATCAACAAAGAGGTGTATACCGATTACAAGCGCTGGCGTGTCTACTTCTGCTGCCAAGCGTGCGTGCCCAAATTCGAAGCCGAGCCCGACACCTACATGAAGAAGATGGTCCAGGAAGGCGTCCGGTGCGAGCGTAACAAGTCGGCCAAGAGGGATCATCCGGCCAAGGCCAAGGCCGCCGCGGAAACGCCCAAGCCCGAGTAACCCCCCCCGCTCTCTGTCTGTCATTCGCACGGCCGCGCCGGTTTGCCCAAACCGTCGCGGCCGCTTTTTTGTCGTCACCAGTTGTGCGGCGCCCAGGTTGTGAATATATTAACACCCGGTTTTTAACCCACGCCCGCGCTCGTCCCGCGTTTCCTGGGCCGCGTCACTGTTTCACCATTCACCCTTCCGCGTTGCCTTCCAGTTAGGAGTTGCCCGTGAAAGTCCTCGTCATCAATGCCGGCAGTTCGTCCCTCAAGTTCACCATGTACCGCATGAGTGGTGAACAGATGTTGGCCAAGGGCATGATCGAGCGCATCGGCATGGAAAAGCCGCAACTCAAGTACGAGCGGCATGACGGGCTCAAGATCAATGAACTGGTCGCCGTCGGCAACCATGACGATGCCCTGCGCCTGGTCTGCGAAAAATTGGTGGACCCAAACTGTGGCGTGCTGCGTTCCCTCGCGGATGTCCAGGCCATCGGCCACCGCGTGGTCCACGGCGGTGAAAAGTGCCATGACTCAGTGCGGGTGACAGAAGCCATCGCGGAAAACATCCGGGAATGTTTTGCCCTCGCCCCCCTGCATAACCCGCCCAACCTGGGGGCCATCGAAGCCTGCGAGCGCGTCTTTCCCGGCGTCACCAATGTCGCCGTGTTTGACACCGCCTTCCACTCCAGCATGCCGGCGGAGTCGTACCTGTTTGCCATCCCCTACGAGTACTACACCAAGCTCGGCATCCGGAAGTATGGTTTCCACGGCACCTCCCACAAATACGTCACTTACGCCACCGCTGACTTTTTGGGCAAACCGGTCTACTCCCTGCGTCTGATCACCTGCCACCTGGGCAATGGGTGCAGCGTGGCCGCCGTCAACAGCGGCAACGTCCTTGACACCAGCATGGGCATGACCCCACTCATGGGGCTGGTCATGGGCACCCGCTGCGGCGACATTGATCCCGCCGTCGTCTTGCATCTGATCAAACAGGGCATGACCGCCGACGAGGTGGACGCCATGCTCAACAAGAAGAGCGGCCTGCTCGGCGTGGCCGGCCTGGGCACCAGTGACATGCGCGACATCATCAGTGCCGTGGAAAGCGGGCATACCCGGGCCAAGCAGGCGCTGGAAATGTTCATCCACCGCCTGGTCTTCTACATCGGCGCCTATCACACCCTGCTGGGCGGCGCCGACGCCGTGGTCTTTACCGGCGGCATCGGCGAGAACAGCGCCTACATCCGCGGCCGCATCATTCCCCGGCTCAACGCGATCGGCTGCCACCTGGATCCGGAAAAGAACCAAGTCATGGGCAAGGCCGCCATCGTCAGCACCGTCGACAGCGCCGTCCAAGCCATCGTCATGCCCACCAACGAGGAACTGATGATCGCCCGGGAAACCGTCCGCGTGATCAAGGGCAACTGAGTTCCGAAGTCATTAACTTCAGAACGCCACACATTGCTAAGGGGACGTGCTAAGGGGACGGGTGGCCGGATGAAGTCCGACCTGTCGGACCTGTCAGACGGGTCCGACCTGTCGGACAACCGGCCGCGCCAGCCGCAGTAAACGCCACCGGTTATTTTATGCCGCCGCTCCCGCTGCGGTGAATGACCGGCGGGGCAGTCTCACACCAAGTGTAAATTTCCCAAATGCACGTGTCGCAGCCCGGCCTCGGCGGCGAGCCGCGCGGCCAGCGTGAGAGTGGCCTGCGGCGTCACGGGACGATGGGTCAGCCGGTGGGTGGGGAAGAAGGCGCTGAAGTGCAGCGGGGTGTCCGGTCCTAATTCACTGACCACCCAACGGCACAACTCGCTCAGGCCGGCCGGCGAGTCGTTCTCGCCGGGGATCACCAGGTTGGTCACTTCCAGCCACACCCCGAGACGCTTCAACTGCGTGAGCGTGTCCAGCACCGGTTGCAGCCGGCCCCCGCACAACCGCTGGTAAAAGCCGTCGTCAAACGCCTTGAGATCCACATTGGCGGCATCCACGTGCTCATAGAGGGCGGCGGCGGCCACCGGCTGGATGAAGCCGTTGGTGACGCTCACCACCTTCAGGCCGGCCCCGTGCGCCGCCACGGCAATGTCGCGGCCGTATTCCGCCCACACCGTCGGTTCGTTATAGGTCAGGGCCACGGAGGCGCACGTCTCCCGCCGGGCCGCCGCGACGATCTGGTCCGGCCGGATTTCCGGACCGCTGGCGGCGGCCGCCACCTCCAGTGTCCCCGTGGACAACTCATAGTTCTGGCAGAACAGGCAACTCAGGTTGCAGCCGACCGTACCCAGTGAGTAGGTCCAGGTTCCGGGCAGGAAATGGTACAACGGCTTCTTTTCGATCGGGTCCACCTGCACCGCCGCCGGCCGGCCATAGGTCAACGCCAGCAGCCGCCCCCCCACGTTTTTGCGGACTCCGCAACGGCCAGTCCGGCCGGGCGCCATCCGGCACCGGTGGGGACACAACGCGCACACCGCGACCTCACCATCAGCCTGCCACCATTCAGCCACATGTGGTTCATGACTCATAATCCTAATGTATCACCCCGCCGCCAGAACCGGCAAGACGGCCCCCCATATGGGGTGCATGACCGTTTTGTCGGATGATGTTGGGAACCCCCTTTTGAGGAAAGGCGGTTCCCAAACCCTCCGTCAAACCTTGTTGCTGCCTTTTGCGGATTGCGCAGGCAGCCCCAGTGGTCCCAATCATGGCATGTCGTGCTAAAGCTGCCTGCGCAATCCGCAAAAAGATACAAAAGTTTTGGGAAGGGGTTTGGGGATCACCCTTTTTCAAAAGGGTGGCCCCAACATACATGATTGTCGCCCCCCCCAATCTTCCCTCTGTCACGATAGACATAAAATATGTCATAATGTCTATTCCGCCGTTGAGGTGACGGTGATTTTTTCTGCTATTTTATACATCCAATGAAACTCCCAGCCAATCTCACCCTGGTCATGCCCGGCACGAGCCGGGTGCATGAAACGGCGCTCGCGGAACTCCGGATCGCCCTGCTGGCCGCCGGCCTCGAAGGGCTCCCGCTCGCCCGGACGCTCACGCCCGGGCAGCCGTCCATCCTGCTGGGCACGCCGGCCGAGGTCGAAATCCATCCCGACTGGATTCGCGACGGCAAAACCGAGCTGCTCCACGCCTCCCCCGACCACGATGGTTTTGAACTGTTCTGGTGGCGGGACACATGCTGCCTACTGGGCAATAGTCCGCGGGGGATGTTGCAGGCGGTGTATGAGTTTCACGACCTCCTGGTCGAACACGGGGAAATCCCGGCGGATCTCCAGCTGCGGAAAGCATTCCAGATGCCGTTCCGGATTTTCCACCAGCGGTTTGACCGCTGGCCCGGCCAGCGCGCCGACCTCCGCTACATCAGCCGCCTGGGGGC
The DNA here is from genome assembly GCA_903896595.1 of uncultured Lentisphaerota bacterium. GTDB lineage: Bacteria > Verrucomicrobiota > Lentisphaeria > Oligosphaerales > CAITYL01 > CAITYL01. The sequence continues at coordinate 4,037 of CAITYL010000120.1, forward strand.
GAGCCATTGCCTGCTGGAGCATGACTGGACGGGGGACCTGCGGCATTTCCAGGGCTATGTGACCAGTCCGCTGTTTCCGCTGGCGGTCGACCGCGAAACCGTGGCCCGGAACAACCGGCAGTTGCACGCCCTCCTGAAGGAATGCGGGGATTACGGCCTGGATGCCACTTTTTGGATGACCGAACTGCCCTGCCAGGGCGGCCCCTGGCTGCCCCAGGAAGCCCGTGATAAATTCCTGGACCGCTTCCCGCCCGAGGTATTGAGCGACAGCGGCACCTACCAGGGCAAGGTGCTGTGTTTCAGCCATCCACAGGTTCAGGACTTTTACCGGGATCTGGTGCAACGGTTCCTGGGCGAGTTTCCGGAAATCTCGGTGCTGTTCCTGTTCGGACTGGACGCGGACGGGGAGTTTTGCGATCCCGCAGCCTGCCCGCGCTGCGGCGGCGTGAGCAAGTTCGCGCAGCGCGACCGGTTGATCCGTTTTCTGATTGAAGAAGGGCAGCGAGTCCGCCCCGGCCTTCGGGTGCTGACGACCGGCTGGGGGTGGGAACGTGCCGGGGTCGAGGAATTCCTGGCCCGGCAGAAACAGCTTCCCGCCGCCAGCGGCTTGTACATGCCGGCGGAATATGACGGCTGGCAGGCCGAACGGCAGGATCATCATCTGTTGCGGGCCACCCGTGAGATTTGCCGGGAGACCGGGCAGCTGTTTATTGGGTACGACAATTTCCACTGGGGTGATGATACCGTTCACCAGCTTCGGGACATCCAAGACTTTCCGCTCGGCATCGGGGCCAAACTCAGGCGCTGGCAGGAGTTGGCGGTGGACGGTGTCTTTGACCACTGGGGCGGGTTTAATGAAGACATTTCGTCCAACTCGGTGGCCTGCCGCGAATTTTTCTTCAACCCGGCGGCGGACGTATCGGCGACCTGCCGGAAAATCGCCCGGCGGCAGTTTGGCGCCGCGGCGGGCGAGGCCGTATTTGCCGCCTGGTGCGAACTGGAAACCGCCCACGCCGGCCTGTCCGACCACTGCCATTGGTCGCCGCAGCAATGGCCGGCGTGGTATCCCGGCTTCGGGGATGCGCCGGTCCCGGCCAAGTTTGAGCAGGAACGGCCCGCGCTTCTGGATTCCCGGCAGCCGGAAAAATTCCATGGCACGTTCAATTATAACCCGCCCGACTTTGCCACGCTGCTGCGGGGCGTGAGCGACGCCTGGGCGGCCGCCGGGCCGCACTACGAAAAGGCGATTGCCTGCATGACGGAGGCGGAACGGTTGGCGGGTGACGAGCCCGTCGGGTATGCGTTCTGGTGGAACGGCCCAGAACAGACTCCGTCGCGGCGGGAACACATCCGGAGGCAACTTGTTTACCTCCGCGCCATGGCCCTGTTCGGCCGCGAAATCGGCCTGCATTTTGGTTTGCATGCACTCTATGAACAAACCGGGCGCCAGGCCGAGGCCTATTTCGCCCAAGCTCCGGCGCTGCTGGCGGCGGACGCCGCCGCGTGCCAGGCCGCCGGCGACTATTTCGGACAGCTGGAAGCGGACGGAACGCTGGTCCGCCCCGGCTGTGCCTGGTCTCAGCCGTTTTTGCGCAAGGCGGAAAAAATCGAGGGGGTGCTGAACGGCGGCAACGATGCACCAAAGCCGCCAAGTCCATGACCATACGATCTGTTGGGGCCACCCTGCAACAGACCACGATTGGAGCGACAGAGGCGGCCTGCGGAATCCGCAAAAGGGGGTTCCCAATCGTGCACCCCGCACCGGGGCATGCTTGACGGTTGCGCGGCTGGGGCTATGCTTTCCCTTTGTTCATCCGTCTGCCCAACCCCGGAGCGCCCGTAACGCCATGACGCCCGAACCCGCCACCAAAGACTCCCTGCTCGCCCTGCTGCAACCCCATGGGCAGGAGCATCTGCTTCATTTTTGGGACCAGCTCGACGAGGCGGCTCGTCAGCGCCTGGCCACCCAGTTGCTGGCGGTGGACTGGGCCAGCATGGACAGCTGGATCCGTGACTACGTCCAGAAGGAGCCCGATACCGCATTGCCGCCCAATCTGGAACCGGCGCCCCATTATCCGCTGGCGCCGCGCAGTCCCGCCGAAGCCGCCATCTATGACGGCGCCCGCCGCCGCGGCGAAACCCTGTTGCATGAAGGCCATGTGGCCGGATTCATGGTCGCCGGTGGCCAGGGTACCCGGCTCGGCTACGACGGCCCCAAGGGCACGTTTCCGATCTCGCCGTTGCGTCAAAAAACGCTCTTCCAATTGTTCGCGGAAAGCCTGGTGCGGGCCCAGGCCAAATACGGCGCCGCCATTCCCTGGTTCATCATGACCAGCCCGGGCAATGACGCCGCCACCCGCACCTTCTTCAAGGAGCACGCCTTTTTCGGACTCAAGCCAGACGACGTCTTCTTCTTCACCCAGGGCACCATGCCCGCCATCGGCTTGGACGGCAAAATCTTATTGCAGGCGCCCGACAGCCTGGCCCTGTCGCCCAACGGCCATGGCGGCAGCCTGCTCGCCCTGCGCCAGTCCGGCGCCCTTGACCGCATGCGCAAACGCAACATCCAGCACCTCAGCTATTGGCAGGTGGACAACCCCCTGGTGCAGATGGTCGATCCGCTGTTCATCGGCCTGCATGACCTGACCAATTCCGACCTGAGCAGCCGCGGCCTGGTCAAGACCGGCCCCACGGAAAAACTGGGCAACTACTGCCAGGTCAACGGCAAGCTCACCATCATCGAATACAGCGACATGCCGGAGGCCCTGGCCGCCGCCAAGGGTCCGGACGGACGGCTGCGGTTCCGCATCGGCTCCCCGGCCATCCACGTCCTGCGCCGCGACTTCATTGAACGCCTGACCGAGGGCGGGCGCCTGAGCCTGCCACTGCACCGGGCGGTCAAGAAGGTGCCGTGCGTGGACGAGCAGGGCGCGCCGGCCAAGTCCCACCATCCCAACGCGGTCAAGCTCGAAATGTTCATCTTTGACGCCCTGCCCCTGGCCAACCATCCGCTCATTTTGGAAGCCGACCGCGCCGAACAGTTCGCCCCGGTCAAGAACCCCACCGGCGTTGACTCGGTCGAAAGCAGCCAGCGCCTGCAGCAGGAACGCGCCATTCGCTGGCTCGAAGCCGCCGGCGTCACGGTGCCGCGCCAGCCCAACGGCGCCCTGGACGGCACCCTGGAACTCTCCCCGCGCCGCTTCCTGGACCGCGACGACGTGGTGGCGGCCGGTCCCACCCTGGCCGCGCCCCTACCCGGCGCCGCCACCGTTTACGAATGAAATGGAAACATCTGCGACGGCGCTGGATTCAGGAACCGGTGCTGGCCGGCCTCTTCCTGACGGCCCGGGCCGTGCTGGTCCGACTGCCCTTGGGCGGCATCCACGCGGCCGCCCGGTGGGCCGGCGTGCTGGCCTGGTGCTGGCCGCCCGTGCGCCGCATGGTCCTGGCCAACCTGGCCTTGGTTTTCCCTGAGCGTTCTCCCGCCGAACGGCGCCGCCTTGGCCGAACCAGTTTGGGAAACTCGTTCCTCACGCCCCTGGAACTGCTGTGGTTTGCGCACCACCCGAAACGGCTGCGGCCTGCCATCGACCTGTCGGCCTCCACCACCCAGGCCATGCTGGCGGAGTTCGCCGGGGACCAACCGCGCCAGGGCTGCATTTTCATGAGCCCCCACGTGGGCAGTTGGGAATTCGCCGGCCAGACCATCGCCCTGAGCGGCCTGCCCATGCATGCGGTGGCGGCCCGCGTCCGCAATGCGGTGACCGACCGCGCGGTCAATCATGCCCGGCAGGCCTGGGGCATGCAGATTATTCCCGCCCGCGGCGCCGTGCGCGGGCTGGTCGCCGCCATCAAGGGCGGCCACGCCGTGGGTCTGCTGGTGGACCAAAACACCCAGCCTGACATGGGCGGGGTGTTTGTCCCCTTTTTCGGCCTGCCGGTCGCCGTCACCCGCGCCCCCGCGGCGTTGGCGCGCAAGCTCAACTGCCCGATCATTCTTGGCGTCGCCCTGCGCCTGCCGGACGGCCGCTTCCAATTGGATGTCGAAGCCATCGTGCGCCAGCCCGCCGCCTTCGCCTCCGACGAAACGCTCACCGCGGAACTGGTCCGCCTGCAGGAAGCCGTCATCCTCCGCCACCCGGAGCAATACTTGTGGTTCTATGACCGCTGGCGGCTGATCCCCGCCGACTGCCCGCCGGAAAACCGGGCACGCTTCCCCTATTACGCCCGGCCGTGGAACCCGTGACGGCGGCTTGAAAATCGTCGTCGTGCTCGTGCGCTCGTCCTCGTCCCCGAATCGAGTACGAAGGATGACAACGAGTGCGACGACGAACCTCAAATGCGTTTTTACCGCAGATGACGCGGATGGGCACGGATAAAACCAGTCCATTTTCCCCCATTTTTCCCGGCTTGAACCGCTACCTCCGGACGCGAAGGGACATTGGCCAATGCCTTGGCGCGGCATTCCTGCTGCCGTTATTCCTAAAAACGGTTATTGACGCGCGAAGGGACACGCGCGAAGGGACAGGTAGATAGGGCGTGGGAGAGCAACACAATAATCGCTCTATTGGCGCGTTATTTATCAATGAAGGCGCAACGATGCGAAGGTAGGAGAGACCATGGGGCGTTGTGGCGGTTTTTCGAGGAGGTGCCAACATGCGAATAGCAAGGCTCAAACCAACGGGCGCGGACCCGCACGGAACCTACTACCATCTTCTGAACCGAATCGCGGGAGTGCCGGGGGAATTCCCGTTCGGCGACGTTGAAAAGGAGATGTTCATCCGGCTGTTGAAGAGACTTGCCGGCCTCTACACACTCGACCTCCTGGCTTGGCAGGTCATGAGCAACCATTTCCACCTGGTCGTCTTTGCCCCCGCCAATCCGCCTTCGCCGGAAGAGGCGGCCCGCCGGTTTTCTGCATACCACCACGGCAAGCGCTTCATTGACCCTGCTTCATCACAAGGAGAACAACTGGCGGCCCGGCTGCGGGACATCAGCTGGTTCATGCACGACTTGCAGCAGCAGTTCGCCTGCTGGTACAACCGCACCCGGCCGGCCCGCCGCCGGGGCATGCTTTGGGGGAACCGCTTCAAAAGCGTCGTCCTCGAAGGTGCCACCGCCGTATGGGAGTGCATCAAGTACGTCGAACTCAACTGCGTCCGCGCCAAGCTGGTTCAGGACCCGGCGGACTACCGGTTTGGTTCCTGGGGGGAATGGACCGGCACCGGCATCCATCCTCATGCCGCCGCACTGCTCCGGCATCTTCGCTACAACCTCGGCGAACACACGGCCGCCTGGAGCCTTGACGACTGCCAGCGCGAGCTCCGCATGGAGTTGGCCCGCGTGAGCGTCGGCGAGGCGCACGGCACGACGGAGCAGATCGCAGCCGCCATGACCGCGGCGGCGGCAACGCCCACTCCGTTGCTCACCCTTCACCGGCGTGTCCGCCACTGGTCCGACGGCCTGATCATCGGCACCAAGCTTTTCATCCGCAGCAACCTTGGCGCCGTTCTTCCCCCGGAACGGCTTGCCTGCCACCAATACCCGCCCGCCATCCGGTTCACGCAGGGGACGGCAACGACATCGCCGCCCATCTGCGCCTGGCGCCGCCTCCGGCCGGTTGCCGGTTGACCGACTTTGTCGCCCTGGGCATCAACCCTTGGCACCGGTCCCCTTTTGCCACCGTTCGCGGGCAGGATGGTTTCGCGGGCCGTTTGACGTTCGGGACGGTATTGCCGGCATTCTTATTGCCAGGTTTGAAGCAACCGTTGGTAGATTGAACCTTCCCGTACTCCTCCCGCGACCCCCAAAATCTTGCTGCCCGGCTCTCCGATGGATACATTGCTCGTAAATAATCCTAATTTACCTGTCCCTAATTTCCGCTTTGGATGGCCGGTCTCGACCGGCCATGCGACGGGCGTCGAGACGCCGCACTCCACATGGGATTTAACGGGATAAGGATAAAAAGTAAACCTAACGCAGTATAACCACGAACTCCTGTTTTGTTCTTTGTGGTCAAATATTGCGCATGTTTTCCCATGCATAAGCCACCGCCTATCCGCTATGTTTTATGTTGCGGTAAGATTAGTTGTGATAAGTCTATTGTAAATAATTTTGCGCTCAATATTTGCCGCTTGGGGAATGGCGTGGTAAGGTATCCGGCAGTTGCCGGTTGTTGTGCCGATGGCCGCCGGCCTATAGTTTTAGGGAGAGGAGCCCCCTGACGATGTTCTTTTTGCCCGCCCGTTCACCTGCCCCGGTCCAAAACCGCGCCAGCAGCAGCCTTTCGCTTCTGGTGTTGTTGGGGATGTTCGCTGTAGTCTGCCCCGAAATACGTGGCTATGACATCTCGTTTACCGCTCGCCCTAAACATGAAACGGAGGACATGGATAAACCCACGAAGCCCACTCCTGCCCCGACGATTTATACTTTTTCAGGAACACCGGAGGATCATTGGGAATTCAATGGGGATCAGCTTTGCCCAATAGGTTTTTCCGCTGTTACAGTGAAGGCCGTTACTAAACAGTCATTTACGGGCAGTTTCACGGTGGCGGCGGGGGTTACAGAGATATTTGAGGCTAAGTTCCACGGTAATTTATCGCCCACTGGCACTGCTGCCGGTAACGTGGTCCTTGAAAAATGGGCTCAATACGCTTGGGATCATACGATCAAGATCACCACTAATCCGGTATATGTTCGTATTAGTGATAGCGCGAATAACTCCGAATTGACCCGTGAGGGGCCAACCTCAGCCACTCTGACCGCTCTAGGGCCAGACACACGGGCAAAAGAACCATTTTGGAGTGCCAATCCTGCGTATGGCATCTCCTTTAGTTCATCTCAGGCATGGACAACTACCATTACCAATACTCTTGCATCTTCTGGACGAGAGATCCAGGTCACCGCTCGCGCCGAAAAAGCAGCTCCATTTGAGGGAAGTTACCTGCCGTCCGCCACCGCCACTTGCATGGTGGTGGATGTGAACATTGCGTCGTCCACTGTCGCAGAAAAAGACGAAAATGGCACGGCGGTGTTTGTTCCCGTCGTGTCGCTGACCGCCACCGGCGGTGGCGTTCCGGTCAACCTTGTTGTCAATCCCAACACAAGTCTGACCGGCGCGGTCAAATTGGAAGCGTCGTCCAATAATTTTGCCGTCTATCGTGACGCGACGTTTTCCACCGCCCTCATCAGTGGCACCCAGACCACCGCCACCTTCGCCTCCGCCAGCGCCGTGCCGTCCTCCGTCTATCTCAGGGGTGTCACTGCCAGTGCCAGCGCCGCCGGCTCGGATACCCTCACTCTCTCGTTCACCCCGTCCGCCCAAACCGGTGGCAGTGCCCCATCAGTGTTCAAGGATAAAATTAAGGTGCTCGTTGTAAAAGTAGATATTTCGCCTGCGACAATGGATGCAATCGAGAGTTTAGATTCAGATGAGTTCATATGTACTGTCACACCGTCTGACCTGGCTCCAACATATCGGTGGTTGACTGGCTCTGCGAATGGCGCTTGGCCAGCAACGGCAGGGAACGAGCCGAATCTGAATTACAGCGCCCCCACCGCAAACAAGACGATTGTTAAAGAGACAAGATGGTTCGCTAAAACTCCAAGTCGTCGTCTAAAGGTTGATGGTGAAATATGCAACTATTGGATAAACTGTGAAGTGACAATTGGCAGTTCTACATATAGATACGCAACGCCGAGGTCTCTCTTCGTGCAAGTATCGTATGGTGGCACAACTTATCCACCCGAATTCAGTGATTGGCAAGATATTCCACTGGAACAAATTAATGGAGAATGGAAAACTGAAAGCATAGGCCCCTTCAGTCGTTCCGCTCCACGTCCAGTAGTTTACGTGCCGGTAAGCAGTCAATTTTATAGTAAATTAATGGTACATGAAAACAAGCATGTAAAACAATGGACAGAAGAATCGCCATTGAAAGATTTGTTCAATGCTACTACCTTATATAATTCTACGTTAAGCAAACTGAGGTCAACTGAAAACGCCCAGGATCTCCGAGGCAAAATTAATGCCGCCGTAGTGTATCAGCAAACTATTGACACTGCGATCTTTAATAATAATCGCTGTGCAAAGGAGGCAGAAGCTTATGACGCAATGAACGCAACAGAGGTAACGCCTCATTTTTTGGAGCTAGATGATGGTGATTGGGAGTCCATCTATAATTGTCAGTGATTATTAAATATAAGGAAATACCCAATGAATAATATGTGGAAAAAACCAGTTAGTGTTGCTCTTCTAGTTATTACAGTTTGTTATGTGTCCGTATGTATGTCATACGGTGAAGACATAAAAATGGATGGTGCATTATATCTAAATCTGAACCGGGTAATAAATAAAGCCGACGTTATTTTGATTGGCAATCTTGAATGCGTGGCTCCGCCATATGAAACATTAGGAAAGGCGTTTTACAATATTAAAGCCGTTGAAATACTTAATGGACACATTAAAAAAGATAGTTTTGTCATTATATACAATAATGTATTTTCTTCTGAAGGGTTTGAACCTTCCATTGAAGGTACTGTTACTTATGTGCTTTTTTTGAAGAAAGTAAAAGTGAATGACAAGAATGCTCCTCCTAACATGGTATTTTATGGTTTTGTTGGCAACTGGAAAGGAATTATTCCACTAGACGCAAATGCTTCAGAACAGCGATCCGTAAATAATATTAAAGAAAACTATGGGGTCAATGTTATTGAAAGCGTGGCTGATTTTAAGGAGGTCATGCGATATAGCCTAAACCCACAACGGATAAAGGGGCCTAAAGAGACGCTTAGTCCTAGAGCGTATGCCCTTTACGAAGGATTGAAATTGAAATAAATACTAGCTGTTTATTTCTGATTTTTTCGTTATGACGTTGGAAATTTTTCATCTAAAAAAATGAACTATCCTCACCCTTCTTTGCGGATGTTGGTTTGTACCGGTTTTGCAATGCTGTTTTTTGGGGCCACGGTTCAGGGCGCGGAGCCGGGCAAGGCGGACTTGCCGGGGCTGAAGCGGGCGGCGAAAAACAGTTCCGTGTCGGTGAGCGCGCCGGCACGAGCGGCCCTGGGGGCGTACTACCGGGGGCAGAAGAAATACACGGAAGCGGCGAAGTGGACGGCGGACTCTGCCGCGCTGGCCGAGACGAACCTGGAATGGCCACGGGTGCTGGTGTTCACGGAGCATGCGCGCATCCGGGCGGCCGCCGGCGCGCCGGGCGAGGCGCTGGAGATGCTGGACTACGCGGTGAAACGGACGTCGGGGCTGCCGCTGGCGGTGGCGCTGGCGGGGCAGAGTGACGTGCTGGCCGGCACCACGGAAACGGTCAAGGCCAAGGCGGCCATTGACGCAGCGCTGGCGGCCGGGGATGTCTATTTCAAGCGGGAGAAGATTTCCGACACGCAGGACGGCCCGGCCAAGCCGCTGGACCAGGAGTGGCAGGCGCTGCGGCCGGGGCTGGTGGAACGGCAACTGGCGCTGGAGGAACGGCTGCTGGTAGAGACGTACGGGCTCGACTATGTGTTGTACAAGAAGGCGCAGGAGTTGCGACGCGCGGGGAAGCTGAAAGCCGCCGCGAAGCGTTATGAGGAGTTGCAGAACCTGGCGGGCAAGAGCGTGTACGGCGCGGCGGCGGAGTTCTATCGCGGCCAGTGCTTTGGCGGCAAGGACGCGACGGAGCGGCAACTGGCCTATTTCCAGGAGCTGTGCAAGCGCAGTCCCGACAGTCCATACGCGGGCGAGGCGATGCTGGAGGCGGGCACGCTCTGCCTGCGGGAGTTCTGGGACGGCAAGCGCGCGGCGCCGTGGTTCCGCAACACCATGGAGTGGTGCAGGACGGCAGCGGCGAACCAGCGCCAGGCGGCGCTGTACACGATCCCGGACAAGAGCCGGGCCATCAGCGCGCCGACGGCGGACAGCCGGAAAATCGACCGGTGGGGCATCATCCAAGACGAGGAGCCGTCGGCGGACAAGCTGGTGAACGGGCTGACGGCGTCCTGGTACCTGCGCGACCTGGAGCGGCGCGCGCGCTACCGCCTGGCGTTCTGCCTGATGACCCAAGAGAAGTGGGACGAGGCGAAAACCGTCTTGAACGGGGTATTGAACATTGATCCACTGGTGCGGCAACAGGATGTGGATCAAAGACCATCAGCCTTTTTCCGGATGAACAAAGTGTGCGAACTGAAGAAGTTCGTGGTGGAACCGCTGGAGATCGCGGCCATTCCGAAGGACCGGCGGGTGCAGGTGTGCTACGGCGATTTCCTGTACCTGGACCGGCAGTTCGATGCGGCGTTGGCAGTCTACCAGGCGGTTTATGAGCAGGGGAAGAGAGAACGTTGTCCTCCGCTGGTCGTTGTTGGACTATTGGGCATGGCTCAGGCCAAGGGGATGAAGGATCCGAGCGACAAAACACCCAATATGCTGCTAGAGCAAGTGGTGACGGAATATCCACGGGAGAAGGCGGCGGGCCGGGCGGCATTCTATTTGGCAAACCGCGTGGGTGAGTTGTCGGATCCCGCGCAGTTGAAACGGGCGTTGGAACTTTATGCGTTGGCAGGGAAAATGCTGCCGCAGGACAGCGCGATTGCGGAAAACGCACTGGCTTTTAGTGTCAGCGCCATGCTTCGCCTGGGGCGAAAGGCGGAGGCGCGACGGACAGCCGACCTAGTGCTTAAACGCTATCCCAAGACGAACTGGAAGCCGGTGATGGATACCTATTTCGAGATCATGAAACCGGCCCCCGGTATAACCCCCGAACCCGGCGGAACGTGAACGAATGTTGGGAACCCCCTTTTGAGGAAAGGCGGTTCCCAAACCCTCCGTCAAACCTGTTTGTTTCTTAATACGCGAAGGGCGCTTTCGCCACAAGCCATCACTCGGTGATGCGACGGTTTGCCAAGATGACTTGTGGC
>CAITYL010000121.1 GCA_903896595.1 uncultured Lentisphaerota bacterium
ATCGCACGGTGCGGCCTGCGGAATCCGCAAAAAGATACAAAAGTTTTAGGAAGGGGTTTGGGGAGCACCCTTTTTCAAAAGGGTGGCCCCAATATTACCCGACAAAACGGTCATTGCTATCGATAACTGTTGATGATGGATTATGGTGTGAGCTATGCGCATCTACCTACGGCTCTTGTTGTTGACTGCGTTCTGTCTTGGCCCGACGCTGGCGGCCGGGGACTTGCGGGCGCTGCTGGCGGGCATTTCCACCTATCCGCAGTTTGGCGACGTGCCGGTGGCCAACGCCAGCGCCTGCGCCCTGGCCGACCGCCTGCGGCGGGAAGCCGGCTTGGATGACACCCGTCTGACCCTCTTGCTGTCTGATGCCGGCACGCCCGCTGGCCAGCCGACGCTGGAACGATTGCGCCAGGCCATCACCGCTTGCGGCCGCGCCGCCAAGCCGGGGGATGTGACGTTGTTTTATTTTTGCGGGCATGCGGTGTCCAGCGGCATGGGCGGTGACGCCTTTCTGGTGCCCCTGGGCGGCCTGGATGCCGGCACCCTGTCGCTGACCTGGGTGCGCGACACGCTGCAGGCCGTGCCGGGCGTCACGGTGGTGCTGATCGTGGATTCGGGACACGCCCATACCAGCGGCCGCGGCATTGCTTCCAACGTCGATGAGCTAATCCGGCCGGGGGTGTTTTGCCTGGCGCCCGCGCGGGCCGATGAGCTGGCCTATCCCGACGCCACCCTGGGGCAGACGGTATTTGTGGCGGCGCTCAATTGGAGCCTGGCCGGTGGCGGTGCCGCCACGCCGCAAAATCCAGAAACCCTCGGGAACCTGTTTGCCGGGATCGAACACTTTTTCGCCGCCTGGCGGGCGCGCACTCACCTGCAACAGCAGCCGTTGCTGGCGGGAGCGGGGGCGGAACGGGTTGTTCTCTTCACGCGCACCCCCGTCGTGGCCGGTCAGGCCGGCACCAGCGGCGCTCCCCAGCCCGGCCAGGCCTGGCAGGTTCCGGGCACCGACCTTCGCTTAGTGCCGTTGGCCGCCGGAACGTTTCGGATGGGCTCGGACAACTTTGAAACCGATGAGGCACCGGTCCACCCGGTGACCTTCAGCAAGCCATTCTGGATGAGCCAATATGAGGTGAGTGCGGTCACGTTTCGCGCCGTACTGGGCAAGCCGCCGCCGCCCGTGACCGCGGAGCCCAAACTGCCTGCGGAAGCGGTTTCCTGGGACAACGCCATGCTCTTCTGCGCCCTGCTCAACGAACAGGAAGACAAGCTCGCCCGCCTTCCGAACGGTTACGCGTACCGCCTGCCCACGGAAGCCGAATGGGAATACGCCTGCCGCGCCGGTGCGGACACCGCCTTCTGCTACGGCGACGATCCCCGGCGGTTGCGCGAGTATGCCAATTTTTCCTATTCCAACACGGCCGGGTTTCGCGTGCTCAAGGCCCAGCCGTCCGGCCAATACAAACCCAATGCCTGGGGCCTGTACGACTTGTACGGCAATCTCCAGGAGTGGTGTCTGGACAGCTTTGCCCCCTACTCCGCCGCGCCGGCGACGGACCCGTTGGCCCTCAGCAACAACGAGCCGGCCAAAACCGTCCGCGGCGGTGGCTGGAATGATGAGGCCAGCCGCTGCCGGTCGTCCGTCCGGATGTTCGCCACCGCCAGCCAGGCCGTGCCCGGCCTCGGCTTCCGGATCGTCCTCGCGCCGATCCTTAAAAACCAGCCGACCGTCAGCATCAAAGCAAAGAACGAGAGCCATTCTAAAAACCGGCCTAATGCCGGTTTTTAGAACTCCACGCCCAAGCTGGTCATGTACATATTTTCCGTCGTCACGGAGTCGGAGGGCGGGTTCGAGTTGTAGTTCATCTGGTACTTGAACTCGACAAACAGGAGCGTGGTTAGGCGCGCCTTGATCCCGGCATCCAGGCGCAGGGTATAATCCCCCACTGCGTCCATGCTGGGCAGGTATTCCAGATTGTGAAACACGGACACATACTGATTGATCGCCGCATCAACATGATAGGCCAAACGCAGGGCGGGATGGTCGGGGTCGAGATCGTCTTGGTTGCTGTCTTCATAGTGTTCAAAGACCCAGCCGGCACCGCCTTCCGTTGAGAAGTTGAGGGCGGGGGTTTCAAACCACTGATAGCCCAGGCCAACATTTGGCGTATAGCGCCAGTCCAGTTTGGCGATGCGGTCGTGTTCATACCGGAGGTCGCCATAGGCGTACCATTTCTTGGTCAGGTAGTAATCATACTTGGCTTCGCCATACCATGCATCCTGGGTGGTGGAGAAACTATCGGCATTCTCGTCTTTTTGGCGGGCGTTGGCATAGCCGGCGTTGAGGGTGATGCGGTCCGTTTCCGACCGGCGGACGGCGGTGGCGGCGCCGGTCACGGCATCCGTTTGGCTGTTGCCGCGGAAATAGGTGGCGCCCGCGGACACGGTGCCATGCCAGGCGGTCGGTGGCGGGTTCAGCCGGCCAATCCCGGTGAAGGCGACCAATACAGGGGCGGGCGCAGTGGCGGCCGGTGGCGCGTCCGCGATCACCACCTGTCCGGACGGCGCGCCGGCGGCCAGCCGGGACTTGACCCGTTTCCCGTCCGTCAGCTCCACCGTCACCGGAGCATCGGTGACCACGGACTTGACCTTGGCCAAATCGACGGTCACGTCCCCGGCCATGGCCGAGGCAAAGACCAGTTTGCCGGCAGCCATTTCCTTGACGGTGCCGGAAAGATGGTCGCCGTTGAGAAAGACGATTTCATCGGCCGCCGCCAGCGAGCCAGTCAGGCAGCACAAGCCCAAGATGGCGACTCCAGACAAGTGAATTCGTGGCATGGGTTGTCGTCTCCATTATTCCAATTTGCGCTTGAGCCGGGTGCAACGTCCCGATCACGGTGGCATTGTTTCGGCGTTATGTCAAGACCGGGAGCCGCCCGTCCTCGGGCGGACAACGACGGCGTCACACCAGTTCCGTCCTTTTTATTGAGCCACCGTTTGTCAACACCAATTGTGCGCGTCTCCGACGATGACGGGTTCGTCCGCCCGAGGACGGGCGGCTCCCAAGGTACGTCATATCACCCCCCGCTCTGGCTCATGCGCAGCCGGAACAGGAGAAACCAGGCCAGGATAGCGCTTCCCGTGAGCTTGACGCCAATCACCACCGGGTCATTGGTGGCAATGACGCGCTTGGCGGTGTCATCACCGTTATTGGCCAGGAAGTTGAGCAGGCTGCCGGACAGCCAGTCGACGGCCAGGCAGAACAGGATCACGGCCACCGTGGCGCCGAGCACCCGGATAATATTATCGTGCAGCCACCGGCTGGTGAGCTCCGCCGGTGACAGTTCATAGGCTGAGCCGATCTTGCGTCGCATTCTCAACTCCCGTTGATAATCACATTTCCGGAGGCGGTCCACGGCGTTGCAGGCATAGACCCGGTTCTATGCGTAATTGTTCCATGAACCGGTAAAACTCCGCCAGGTCTGCCAGGTGGGCGGCCGCGTCTTTCAGACTATGCCGGAAGCCACGCCCCTTAAGATACCCCAGAATGATCTTTCGCGCCAGACGCAAGCCATATCCCTCGCCGTGATGCGCCACCATGGCCAGGACGTGCGTTTCCAATTCTCCCGTCAGTTCCGCCTGCGTTACCGGTGGCGCGGGCGCGGCGCCGGCAACCGTTTCGCGGAAAATCCACGGGTTGCCGATGGCGCCGCGGGCAATCATCAGCCGGGAACAACCGGTGGCGGCGCGCAACATCTCCGCGCCAGCCGCGTCGAACACGCCGCCGTTGGCGATCACTGGGATGCGTACGCTTTCACGTACGGCGCGCACCACGTGACTGTGAACCGGCCCCGAGTAAATCTGCCGCCAGGTCCGCCCATGCAAGGTCAGTGCTTGCACCCCCGCCGCTTCCAGTGCCTGGGCCAGCCGCACCGTCGGCGCCGGGTCCACCGCATCCAGCACCCGCGTTTTGGTCGTGACTGGGAAGCGGCTGTGGCGCACCAAAATCTCAACGCACCCCACCGCCAGCTCCAGTTCATGGGCCAGCGCCACCCCGGCCCCGCGTTTGGTGACCTTCGGCACCGGACAGCCCAAGTTAAAGTCGAGCAGCTCAAAGGAGTGGTCGTTCAACCGGCGCACCGCCGCCTCGATCAGCTCCGGCCGGTTCCCCAGCAACTGAACGCCAAGCCACTCCTCATCGGGGCCGCGGTACAGCAACGCCTCTCCGGTCGGATTCGCATAGGCCAGCGACCCCGCTTCCACCAACGGCGTGAATGCATACCGGCAGCCATACCGCCGGCAACTCTGCCGGAACGGATAGTCCGTGTACCCGCACAACGGCGCCAGGACCAGCGCGTTTTCCGGATACAACGGCGGGGCGGTTGGGCGGTTGAGAGGTTGGGCGGTTGGGCGGTTCAGGGGGTGGGCGGTTTCGGGGTTGAGGGGTTGAGGGGTTGAGGGGCCGCATATACAAGCAAACCGCAGATTGACGAAGGTTGAGGTCTGAATCATGAAGTCAATGTCAGCGGGTCCGGGATGACTTCAACATTCTGCGGTTCAACATTCGGCACTCTGCGGTTTAATTGGCCTTACTTCTTGATCAGCCCCTGGGTGCGGGCGTATTCAAAAAGGCCGCCCCCGGCGATCACGTCCTTGGCCGCGCCGGGATCCCGCAGGGGGAAGACCTCGCCGGTGCGTTTCAGGGTGAGGGTGTGACGTTGCAGGTCGAGCTCGGCCTCGTCACCGGTCTGCAATTTGTCGCACAGGCGCGCCGGGGTCTCCATCGGGTACAACTGGCCGGTGGCGATGCTGTTGCGGAAGAAAATGCGCGCGAACGATTCGGCGACCACCGCCCGGCCGCCGGCGGCGCCCAGGCAGACCGGCGCGTGTTCGCGGCTGGAGCCGCAGCCAAAATTGCGCCCGCCAATGATGATGGTGTACGGCGACTTGACCTGTCCCGCCGCCACGAACTTGCCGTAATGGTCCGGCAGTCCGCTCAGTGCATGGCTGCCCAATTTCTCCAGCTCGGCCGGAATGGTCGGCACCAGGTTGAGATATTGCGCGGGAATGATCTGGTCCGTGTCAATGTTGTCGCCAACCACGAAGATTTTGCCGCTGATGACCGTCATGGTGCGTTGCTCCCGGCGGGCCACGCCGCCCGTCCACAGGTTCTGATAATCGTCAAAGTGGTACTATAAGGCGCCCGCCGCCGAGTGGCACGGACCTACACGGACTTTCACGGACGAACACGGACGGCGGCGCGGTTTCCCCCGATTTGTCCGTGCCGGTCCTTGTAAGTCCGTGTAGGTCCGTGCCGCGCCGGTTACGTGGCCTTCTTACGCACCGAATAGCCAAAGTGGCCGACCTGGCGGCCCAGCACGTAATAATGGCCGTGGGCGTAACTCAGCAGACCGGCCTCCTCGAACGCGAAGCGCCCGCCGGGGCGTTCCAGCGCCGCCTCCGCCTGCACGGCCACCACTTCGGCCAGGAACACGGTATGCGACCCGGGGGTCAGCACCTGCCGGACCCGGCACTCCATGGCCAGCGAGCATTCGGCCACAATCGGCGCATGCACTTCGCGGGCGGGGGCCGGGGTTAGTTTGGCGCCGGCGAACTTGTCCACGCCGCGGCCCGACACCACCCCGCACCAGTCCACCGCCCAGGCCAGATCCGCGCCCGGCAGATTGATGACGAACTCGCCGGTGTCGCGGATAATGTCATGGGAATAGCGTTCGGGGCGGACGCTGATGCTGACCATGGGCGGCTCCGAGCAGATCGTCCCCACCCAGGCAACGGTGATCAGGTTCGGCTTTCCCCCGGGCCGGCCGCAGGACACCAGCACCACCGGCACCGGCGCCAGCACCGTGCCGGGCTTCCAAACCGTTTTCTTGTGATCCATAAACGTGTGTCGCCTCCGCAACCAATAGCCAGATGTGGCGGGCAAAAGCCCGGCCCGGCCCAGACCGCTGCCACTATAGCGTGAGCAACTGACAAAGACATGCCTCCCGCAGAGGCGCGAAGGCGCAGAAAAACCGCCAAGAAAATAACACGCGGGTTAACCGTTAAGTGAATTTGTTTGAGGAAGGAGGCTCCCCGTGACGCCCCGGACAGGCACGATGGCCTGTCTCATGTTCTGCCGCGCCGGAAACGACGCGCACTTGCCCCGTTACAGACATCCTAGGCAGTACACAATAAAAACGCCGATTGGACGTTAATGTGAAAGAGAGGCCGTCTCACGCGGAGGCGCGGAGGTTTTGGACGACCCGCAATCAGAGCCGGGAACGCATCCTGGGCGCGAGGTTTGCCCGGTCAAACCGACAATCTTGTTAAAAGCTGATAAGTGATCTGAGCATGCCAAAGACAGTTAAAACCGAGCCAGCCCCGCCGGCGGCACTGCCGGTGTTCGTGGTCCGCGGCCAGCGGGTGATCCTGGACGCCGATCTGGCCGCCATCTACGGCGTGCCGACGCATGTATTCAATCAAGCCATCAAACGTAACCAGGAACGATTCCCGGAAGATTTTGCCTTCCAGCTCACCGCCGCGGAGACCGCAAACTTGAAGTCGAAAATTGCGGCCAGTTCCGAAACGGCTGCTGGCAATGCCCCCGAAAACTTGACATCACAGTTTGTGATACCAAGATTGGAACCTGTTGAGAATAAGGACGATGCCATGCACTCATCACAAACGGTGATGAGTTCCCACGGGGGGCGGCGCACGCGGCCCTGGGCGTTTACCGAAACACGGGGCAGTGATGGCGGCGAACTTGTTGCGCAGTGAACGGGCGGTGCGGATGAGCGTGTTTGTGGTGCGTGCCTTTGTCGGCATGCGGGAGCAACTGGCGGCCAACGCGGGCATTCTCCGGCGGCTGGCGGAAGTGGACAAGACGCTACTGGAGCATGACCAGGCGCTCAAGGTCATCTGGGCCGACTTGCAACCGCTGCTGGCGCCGCCGCCGGAACCGCCACGGCGTCGCATTGGGTTTCACGGGGCGGGTAAGGTGTGATGGTGGGGGCCGTCGGCGAGGCGGCCGGTCAGGCGGAGCAGGCCGTCGAGGATGGTGAGCGGATGCGGCGGGCAGCCGGGGATGTAGAGATCCACCGGCAGGATCGCCGCCACGCCGTTGCTGACCTGCGCATGGTCGATGTACGGCCCGCCCGAGATGGCGCAGGCGCCGACCGCGATGACCAGGCGCGGGTCCGACACGGCGTCATAGGTCTTCTGGAGCGCCAGCGCCATGTTCTTCGACACCGGTCCGGTGACCAAGAGGCCGTCGGCATGGCGCGGCGAGGCGACGAACTGGATGCCGAACCGGCTCAAGTCCCAGCCGACCGTGTTCAGCACGTTGGTGTCGGCCTCGCAGGCGGCGCAGCCGCCGGCGCTGACCTGCCGGAGCTGCAACGACCGTCCGAGGAGTTTTTTGAGCCGGTCGCTGAGCGCGGCGCCGGCGACTTCCACGGCCTGGCGGTCACGCGCCACGATCAGATCCTGGCGGCGGCGGGCCGCGAGCTGGTAGTTGCCGGAATGGGTGATGGCATGCTGGGGACAGGCGTTGGCGCACTCGGGGCAGAAGAGACACTTGCCCAGGTCGAGGTGGGCGGGGTCGTTCAAGGCGAGCGCGCCGGTCGGACAAGCGTCGGCGCAGGCATGGCAGCCCGCGGGGCAGGTCGCGGTTGCGATCATCGGCGCGCCGCGAAAGCGGTCCGGCAAGGCCGGCGGGGCGCCGGCGGGATAGGCCATGGTGCGATGTTTTTGTTGCAGGCGGGCGAGAATGACCTTGATCATGGCTTATACCGCGTTAGGGTGAAAAATGAATTAAACCGCAGATTGCCGAATGTTGAACCGCAGAATCTTGAGGTCATTGCTGTCCTTTAGTGGATTTCCTTCGTTATTCGGACCTCAATATTCGTCACTCTGCGGTTGTAAAAAAGTTGACTTTTCATCCTAACGCAGTATAGCCCTCACAGGTCATGTCCGCAGTAGGACAGGTTGAAGCTTTTGTTGCAGATCGGGAAGTCCGAGATTTCCTGATCGCGCAGCGTGTAGGCGAGACCGGCCCAATTGTGGAACGACGGATCCACTACCTTGTAGCGTGCGAAACGGCCTTGCGCGTCGGTCAGCGCCACGTGGCAGACTTCGCCGCGCCACCCCTCGTTGAGGGCGACAACCAGGCTATTGGGCGCCAGCGTGTTGACCGGCACGCGGGCCGCGCCGGCCGGCAAGGCGCGGAGCTGGTCGCGGATGAAGTCAATGGAATGTTGAATTTCCAGCCAGCGCAGATAGGCCCGCGCGAAGACATCGCCGCTCTCGCAGATGGAGATGGGGATGTGCGAGAAGCAGTAGATGCCCGAGGGTTGGTCACGCCGCACATCGCGCTCCAGCCCCGAGGCGCGGGCCGCCGGGCCGACGATGCCCAGCTCGGCGGCGACCGCGCGGGGCAGCGGCCCGGCGTCCTCGAAGCGCGCCATGGCCGACTGCGTGTTCCAGAGGAGGTTCACGGCCACCGCGGTGTCTTTGGCGGCCGCGTCAAGGCCGCGGCTCAAGTCGGCGATGCGGGCGGCATCGACATCAAAGCCGACGCCGCCCGGACGGATCAGGCCGCGGCCAAAGCGGCTGCCGCAGAGCTGCGCGGTCAGGTTCAGAAAATCGCCGCGCAGGCGCCCGCAATAACTGGCGGTGGGCAGAAAGCCGACATCGCCCGCCAGCGCGCCAAGGTCGCCGACATGGTTGGCCAGCCGTTCCAGCTCGAGCGCGATGCCGCGCAACGTCTGGGCGCGCGCGCTTTCCTGGCAGCCCGCGAGCGCCTCAATCACTTGGCAGTAGGTGGTGGTGTGGGCGACGGTCGCGTCGCCCGACAGCGTCTCCATATAAGGAAGCGTTCGCGGCGTCGGCCCGCCGATCAGCGCCTCTTCCACGCCGCGATGCTGATAGCCCAGCGCGATTTCCAGATGGAATACCTGTTCGCCGTGGCACTGAAAACGGAAGTGGCCGGGCTCGATGACGCCGGCGTGAACGGGGCCGACGGCAACCTCGTGAATCGGCTCGCCTCCGATGCGGTAGAAGTCGCCCACGCCCGGCAGAAGCGGTGGCTGGGCCGGGCGGCTCCAGGCGTCGCGGCCGGTCCACGACGAACAGTAGCGGACCGGCTTGAACCACGGGTGGCCGACAGGACGGAGGCCAAACTGTTCGGCGATCTCGCGTTCGAAAAGATGCACCTGCGGACAACGCGGGGTGAGCGAAGGGAACTCGTCCCCGGCCATCTCCGTCGCGCCGGCAAAGAGCAGGTTCTGTTCGTCGTCGGCGAGCACGACGTAGAGGCGGGTCGTGCCGGGCTGCGGCGCGGCGGCGGCGAACAGCGCGCTGACCCGTTGGCGCGCCGCCACGCCGTCGAGAATGGCTTGCTCAAAGGCGGCGAACGGCAGGATCGGAACGTCCGCCTGGTTCATCGCCTGGCCGTTGGACAGCATCGCGAGTTCGGAAGAGGCGTCGCTCATGGCCGGCCCTCCAGGAACCGTACCGCATCGCCAATGAGGGTGTTCAGCGGGGCGGGGATGTAAAGCCCCAGGAGCAGCACGAGGAGCGCGAGGCCCATGATCGGCGCGGCGGTCAGGAAACTATCGCGGTACGGGGTGCGGCGCGCCGCGGCCGGCACGCGCCCCTGCACGACCTTCAGCACGGTCGCCCCCATGCCGATGAACACCGCCAGCAGCAGGCAGAGGAACAGCCCGCCAATGAGAAAACGCCCGGCCGTCAGCGCGCCGGTGAGGATCGCGAATTCGCTGATGAACGGTCCGAACGGCGGTGACCCGGTAATGGCCAGGAACCCAACCAAAAAGAGCGTGCCGGAGAGCGGCAGGCGGCGCATCGCCCCGCACACCTGTTCGGTGTTCTTGCTGCCGTAGGCGCGGTGAATATTTCCCGCCGACAGGAACAGCACGCCCTTGGTCAGACCGTTGGTCACGACGTGGAACAGCGTGCCGAACAGGGCCGGCCCGCCGATCCCCAGCCCCAGCGCGAGAATGCCCATGTGCTCGACGCTGGAGTAGGCCAGCATCCGTTTGAAATCGCGCTGGCCCACCATGAAGAGGCCGGCCACGGCCATGGAGAACAGCCCCATGACGAGCAGTAGGCGCGAGACGTAGGCGCCTTCGCCGGCCGCCAGGCAGATGTGATAGGTGCGCAGGAGCGCGAGAAAGGCCCCGCTGGTCACGCCGCCCGCGAGCAGGGCCCCCACCACTCCCGGCGCTTCACCGTAGGCGTCGGGTTTCCACGAGTGCATCGGCGCGAGCCCCATCTTGGTGCCGTAGCCGACGAGCAGCAGGACGAACGCCGCGTGCAGCCACGGCTTGGAAAGCTTGGGCGCGTGTTCGAGGATGCCTTCCAGGGTGAGGGTGGCCTGCATGCCGGTATGCAGCGAGGCGTAGGCCAGGAAGAAGGTTCCCAGCAGCGCGAGCGCGATGCCGACCGAGCCGACCAGCAGATATTTCCAAGTGGCCTCAATGCTGCGCTGGGTGTGGTTGAAGTAGATCAGCGGCGCGGTCACCAGGGTGGTGCCCTCGATGGCGACCCACATCAGCCCCAGGTGGTGCGCCCAGGTGACCAGGCTGAGGAGGCCGAGAAAGGTCAGCAGGCAGGCGCAGAAGACACGGTTGGGGCGCTCTTCCCGGTGGCGGAGATAGCCCACGGCGTAGAACGAACAGAAAAAGAAGAGCAGGCTGACCACGAGCAGGACGAGCTTGCCGAGCGGGTCGAGCACCAGCCAGGCCGCGCTGGTCGTCCACTCCGGCCGCGCCAGGGTCGCCAGGGTCAGGGCGAGGTGGGCGCTTCCGGTCACGGGCAACAGCCAGGGGCGGAGATGGTTCGACGGAACCGCCACCGCCAGGGCGGCCATCAGGATCGGCAGGAAAATGAGTGCGAACGCCATGAACTAGTCCTTCAGCGAAACCATGCGGCGGGTGTCCATCGAGGAGAAGGCCCGATTGATTTGGTTGACGATGATGCAGATGACAAAAATGCCGACGAAGAGATCCAGCAACACCCCCATCTCGACGACCAGCGGCATGGCTTCAACCAGCAGCATGCCGAAAATAAAGATGCCGTTTTCCAGCACGAGATAACCCACGACCTGGGTCAGCGCCTTGAACCGGGTGGTCAGCAGGATAAAGCCGGTGAGGACGGTCGCGATGGCCGCGGGAACGATTAGCGCCCCGCTGTGCGCCGCGGTCAGCGGCAACTGGTCGGCGAAGAGCAGTGCGAAAACGGTGGCCAGAGCGCCCAGGATCACCGAGGACTGCAGGCCGATCAGCGGCTCCACTTCCCGCTTGATTTTGACATCCCGCAGGGCGTGAATCATCATGCCGGGAATGGCGATGCCCTTGAGCGCGATGGTCGGAATGACGGTCAGCGCCATGACCAACGTGAACGGTTGGTGCAACAGCAGCGGGAGCAGTCCCAGCAGCGCGCCTTGGGCCGCCACGATCCGGATGACCGTGACAATCCGGCTGGTGCCCAACGAAAAGAGGTTGAGCATCAGCACCATGACGAGCAGGGAATTGAGCAAATTGTTCATGAAATCACCGGATCAGCAGAATGAAACCGAACCCGCAAAACAGCACCGCGCCAACCAGCAGGTAGGGCACATGCCGCATCTGAAGCCGCGCCATCACCGACTCCACGACGCCGATCACCGCCGCCAGTCCCAAGATTTCGAGCAGGTACAGCGGCCAGTCCAGCCAGACTTGGCCAAAGGCGAACGGCGCGATCACATGCAGCAGGACGGTGCCCAGGACGAGCAGTTTGATGGCGGCGGCGTAGAGGGTGACGCTGAGCAGCGGGCCGCCGTGGTCCAGCACCATGGCCTCATGGATCATGGTCAGCTCCAAATGGGTATTGGGGTCGTCCACGGGGATGCGGCAGGTCTCGGCCAGCAGCACGATGAACAGGCCGATCGAGATCAGAACCAGCGGCGCGGCGACCCCCGCCGAGAAGGCGGCGGCGGGACCATGCAGCATGGTGGTCAGCGTCAGCGAGTTTGAAATTTTCGCCAGCACCATGAGGGCGAAGAACAGCGCCGGCTCGGAGAGGCAGGCGAAGGTCACCTCGCGCGCCGCGCCCATGCCCTCGAAGGCCGAGCCGGTGTCCAGCGCCGCCGCGGTGGTGAAGAAGCGCGCCAGTCCGAACAGGTAGGCGAAAAAGATCAGATCGCCGGTGAACGCGATGGGCGCATCAAAGCCGCCGATCGGGATCAGCAGTCCGGCCATCAGCACGGTCGCCAGCGTGACGGCCGGTCCCGCGCGGAAAATCCAGGTGGTGGTGGTGCTCACCACCAGCCCCCGCCGCATCAGCTTGAGGAGATCATAATAGGGTTGCAGCACGGGCGCGCCGACCCGGCCGCCAAACCACGCCTTGGTTTTGGCGATCACGCCCAGCAGCAACGGCGGCAACACCAGCAGGACCGCCACATGGATGAGGGTATCGATCATAGTTTTGTCAATGTCGGCGTTACGTCAAGACCGGGAGCCGCCCGTCCTCGGGCGGACAACGACGGCGTCATACCAGTTCCACCCTTTTTATTGGGCCACCGTCCGTCAAACCAAAGATGCGCGTCTCCGACGATGACGGGTTCGTCCGCCCGAGGACGGGCGGCTCCCGTGCATGGGAAAACCACGTTATTTGTTGAAAACACCTCTGTAGTTATTCAGGTTTTAGTAAATAACAGGCTCCTGTGGCAAAGCGAGTGCATCGCGCTCGTCGGGTTGCACGTTTTCGCTCTGGCGGGCCGCAAGCCCTTTGCCACAAACATACGAGGTTTATACCAGTTTCACATCAAACGGCGAACATTGTTTTCTCTCGCAAAGACGCAAAGAGCGCCAAGAAATCCAATCGTTCGTTCAAATACAACGAATTGTGATTTTCTTTGCGATCTTGGCGTGCTTGGCGAGAGAACAATGTTTTTGAAATCAAACCTGTATTAAACATATTCAACGCGCAAACCATTGCGTGAAAAAAGCTTTGAACGGAAACAGGGTGCAGAGCAGCACCAGCAGCGTCATCAGAACGTACAGCACATAGTGTTGCGTCAGCCCGCGCTGAAAGCGGTGAAACCAGTTGAACCAGCCCTCCAGCCGCTGTCCGGCGGGCAGCAGCACCCGGTCCAGCACGGCATCGTCCACCCGGCTGTGCATCTGGGTCGGCCCCGGAAAGAGTCCGATCACGCGCGGCCGCTGTCCGCGCGGGTGCAGCACGCGGATGAACAGGCGGACGATGGTCTGCGCGAACGAGGCGGCGGTGTACTGCATCCGGCTGGTCGGCCGGGCGTAGCCGCAATCCCAGGTGAGGCCGGGGCGCGGGACGCCGCCGCAACGGCGGAGGAGCAGCACCAGGCCGGCCAGGGCGGCGGTCAGCGACACCGCCAGCACGCCAAGAACACCCACCGGTGCGAGCTGCCCGACCGGCGCGACCACGGTCCCGGTGCCCGCGAGCCAGCAGGCGATGGTGGCGTCGAGCACCGGGGTGACCAGCACGGGGGCGAGACCGATCAACACGCAACTGGCGGCGAGCACCCCCATGGGCAGCCGCATCGAGATGGGGGCTTCATGGGCGCGGTCGCCGGCCGCGGTGCGCGGTTCGCCCAGAAAAACGGTGCCGTAAACCTTGACGAAACAGGCCACCGCCAGTGCGCCAATCATCGCCAGCACGGGCACGCCAATCATGGCCGTCGTGTTGCCGGAGAGCGCGCTTTTGAACAGGCCCAGATAGACGAACCACTCACTCACAAAGCCATTCAACGGCGGCAGCCCGCAAATGGCAACCGCGCCGATCAGAAAGCAGGCCGCGGTCCAGGGCATGCGCTTGGCCAAGCCGCCGAGCTGGTCGATCTGCCGCGTGTGGGCGCCATGGACCACCGCCCCCGCACACAGAAAGAGCAGGGCTTTGAAAAAGCTGTGGTTCCACACGTGCAACAGGCAGCCGGCCAGCCCCAGCACGACCCATTCCGGCCGGCCGGCGGCGCGTCCCAGCAAGGCGACGCCGAGCCCCATCAGGATGATCCCGATGTTTTCCACGCTGTGGTAAGCCAGCAGGCGCTTGAGGTCGTGCTGGCCGATGGCGAACACGACGCCGAGCAAACCGCTGACCGCCCCCAGCAGGAGCAGCAGCGCGCCCCAGGCAGCCGGCGGGGCGGGCAGTAGCGACAACCAGCGCACCAGGCCGTAAATTCCCATTTTGAGCACCACGCCCGACAACATCGCGGACACATGGCTGGGCGCGGCGGCGTGCGCCCCGGGCAGCCAGAAGTGCAACGGCATCGCGCCCGCCTTGAGGCCAAAACCGAGCAGGGCCAAGAAAAACAGGAGATTCATCATGCCGAGGCTGAGGGTGCCGCCGGCCGGCAGCAGCAGGTACGAGCCGGTCGCGTACCGCCACAGGGCGAAGAGGCCGAACAGCGTCAGCGTGCCCACATGGGTGGCGATCAGATAGATCCAGCCCGCCTGGCGGCTTTCCGCGAGGTGGTTTTCGGTGGCGACCAGGAAGAACGCCGAGAGCGCCATGAATTCCCAACCCAGCAGGAAGGCCAGCGCGTGGCGGCTGATGACCAGCAACGCCATGCCCGCCACCAGGAGCCCCCAAAAGAGGCGGAGCTGGCGGCCGTTGCCCGGATGCCGGCGTTGCGGCCAGTAGCCCAGTCCGTAGATGGGGCCGAGACCGCCCATGAGGAAGACCGGCACCAGGAAGAATGCGCTCAGTGCGTCGAGGCCGACCGCGGCATTGCCGGCGGCCGGCCACGGAAAAAAACGTGTCGGCACCTGGCCGCCGCCCCAGCCGCCCGCCGCGCCGGCCAGCCCCGCCAGTGCGGCCCCCACCATGAGCGCGGCGGCGATGCGTTCCCCCCAAACCGATGACCGCGCCAAAAACAGTCCCGGCAGCCCGCTGACGGCCGCCACGGCAATGGCAAAAAGGATTAAGTCAAGAAACATGACGATCTTGGATTTTCGATTCGGCGGTCGCGATCACGTCCAGCAGCCGGTCCTGTGGCGCCCGCCCTTGCAGCGCGGCTTTGACCTCTGGAATGCGCAGAATGAAGCCAAGGCGCGACAGCAGATGCAGATGCGTCCGCACGGTGGGGCTGATGAGCGTGAAAAGCGTCGTGACCGGCTGGTCGTCAATGGCGTGAAAATCGATCGGGTTTTCGAGGAAGCAAAGCGTTACGGTCGGCGTCGAGACATGCAGGACCACGGGATTGCGCACGTGCGGAATGGCGATACCGCCGCCGACCCCCGTGGACCCCAGGCTTTCCCGGGCCAGCAAAACTTGGTAGAGGAATTCACGGTCCACCGAGTCCGGCAACTTCATGACCGCCACCACGGCCCGCAACACGGAGGGCTGGTCGGTGCCGCCGACGTCATAGGCCACGCCGCCCGCTTTCAACGCCGCGGCGAGCGTGGGCAGGGCGCGTTTGCCCGGCTCGCGCTCTTTGAACAAGTCGGGAGAGACTTCAAGATTGCGGGCGGTGGCCCATTCCAGCAGGTCGGCCCGGTTGAAGCGGATCTGCTCGTTGATCGTGTGCGAGGGGATCGCGTCCTGTTTGACCCAGGTATAAATCGTTTCGTCGGAAACGTTGAGCAGGGCCGCCGCATCTTTGACTGACAATTGCATTCCTAAACCGCTCCACCGGCCGTGCCGGTCTGGACATGATACCCGCATAACGTATCGCCGGTTGTCTGAAAATGTTAATCCGATTCAAAATGAGTGCTCACATTGGCATCACGTTACCGGTTCCGGCCGCCGCCGGAACCTTTTGAGTGGCGGTGGCTCGACACCGCTTTCATATCACCACAGAGGACACAGAGGGCACAGAGATGCGAGACTGGATGGTGCCGAAAAACCGGTCCGCGTAATCCGCAGTCAAAAACAAACATTTAACCGCGGATGGCGCGGGTTTGGATTTTTGAAATTTTAATGCACATTGTAGTGGTAGGGCTAAACCAGCTCAACTCCCCCTCATGGCGTCCCAAAATGTTTTAGGAGGTTTGCCATGTCCACCCGCGAAAACCGCCCAGGCGCACGTTTTGACGATGCGGAACGACTGCCCCGGAACACCCGCCATCCTCTCTGCTTCCCGCCCCGCTTGGTCCCGCGGAGATCAGGAACGCCGGGCCGGTATTTACTGGTAGTGATCGTGCTCAGCCTCTGCGGTATGGTTCCCGCGATTGCGGACCCCGGGGTGAATTATTGGACTCCCTGGGTAACCCAACTCACGACAACTTCCGCGACCATCAATTGGCGGGGAGCGGACGACGGGGCGGGCTCGGTGGAGTACGCGACGGCGAGTTATTACGAAGAGCACAAAAGTTTTCAACAAAAGATGGAGTGCACGACCACCGGAACCTATCAGCACGTGCCGCTGATCGACCTTGAGCCGGACACCTCGTATATCTATAGGGTAAAACCGTCAGACCATCCGGACACCTTTAGTAACCGCACGTTCAAGACGATGCCGGTCAGCGGCCCCTTCACCTTTATTGTCATCAGTGACACCCATGCCCAGGAGCAACGCTTCAAATACGTGGCCGAGGCCATTGCCGCCAACGAAACGGATGTGCTTTTCATTCTCGACGGTGGAGACTACGCCTCACATGATCAGGAGGCGGAATGGACGGATTATTTCCAGTATGCCGACGGGATGCTCGCCAAATTCCCCATTTTCCACACGATCGGGAACCATGAATATCACAACCACGAAAATCCGGATGGCCCGCCCACTGACGCCGCCCAATATCATGAGACCTTTGACGTGCCCAAACATGGGGCGCTGAATTATGCTTTCGACTGCTCCAGTGTCCGGTTTGTGGTTCTCAACTCTCCGGATCCGAACCATGCCAATGGCGACGATCCGCAGACGTCCCTGGCCCTTGCCAAGAGTCAGGTGCCATGGCTCAAGGAACAACTGGACAATACCATGGCCGGAACCTTCACCATCCATCACCATCCGATCTGGGATTGTTTCAGTACCAAAATCAACCCCAACCTCGGCCCCTGGGAGACCCTGTATCAGACGTACAGCATCAGCGCGAATTTCGCCGGCCACACGCATACTTACCAGAGGTACTCGGTCAAGGGAATCCCCTATTTCGTGGTCGGCAATGCCGGGGGCAAGTTTGTGAACTTTCCCGACGGCCCTTTTGCAAAGTGGTTCCAGTACGGAGAAACCAGGCAGTTGGGATATCTTAAGGTCACGGTGGATCCGGAACATAACACGGCGACCGCGCAAGAGATTTTCGTCGCCTTCGTCTTAACGAATACCGCTGAGACCGCCACCGTCTATGACCCGCCGATTATCGCCGATACGGTTACCTTTCCCCTTTCGTCAAAGCTCTCAACTCTCACCGTTACCAAGTCCGGCCTTGGCTCCGGCACGGTCGCCTCCTTCCCTCCCTACCTGTTCTGCGGTTCCACCTGTTCTTCCTGTAGTGCGAATTTTAAGGAGACTGAAAGCGTTGTCCTCACACCTACCCCAGACAAGGGGTCCGTCTTCACCGGTTGGACCGGCGACCGCAGAGGCCAGGGGAAATGCCAAGTCACCATGCGTCCAGGCGAGGACGCTACCGTCGGGGCGGTTTTCGAGATTGGCTCAGCCACGTATTTCATCTCACCGAGCACCAGGACTGTTACCTATAAGGGCGGCAGGATCTCCATACAAGTAACGGCAAAAGGCTATAAGTATTGCCGGGGACCGGAGATAACGAACAACACGGACTGGATCACCTATACCGCCACGGAGTTTGTCAACAACCGGGGGACGGTTGTCCTTTCCATCCCCGAGTATGATCATGCCAGCGGGCGATCCGGCACGCTCACCATCGGCGGAAAGACGTTGACGGTGACGCAGAAAGGGTCAAAATTAAGATGAAATCCTCAAACGGCCATTTTATCGCCGGATTCGCGGTGTCCGCGCTCGTGCTGGGAGGGGCGGCTGTCCGGGCTGATTTGACTTGGGACGTCCAACAGCTCACCTTTGATGGCGGCACCAAGACCAGCGTCAGCGCGCAAAACGGGTCCGTCGCGTGGTCCCGGTTCGACGGGAGCCAAAGCGAGGTCTTTTTGTGGAACGGCTCAACCATTGCCAACCTGACCAGCGCCACCGGCCAGCCGGGGGGCAATGTTTCGCTCTGCAACGGCACGGTCGCCGGGAGGGCCGCCAGTGGCGTCTACTCCTGGAACGGCGCCACCGCCACGCGCATCACGTCCGAAGCCACGAGCGGTCCGTCCCTCGATGACGGTACCATCGCCTGGACGCATCTTGTTTCACCCGGCACCACCTTCGATTTGCAATACTGGGATGGTGCCACGATCCAAACGTTGGACAGCTGGGAAGATCCGACGTATGACTCATGGAGTTGCTCGCTCCACCAAGGCAAGGTCGCCTACAAGAGCGGGGGCCTCGGCGGCGGGGTCTGGTATTGGGACGGAACCCAACGGATCCAGGTGGATGGAAACGGCACGGCGCCTTCCCTCTATGACGGCAAGATCGCCTATGTGCAGGGCGGCAACTACATCAGCTACTGGGATGGCGAACACTTCAGGGAGGTGGATGCCGCCAGCAATTCCCCATCGTTGTGCAGCGGCCAGATTGCTTACTGCAAGCTGGTCAATAATGAGAGCTGGGAAATCATGTTCTGGGATGGTGCCACGACTGATCAGGTGACGCATGGCACGGCCAATGTTTTGGCACCGTCCTTGGATGTAAACTCAACCGGCACCTGCATGGCTTGGCTGCAAGACGTTGGTGGGGGCAATCAGGAGGTCTTTTACGCCAGGTTGGTGCCTGAGCCTTCAATGGCCGCCTTATTGCTATTGGGGCTGGCCAGCGTGGCGCGCCGCCGGCGACTACCCGGCAACACGGGATGACGTCTTGGGGCGGGTAAAAGCCGGAATCACCTGACGATCTTCGCAAGGCCATCGGCGGTTTGTCTTGCCGCACCCTTTCTTTAGTGCCCCCTTACTCCATCCGCGCCGCGCCGGTTTTCATCGCGCGCAACCGGATGTATAGTATGAGTTTGCATTTTGTCGCCAATCAGCCGTGAACCGATGGAGATATCCCGATGAAGAAACACATCCGCAACAACAACGACACGCGTCCGATCAAGGCCGGCAAGGCCAAGCGCCAGCGTCAGAAGGTGCAGGCCAAGCGCCTGGTCGCCCTGGGGGTCCCGGAACAGACGGTGGCCAAGATGAACCGGAATGTGGTGCGCGACCTGCTCAAGCGTCCCGCCGCCGTTCCGGCCGCCGTCAAAAAAGCGGTTGCCTAAGTCCGGTCCCAAAGGGGATGCCGGATGACACGAGCGGAACTCCTATCCTCGGCTTGGCGGGTGCTGGTCGCGACGTTCTGCTGGATGCCCGGCCTGATGCAGGCCGGCGCCGTTGACCCGCAACCCCAAGCATGGACCAACCCGACGCCCCACGAACCGTTCCTGCGGCCGCATGCCGCCGGAACGGTTTCGGTTTTTCTGCTGACCCCGCTCTGCCCCACCTTCGGACAGGTCCGTGAATTGCTGGAACGGGGCGATTTCACCGGCCACTGGCAGGCGGTGGCGCGCACCGCCGGAGACGGCTTGGAATTGGATGGCCTGGGCGCCGTTCAGCAGGCTTTGACCCGCCGGCCGCCGGAAGTGTTCATCGCCCTGGGCGTGAACCCGCAAACCGCCTTCCATCGCGGCCTGTGGCGGACCCTGTTCCAGCAGGTCACGGAACACGGCCTGGGCGCCGTGCTGGTCGCCCGCGACCCCGCCCTGCTCGACCAGCCCGAACTGAAGGCCCGTCTCGCGGCGGCCCGCGAACTCCCCGATCCGTTTCCCTGCCTCCTGCCCACCCCGGGCCCCCAGATTCGCCGCTTTGAGCTCGGCCGCGGCCGGGTCGCCGTCATCATCGCCAATTGGGACCGCTACCGGGACGGCGGTGAAGCGCTGCTCGGCGACTGGACCCGCCTCACCCCCGTTTCTTCCGTTCATTCCGTCCCTTCCGCTTTTTCTGTCCCTCCGCCACCCCCGCCCGCCGCCGTCGCTCACCTCGGCTGGCGCGGTTTTGAATACGGCTACGCCCGCCTGGACGCCCTGCTGCGCTGGGCCGCCAACCGGGACGCGCCCCTCACCGTTGCGGCCATGACCGCGACGCCGGCCGGCGTGACGCTGAACCTTAACTGGGCCGGGACCGCCACCCAAGACGCCACCGTCACCCTGACCGCACGCTCCAGCGCCTGGCGCGCCGAAACCACCGGCCGCCTGGCCGGCCGCCTGCAACCGGGAACCAACCGCCTGGAAGTGCCCTGGGCCACCCCGCCGCCTACCGGCACCCTCACCGCCGAAGCGCGCCTGACCGATCCCGCCGGCAAGGTTCTGGTCTTTGCCGCCGCCCCTTTCGCCGCCCCCGTTGCCCCCCTGCCCTCCCTGGAGCTGGCCGTCCTGCCCTCCCCCATTCTGCATCACCGCGACGGCGAACTCCGCATTCGCCTCTGCGTTCCCGTCCCTGCCCCCGCTACGGGGTCTTGGCAGGTGCGCTTAACCGTGCGCGACCGGTTCGGCCGCCTGGTGCTGGATGAAACGCATGCCACCGGTCCCCGCGGCGGCGATTGGAACGCCCCCCTCGACCGCTGGACGCCGCTCACCCCCTGGCATGAGGCGCGGGCCGAACTGCGCCCGGCCACGGCGTCCCCCGCCGCGCCCGCCACAGCGGTCGCGGAAACCACCTTCACCCTGCTCCCGGAAACCCCGCCCTGGGAAAATGGCGGCGGCTTTCAGCTCGGCGTTTATGGCGCCCCGGAACGCCAGGCGCTCCAGCTCCAGTCCTGGCTCCCCGCCCTCAACCGAGCCGGCATCACCTGGTATACCCATGCTTACAGCACCGATGCCCTTTATGCCTTTGGCGGCTGGAGCGGCGCCATCGACACCTTCAGTTTCCTGCCGCGCCGCGGCTTGGTCCGCTATGCCGCCCCCGGCGCGCCCCAGCAGGTGGACGACGACCACGACATCTTCACTCCGGCCCTGGTCCCCACCGCCGCCGCGGAACGGGCCACCCGTGACCGCTGGCAGGAACGCGTCCGCCAGGCCGCGGCCCGCGGCGCCTGGTTCATCGGCCTGGATGATGAACGGCGCATGCCGGCCGATTTCGACTTCAGCCCGGACACCCTGAGCGCTTTCCGGGTCTGGCTGGAGCGGCGCTATCACGGCGACCTGGCCGCCCTCAATCAGGCCTGGGGCGGCACCACGTACTCCGAGTTCAGCCAGGTCCAGCCCTGGCGGCGACGGGAACTGGCCGGCTGGCCCGAGGCCGATATTCTGGCTCCCTGGCTGGAGTTCCGCCTGTTTTTCAGCGAGGCCGCCGGCCATTGGTACTCCCGCCTGCCGGCGGAGTGGGCCGCCACCGCCGCTCCCGGATTGCCGGTCGGCGAATTCGGCATCATGCCGCCGGTCCACGACACCATGCCCTGGCCGCTCGACTGGAGCCGCTTCGCCGGCTGCTACCGCGTCAGCGATTATTACCGTTTGGAAGAGAACTGGATCGGGGACTGCTTTCGCTCCTTCAACCCCGCCATGATCCGGGGCGCCTGGATGGGCTATGAGTGGCAGGCCGGGGAACCGTACCGGCGCGCCGAGCCGTGGCAGGCCCTCTTCTCCGGCGCCCGCTTCGCCTGGCTGTGGGAAATGCGCACCGCCGGCTGGCGTCGGGATGCCGTGCTGGCCGCCAACGGCGAGCTCAGCCCGCTCTATGCCGACCTGGCCGCCCAGGAGTTTCCCGACTTGCGTGGCGGCCTTGACCGCCTCATCTTGGCCGCCGAACCCCGCGACCACGACATCGCCATTGGCTATTCCTTCCCCTCCCAACTGCTGGACCCCCGCGCCATGGGCACCAACCTGCGGCAGGTGCTGCACCAATTGGGGTATTCCTATGTCCTGGCGCCGCTCGCGCCCGATGCCCCGGCCGCGGTTCGGCTGGACCAGGCCCGGATCCTGATGCTGCCCGCCCTGGTTTGCCTGTCCGCCGCGGAACGGACGCGAATCCAGGCTTTCGCGCGCCGGGGCGGTCGTGTCATCGCCCTCGGCCCCAACGGCAGCCGCAACAACGCCGGCAACCGCCGGCCGCCGGACCCCGCGGCGGACGGCGGGCTGTTCGCGGATGCGGCGCCGCGCCTGGGCGGGCCCGCCGCCTGGACCGCGCCCGACGGCGCCGCCCGGCAGGCGTTTCAAGACGCGCTGGCCGCGGAACTGGCGGCCGCCGGCCTGAAACCAGCGGCGCAACTCCTGGACGCCAAAGGAACCCCGGTGCGGACGGGGTTCCAGGCCTGGGGCTATGCCCTGCCCGCCGGCCGCGGCCACCTGGTGGCGGTAGTCTACACCGGGTCCGTCCCGGTTGATGGGACTTTGCGCTTCTTTCGTGGCGGGCACCGCTTTGAGCTACGGCAAAACCGCGAACTGGGTGACGGTGACACCTCGATTGTCCGCCTGGAAACCGGCGACGCCAAGGTCTATGCCATCCTCGATTACCGTGTCACTGCCCTGGCCGCCACTCCGGACCGCCAAATCTACGCCCCCGGCGGCACGGTCAACGTGGAGTTCCGGCTGGAAGCCGATCATGGCCGGCCCGACCTGCATGCCCTGCGGCTGGAGCTGCGCGATCCCGCCGGGCAACCGGCCCCCCTGCCCCGGCCCGCCATGCTCATCCCCGGTGGCCGGGGCGAACTCCGCCTTCCCCTCGCCCTGGATGCCCGGCCCGGCGCCTGGCGCCTAACCGCCCGCGACCTCGCCAGCGGCCTGACCGCCACCGCCGTTATTCAAGTGAAGTGAACCTCGTTCAAAAGTAACGAGGTTTTCCCATCCCTGGGAGCCGCCCGTCCTCGGGCGGACGAACCCGTCATCGTCGGAGACGTGCGGGGAAATGCAGAAGTAGCCAGAATTCAGTAGCCAGTAGTCAGAAGATTCGGAACCGGAAAGTGTGGAAAAAGGGCGGAACTGGTGTGACGCCATCGCTGTCCGCCCG
>CAITYL010000122.1 GCA_903896595.1 uncultured Lentisphaerota bacterium
ATTCCTTGTTGGATATTGGATATTCGCCACTAACGTTCCGGGCTCGGAAGGAAAAGCTCGAATATCGCATACTGAAGGCTGGCAACCGTGGGTTTTGCAAGCGGCTCACTGATCTACACGAAATTCGTGTTGATACCAAACACCGGTTGTAATCCACTGCCGTTCACGGCATATTTTCCCCCTCGTAAGACCGTAACCAGGGAGCTTTCGACATGCCTGCACGCAAACGTCCCGTCACGGGCGGCGCCCGGCGCCCGGCCCGTCGCAAGTCATTGTCGCCGGCGGCGGCCGCCGCGACGATTTTTGAGTTGACCTGCCCCAAGTGCGGCGCCGCCCAACCCGGCGCCAAGGTGACCACGGTGTTGCGCCCCGAAGACGCCGACGGTCTCGCGGCCCTGCTCAAGGGCACGCTCAACGTGTTCACCTGCGCCAAGTGCAAGACGCCGTTTCGCCTGGACTCGCCCGTGCTGTATCGGGATGACGCCCGGCGCGGCCTGATCTATTTCACCCCCGGCGAAAGCGTCGAGACGTTGGAGCGGGCGGAAAAACAGGTAACAGAACTCTTGGAAACGCTCCTGGCTGCGGAGGATGGCGCCACCGCCGCCGGAGAACCCACCGCCATCACCTGTCGCCTGACCCTGACCCGGAGCCAGTTCATCGAAAAAGTCATGCTGTGGCGCAACGAACTGGACGACCGCATCGTCGAATACGTCAAGTGTCAGCTCTTAAACAAAAAAGACGGCCAGTACGATCCGGTGCGAATGGAGCTGTTCTACGATTTTTCACAGCCCGATGCGGCCAACCTGACCTTTCTCATCCTCGACCGCGAGTCCGGCCAGCCCGCCGCCGGCGCCCATGTCCCGATGGAGCTCTACACGGAACTGGCGGCCACCTTCCTCAATGACGCCGCCATGCGCGCCGAACTCGACAAACTATTCCCCGGCTACTACGTCGCCGTTTCACGGCTGCTGTGATTGGCAGTGGTTCGGTTGGGGCCACCCTTTTGAAAAAGGGTGATCCCCAAGCCCCTTCCTAAAACTTTTGTTTCCTAAATGCCGGAGGGCGCTTCCACCACAAGCCAATGCACACGACGGCAATGAGTTGCCAGCATGGCTTGTGGTGGAAGCGCCCTCCGTGTTACAAGAAACAAACAGGTTTGACGGAGGGTTTGGGAACCGCCTTTCCTCAAAAGGGGGTTCCCAACCGACAAAACTCAAGGATCGCCGGCGCCGGCCGTCACGGTTTGACCGCCGCTTTGAACGCCTCGCCGACAGTGCGGTTGGGCTGGTCCAGGACCAGGTGCACCTTGCCGTTCAGCCACACCGTGGGCTGGTCCACCTCCATGAATTTGGCCATGCCGCGGGGGTTGACGTACTTGATGCCGCGGGGCTTGTCTTCGCAGAAATCGACCCGCGTTTCGCGGCCCGGAAAGAACGGATCGCTGACCAGCGCCGTATAGGCCAGCAGCGCGCCGTCCTCGGTGTAGACCAGCCAGCCGTTGCGGGGCAGCTTGATGATGGCATTGCCGCTGGTGACCACGGTCAACGGCTCGGCCTCGCGGTTGACGTAGACATGGCAGCCATTGGCATAACGGACATGAAACCGCCCGTACCACGCCTGCAATTTGTCCAGAGAATCAATCTGCGGATCCGCCGTCAGGCGGTCCAGCGTCTTCCATAGTCCGCCCTTGCCGTACTTGACATAATCGACCGGTTGCAAGACGTAATGCCGCTGCGCCACCCCGACCGTATAACACTCGGTAAGCGCATGCACCAGGCGCAATCCGCTGTAGAAGAACAGGTAACCGCCGTTTCCGTACAACACCTCGCAGGCGCGATAGCTGTCAAGCGTTTCATCGCTGCTGAAATAGGCGTTCATGCCTTTGCCCATCCAATCCGCCTCCCACGGGCCGAAGAAGAAGCGGTAGCCCAATCCCATGGAATGGACGGAAACCAGGGTCTGGAAACGGCGCAGCTTCTCCTCGGGCGTGAAATCGTGCCGGGTGTCGCCGGCAAAGATTTGGAAGTCACCGGTGTCCATGGCCGCCCCGAAGGCGAAATCGGCCAGGAACGATTCGCTGCCCACCGGGCCCTGATGAATTTCTTTCATGAGCCGCGCCAGCTCCCGCAGGCCGCGGCGGGACTCGGCAATCGTGCCCGCTCCGGGTTCGCGGGCATCGGCGTTGATGTAGGCCCCGCAATTGCCGCCGCTGGAGAGCTGGTCGCTGAACGCGGCGGTGGTGCCGAAGTCGCGGCGAATTTCCCCGTCCTGCCGCCGGACCAAAGGGGTGACAGCATTGAAATTGCTATGCCACTTGGCTGTGCCGTCGGGGTTCAGCGCCGGCTTGACCAGCCCTTCCTTGGCGGAATAGGAAGTCTGGGCGTTGAGGGCCATGTAATTGGTGCGCAGCGCGGTGCGCCCCAATTTATTGCCAAGTTCAACCAGTTTTTTTAATTCCGCCTTGCTGCCATAGCCGGGACTCGGCTCGCCATGGTCGGCGGCGCGGTAGAGATCGGGCAGGGTCGCATCGAACCCCGCCCAACCCCACTGCTCAACCACGGTGTAGAACTTCACCTGGCCGGCCGTCGCCTTGCCCAGCCAGTCGAGCAGGAACGTCTCCAGGGCGAACGAGCCGTCCCACAGATCAAGATAGATCATCTCGCCCAGTTCCTGGCGGTACTCGCTGGGTGGGTTGCGGACCGGACCATAGGCGTCCCACATCGTGGTGCCGGCGCGGAACTCATAACGTTCAGCCAAAGCGGGCCGGGTCTTGTCGGTCCGCAGGCCGTAAGCGGAGTCCGCACTGACCGGCGGGGTGGTGGCGAGAAAATTCTTCTTCGGCGGCAGCCGGTGCGCCCAGCCGGCGCCATGACTGGCGTCCAAGTCCATAACACCGTGGA
The DNA here is from genome assembly GCA_903896595.1 of uncultured Lentisphaerota bacterium. Lineage (GTDB taxonomy): Bacteria > Verrucomicrobiota > Lentisphaeria > Oligosphaerales > CAITYL01 > CAITYL01. The sequence goes on from CAITYL010000122.1 coordinate 2,901, forward strand.
AATAGAGGTTGCCGGCCGGCCAGTAGAGCAGCGGCGGCGCACCGTCGTTGCTGGGATAGGCCTCCATATCCCGTTGGCCGACATAGAACTGTTTGAACGTCGGCAGGTCGCCCTCCATCTTCCCGCAACGGAAGGCCGCCACGTTCGTGCCGCCAGCCACCGTCATCTCCATCGCCCCGTCCGTCAAGGTGCGGAAGGTCAGGGTGTAGTCGGCGGCCAGACCGTCGGCGGTGGCACGGCAGGCCAAAATGGTGGCACCACCCTCCCCCTGCCGGACCGCGGTCACGGTGGCCCGGTAATCCTCAGGCCCGATTTCCCCATCCGGCGTGACAAACACCGGGCCCAGCCCCTTGAGAACGTGCAAGGTCCGCCCCTCATGCTTAAACAGCAACGGGTCGGTGGCATGGCCGGTCTGGAGGCTCCAGCCGCCAACCACGCCCGCCCACAGCGAGGCGCCGGAAAGCAAGCACCCGAGAATCGCCCAACTCGTCAACCGCTGGCAGGAAAAGGACATGACGAAACCTCCAATTATCTAGTTTGAAGCCTGTTTTTGACTGATTTCGGCCACAGCCGAAATCTCTAGAGTGGCGGTGGCTCGACACCGCTTTGATACTGCATTCGCCACCTTTTTTCACCAAACGCCCGTCAATTGGGAATCCATGGTGCGTAGTTGGCGGGACTGTAGTTGCAGCCCTGAGGATGCCCGTGAAAACTGGTGTAGGACTCCGGTGCGCTGGAAGTTTGCACGTGCCCGTCGATGAACAGCAGGTTGCCCTTACCCCCACTGCTGCCGTTCGGCGCGTTCCGGGCATGCCGCGAATAGTTGACCGTGGCATTGTCGTAGTAGAACATGCGGGTGTCCCAGTCCAGCGCCGCTCCGAAATGCGGACCGTTATCGGCCGCGTCCAGCTGGTCGGCCATGATCACGGTCGCCGCTGGCGACGCCATCTGGGAACGGGTGACTGTACCGCCGACGTTTTGGTTCATGGCATAACTGAAACCAAGAACATTATTGAACACCGTCTTACCCGGACAAAGGAACACCCCCTTGTGGAAGTCGTCATAGTTGCTGGTATTGACCTCCCGGCCATTCATGAACGGCACCAAATAGGGGACCCAGTTATTGGTGTAGGGGTTGGCATCCACCGAATTGAACGATTTGCAAAAGAAATCGTTATAACTGTCGGCATAACTGTACTGGGCCAGCCCGAACTGTTTGAGATTGGCCACGCAGTTGATGCGCTTGGCCATGTCCCGCGCATTGCCCAGCGCCGGCAGCAGCATGGCGGCCAAAATGGCGATGATGGCGATCACCACCAGCAACTCAATCAGGGTGAAGCGTTTCATGACGGGGAACCTCAGGTGGCGGGTTTCGGGGGGGGGGCTATTATATCTGACATATCCGACATATCCGACATGTCAGACTTGTCGGACGAGTCAGACGCCCCCCCCCTCAAAAACCACGTGTCTTGGTCGGTAGCCGGTCAACCGCGGCGGCGGCGCAGCAGCCAGCAACCGCCCAGCGCCAGCAGCGACAGGCTCACCGGCTCGGGAACCGTGATGCTGATGTCGGAGACGGTCGACGCCCAGCCCGCTGCAACCTCATAACCGCCAAGACTGAAATCCCAGTTGCGCACCTGCAAAAACCGGTACTGGTTGGTGGCCGAGAACGTCAGGGAGGTTGAAGTGCTGGTCCACTGCAAAACCGCCGTATTGGTGAATACGCGGGAGAGGGTCCCTGCGGAAGTGCCGGCGTAAATCGTAAGATCTGGGGCGTTTGCTCCTAGATTGATAATACCACTATACGTCAATGTCACGTGCGTGATGTTCTGCCCGGCCGGTGCCTCCCACTGAGCGCCCCTCCAAAGGGTACTGGGGACCGCGCTATTGCCGACAGGCGCATAAACCTGGAGATAATTCGAAGCCGCTGCCGTTTCGACATAACCGTCTAAACTTGCCGTCGCCGTCCACCCGGTGGCGTACCAATTGGGAGTGGAGCTGTTGTAGGTGTAGGTGATGGGGGCCGCCTGGCTGGCGCCGGTGCCCAGGACGAGGGCCAGCACGGCCACTGCCACCAGTTGTTGAGTGAGGTTGCGTTTCATGATGCGTGATTCCTTTGCCTTGGGATTGGATTGGGGACCGTGAACTCCGATGCGGGAATAGCGGTTTCCGCGGGACGGCCAGCCCGGCCGGGCGCGTCAACGTCAGGCGGTCAAGGTAAGTGCGGGATCCTCCTGTTTTAAGGTTGCGGTGCGGGTCGACTGGCGGATCATCAGTTCCGGCGCGATGATCCGCCGTTCCAAAACGAGCCGGTCGGCGGGCAGACCGCCGTCTTTGAGGCGCGGTTCCAGCAATTCCCAGACGCCCTGGGCCATCTTTTCCGTCGGCAGGCGAACCGTGGTCAACGGCACGGCCGCCTCGGCCGCCCCCGGAATGTCGTCGCAGCCGATGATCGCCACCTCTTTGGGCACTTTGATCCGGTGGGCGCGCAACCCCACCGACAGGCTGACGGCCAGACTGTCCATGCTGCACGCCACCGCCGTCGGCCACTGCGCCCGTGGCAGTTGCACCAAATATTCCGCCAATTCCATGCCGCCGTGCAACGGATCGGCCGTCGCAAATCCCGGCAGCACGTCCCCGCCCCCCAGCGCCTGCCAGGCCCGCTGGAACAACTCGCGCCGGATGGTGTGAACCCGCAGGCTGTTGTCCCGCACCTTGCCGGCATTGAAATAGAGAATGCGCCGGTGCCCCAGCGCCCACAAATGTTCCGCCGCCAGCCGGCCGGCCAGCGGTTCGTCAAACCCGACCACCGGATAGGGCAGTCCCGGCACATCCACTTCGCCCAGCAGGATCACCGCGATCCCCTGTGCCTGCATCTGCCGCAACACGACGTCGTGCTCACCGGGTTCGCCGCGCTCGACAATCACCGCGTCAACCCGCTTGGCCAGCAGCGCCTGCAAGTTTCGCGCCTCCCGGGCAAAATCGAACTCGCTGCTGCTGAGAAACACCGAGTACGCCTGCCGGTAGGCGGAATCGTTGCAGGAACGGGAAAAATCGGTATAGAACTGGGTGGCCAGGAATTGATTGGCCAACGACCGCAACTGCATGCCAATGGTATAGCTCTTGCCGGTGACCAACGAGCGGGCCACTTCATTGCGCACATACCCCAGGCGCGCCGCGGTGTCCAAAATGCGCTGCCGGGTCTCCTGGCCGATGACAATCGAGGTTGCCTTGTCGGCGTTCAAGACCGCATAGACGGCCGCCCGCGAGACCTTGGCCTGGCGGGCGATCTCGACTGTGGTGACCCGTTTGGTGGTGCCGGTAGCGCTCATCGCATAACGCTTAAATATTGGTGTAAATGCGGTTTTTCAATACAATAGCACGTACTATTAAACAAGCAAATAAACAAGCCAGGGTGCAGCAGCGGTATCCGGAATGAAGCCGGCGCAGGAGAAGACGGGGTAGCGCAGGAGTGTGCGGGCGAGCCACTCGTTGTTATACTGCGTTAAGCTGAAAACGAACATTCAACATCAAACATTCAACGTCCAGCCACGTCGGATGTTGAACGTTGAATGTTCGATGTTCTGTTCGCAATGACGGATTACGGCAGGGCCGTCAGGCCGGCATCCGTACCGGGGGAGCCCGATTGCAGGCGGTAGTCGCCGGCGACGCGGTTGACGAAGTGCGGTTCCGCCAGCACGCTGCGGACGTCATGGCCGGTGTCCGCCTGGTAGCGGCCGAACTCGGCCGGCGCGTACACGCGCCCGTTCATCCGCATCAGCCAGGGGCCGGCGGGCTGCCAGTAGCAGTTGTCCTCGATCACGAACTGCCGCTCATCGGCCGGATCGATGACCGAGTAGATGGCCATGCCATCGGGCGCCTCGCAGAAGATGTTGTGGCGGATGTAGATCTTGCCGGTCGCGACCTGGGTGCCGGGATCAATGCGCCAGATGAAAATGTGGTGCCCCATGGGCTCGGGATAAAGCTCCGACTGACGCGGGGGCGGCTCGCCCTGCATGGTGAATTCGCCACCGGCATTGATGCAGGTGTTGTAGTCAAAATAAACCTCGCGCGCCGCCGGGCCGCGACACTCATAGGCCGCCATGCCGCAGTCCACGAACAGGTTGCCGCAAAACCAGAGCCGGTCGGGCGTGTCGCTCTGGTCGCCGCCCTGATGGGTCACGCCCGAGTCGTAAATCTTGGTGAACACACAGCCTTCCACCCGCACGTCGCGGGCACCGTCCCACAGCTCGACCGCATTGCCGAAGCGGATCTTGCGCTCCAGGCTCCAAACCGCGCCACCGATGCAGTGGAACTCGCAGTTCCGGATCGTGATGTGCTCCACCCGGCAGTCCTGGTACCCATGCACCCCGCCATTGCGGAATGCCAGGTTGTCCAGAGTGATCCAGCTTTGGCCGCCGGCCTGCCGGCGTTCGCCCCACAACGCGCACTCGATGCTGGCATAGGCCAGCCCGGGATTGCGGGCCGACCAAAGGTAAAGGACGCCGCCGGCGCCCGCCTCGGGCTTCTCCGCCGCGGCGGTCCGGCCGAGCAGGCTGTAATACCATTCCCCCTGCTGCTTCAGGTCAGCAAGCCGCCAGCGCAGATTGCCGCACGCTTCCCCATGATTGAAGACCAGATTGCACACTTCGCTGGGAAAGGTGCCGGTGAAGCGCCAGACGGAAGGCTGTTCCTCGACCCAGTTGGCCGCGCCGTCGGCCGGCAGCGACCCCAGGAAGACCGGCTTCGCGCCCTCGCCGTAGGCGCCATAGGTGACCGCGCCCGCCGCCGAGCCGTTGCGGGTGTGGAGGGCGTCACGAATCACGCTGCCGCGCTTGAACAACACGGTGTCGCCGCCGGCCAGCGCCAGTTGCACGTAGTTCTGGAGCGGCTGCTCGGGCGACACCCCGGCATGAGCATCATTGCCGGCTTGCGGATCGATGTAATAGGTGCGTGAGGTCAGGTTTTGCATGGATGGCGTTTCTCTCGTTAAGATCCAGTTGCGACACTTGCTTCCCAAAAACCGCGCGGAGTCATGATCCGTGCGCCCTTATACGACTTGATGACCAGCAGATCTTTATCTCCGGTGACAATGGCATCGACCTTCCCCGGAACCACCAGGCCCAGCACCATCAAGTCATCGGGATCCCGGCAGACTTCCTTGCCAACGGCTTCCGGCCGGAGGATCTGGGCGTTGCGGCGAAGAACCATTAAATATTCGGCAACGACGGTGGGAGGCGCCTTGATTTTACCGCATAGCTTTTCTTCGATTTCGCCCAGGAGTTCTTCACACAAGACGAGGTGATGGCGTTCCAGACAGAGTTCCATGACCGCCTCGCACAAACCGCGGGCGGCGACACCGGCAATGGCGACATTGGCATCAACGACCACCCTCATGACAACGCCTTGAACACGTCGTCATCGGTCAACAGCCCCTGGGCCTCGGCAAAGGGCAGCATTTTCTTCCGGACGGCCCGAAATTTTTCAACGGCGAGATAGCGGCGCAGTGACTCGCGCACAATGTCGCTGACCCCCCGGTTTTCCTCGCGGCTGACGGCATCAAGGTCAGCCTTCAACGGTTCCGGCAGTCGAATGGTAAGCGTGGTCATCAGGCATCATCTCCTGTAAGACAATGTAGTGCAATGACGGCAAAACGCCAATCGTCCATGAGGGTCACTGCACGGGGGGGGTACGACAAAATGAACCGCAGAGTGACGACTATCGAACGGCAGAATCATGAAGTCTACTGTAGCCCAGGGCTTGTAG
>CAITYL010000123.1 GCA_903896595.1 uncultured Lentisphaerota bacterium
CGTGTGCTCTTCCGATCTACCCCGCAACCCCTCAACCCCGCAACCCCGCAACCCCGCAACCTCATGCCCACGTCTCCCAAGATCGGCGGTTTCATCCTAGCGGCCGGCGAAGGCCGGCGCCTGCGCCCCGCCACCCTGCTCCGCCCCAAGGCATTGACGCCGTTCGGGGGCATGCCACTGTTGGAACTGGTCGCCAGCCGCCTGGCCCCCCTGGCCCCGGACGGCCTGGCCGCCAATGCCTGCCACCTGGCCGATACCGTGGACCTGTTCTGCCGCGACCTAAAAACGCGCCGCGGCTGGCCGGTCGCCCTGTCGCGGGAGACACGGCTGCTGGATACCGGCGGCGGCCTGCGCCAAGGCGCCGCCCTGCTCCCGCGCTCCGAACATCTGCTGGTGCATAATGCCGATATCGTTGCCGATGCCGACCTGGCCGGCCTCCTGGAAACCCATCTCCGCACCGGCGCCATCGCCACCGTCCTGCTGGTGCCCAACCAGGGTCCCCGCACCGTAGACTTGAACGCCGACGGCACCGTGACCGCCTTCCGCCAGCCCCGGGGCCAGGCCCCCTACACCTTCTGCGGCGTTTATGTCATCCGCCGCGACCTGCTGCGTTTCCTGCCCGATGCCGAAGCCTGCTCGATCGTGGACGCCTTCGAGGCCGCCGGCCGCGCCGGTCACCGGGTGCAGGGCATTTCGCTGGCGCCCAACGCATTCTGGTCCGACCTGGGCACCCCGGCCGATTACATCACCGCCCATGGCGCCGTGACCGACGCCGGCATCCGCCACGTCCCCGAACTCCGTGAGATCCAGGCCGAACAAGCGCGCCGCCGCGCCGACCTCGAACGCACGGGCGTCCGCATCACCGGCGCGGTCGGGCTGGGCGCCCACATCCAGGTTCCGCCCGGCACCCACCTGCACAACGTTGTGCTGTGGGACGACACCCGCATCGCCCATCCCGCCCTCTATGCCGACACCATCCTCACCGGCAACCCCGTCTTCCCGCCGCCGGTGGATGACCGGCGCCGGCCCGACCCGCGCGTCTTCACCTCCCTCGACACCACCGAAGCCGCCAGCACGCTCGTCCCGCTGCGCAAACAGGGCAGCGGCCGCCTGTTCAGCCGCCTCAGCGCCAACGGCCACAGCTGGATCTGGAGCGCCTACCACCACGCCCGGCGCGAAAACGCCGCTGCGGTCGCCGTCTCCCGCTTCCTCGACCGTCTCGGCGTCCGCACCCCCGACATTGTCATGCACTTGGGCGATGTCGGGGAGATTGTCTTCCGCGACCTCGGCGGCCACGACCTGCAAGCGGTGGACGAGCCCGCCGTTTTGGAACCGCTCCTCTCCGACGTCCTCAACCAGGCCGCCCGCCTCCATGTCCTCGGCACCCGCGCCGTCCGTTTCGAGGAACTGCCACTCCAGCCCGGATTCACCAAGGGGCTCTACGACTGGGAACGCGACTACTTCCGCGAACACATCCTCGGCCGCCTCCTCGCCGCGCCCGAACTGTGGACGCCCGCCGCCGCCGCCTTCCGCGAACTCCGCGACCGCCTGCTCGCCGAGCCTGACGTCCCGATCCACCGCGACCTGCAGAGCGCCAACGTCATGGTGCTCGAGGGCCGAGCGTATCTCATTGATTTCCAAGGCATGCGCCCCGGCTGCGCCGCCTATGACATCGCCTCGCTGCTCTACGATCCCTACAAACAGCACCCGGCCGAGCGCCGGGAACGCCTGTGGCGTCATTACCAAAACCAGGTCCGCGGCCTCGGCGGCATCCCGCCCACTGATGCCGTTTTCCACACCGCCGCCATTCAACGTCTGCTCCAGGCCCTTGGCGCCTACGGCAAGCTCTGGCTCAGCGACGGCCTCGACTGGTACCGCCCCTTTATCCGCCCCGCCCTCGGCCTGCTCGCCGAAGCCGCCACCGCGGCCAACACCCCCGCCTTCCGTGACCTCGCCGAAGCCGTCCTGGCCCGGCCGCAGTTGGGAACCCCCTTTTGAGGAAAGGCGGTTCCCAAACCCTCCGTCAAACCTTTTTGTGCCTTTTTGCGGATTTCGTAGGCCGCCCTGGTGCCCCAATCGTGGATGGTTGCATTGGAGCGGCCTACGAATTCCGCAAAGGGAGCACCCTTTTTCAAAAGGGTGGCCCCAACATCGTCCCTACAGAACGGTTCTTCCCCGCTACCCAGCTTATTCCAGGGCCATGCCCATGATTTCGTAGACCAGGCGGGCGGCGGAAAACTCGCTGACGTGCGCATTGGGCACCGGGGCGAGCTCGACCACGTCAAAGCCGATCAGGCGGCGGCCGGCCAAGATCTGGCGGAGCAGGCGCATGGCGTCGTGCCAGAACAGACCGCCCGGCTCGGGCGTGCCGGTGCCGGGAATCAGCGACGGGTCCAGGGCGTCAATATCGAACGTCAGATAAATATCCTCGGGGAAATCGTCCGGCAGCGGCAGCACGGGCAGCCCCTCCTCGGCCAGTTCCGCGGCGTCCAAGTGAAAGATATTGTGGTCGAGCCGGTACTGGTGTTCGTCCCAGGACAGACTGCGCACCGCGAACTGGGCCACCGGCAGTTCCAGTTCATGAATGCGGCGCATGACGCAGGCGTGGCTCCACGGCGTCCCCTCGTATTCCTGGCGCAGGTCTGCATGGGCGTCAAAATGCACCACGCCAAAGTCCGCCCCCCGCGCCTCGACCAAAGCGGCCACCGGCGCGTAACTGACGGTGTGTTCGCCGCCCAGGATGACGGGTATTTTGCCCAGCGTGAGAATGTCCCTGACCCGGTCGCTGATCCGGCGCAGCACCACCGGCGCCTCACCGGTGCAGGAAACCGGCGGATGGGTGAAAATCCCGACCTCGGTGGCCGGACAGTTGTGTCCGTTAAAGACCTCCAACTGCTGGGACGCCCGCAGGATGGCTTCCGGCCCCAAGCCCGTGCCATGGCCGTACGACACCGTTTTTTCGTAGGGTACCGGCAGAATATGAAACCGCGCTTTCTCCGGCGCCGGCGGCGGCACATCACTGGCCAAAAAAGCGGGACACTCGGTCTTATGGGTGGACATGGCGGAAATCTCGTGGCAATACAGGTGGGTTAGGCGGGCGATCATCCGGGGCCGAAACATTGGGGACAAGAACATTTGGGACAGGTCAATTCAAAAGCTGAAATGGGGAAAACTGAAAACAGAAATCCGATTTCAGCTTTCTGCTATTCTTTCCCGGCAATTTAGCCCGGATTCGTCGGGAAGCCGGCCGGGCATGGTGATTTCTTCGTGTTGTCGTGTGAGGTCCCCATTGCCACCAGTGAATGCTCCCCCGCCCGCCTCCAAGAAAAGCCGCGCCATTTGCATTCCCCCCCCCACATGGTAATGTCTTAGGCATTAGTGATCGGAACGCGTTACCGCCAAGGCGTCCGCGGTGGAAGGAGGTGGGAACACAAACATTATATCAGGCACTCCCTGTCATCAACAACACCCTAGTTTTTCTTGTGAAGGATCTAAAGCACATGAAGAACGTACTAACCCCATTTCTGTTGATCGCGGGACTCGTTCTCCTGCCAGCGGTCCAGGCCCAGTTATACTGCGTTAGGGTTATAATTTAAACTTTTATCGTTTGAAATTTCAAGCTCATCAGGCTGCGCATTTCATCAGCGTATTCAGTTGGCAAGTCGGC
>CAITYL010000124.1 GCA_903896595.1 uncultured Lentisphaerota bacterium
CGAGCCCCCCATGGAAATGCCGCCGGCCCCCAGCCGTTTGGCCCGGCTCAGAATCCGCGTCCGAAGTGTGTTTTCTGATGTTTGCATATTTTTACCTCAAATCCGTAATATATAAATACATATCAGATAATCAAGTCGAAAAAGTGGTTGCGAAGAAAAAAAGTGTCAAGCCCCGCCAACCCCGTCAAAAACAAGCGGAAACTTGCGAAGAACCAGGGGATTATTCACTGCTGCTGCCCCCCCCCCCCCCCACTCAGTGACCCCTTTTACGTCACCGTCAGGCGGACGGGGCGCGCCACCAGCCTTGCGTCGCCCGCTATGCTGGCATGGCGCTGATGGCCATTCTTATTATCTTGGCGGGAATCATGCACACGGCCGACCTGAGCCGCCGCCGCGCTTCATTCATGTGTATGACTGTATTAAATTTACCCCTAGCCTGAATTATTCATGAGAGCATCGGTACCGAATGTCGAATGTTGAATGCCGATGAATAATCGAGGCTAGACATCTTGGCCATGGCGTGGATCAACAGGGCGGGGCCGCACAAGACGGCGGCAGCGCACAACTGGGGAACCGCAATCCAGCCCAAGCGGATTGGGGCGGCTGGAAACATGCCGGGTTCAGCGGCAACGCTCAGGTGGTCAGGCGCAGGGCGCGGGCACGGTAGTCGGAGGGGGTTTGACCGACCAAGCGCTTGAAGGTCCGCGACAGGTGGAAGCCGTCGGCAAAGCCGGTCAGGGCGGCGATCTCGGGCAGCTTGCGGCGGGAGCCGACCAGCAGATGCTTGGCCCGTTCGATCCGGCGCTGGCGGACATACTCCATCGGCGGCACGCCCATCCGCCGCGCAAACTCGTTGGAGAAATAAACCGGGTGCAGCGACACCGTCTTGGCCAGCTCGTCAAGGGTGATTTTGGCGGCCAGGCGGCTCTCGATCAGCGCCAGCACCGGCTTGAACTTGGTCAGGGCGGACATCGTGTCCTCGCCGCCGCCCGGTCCCGCCTGGAGAAACAGGGCGATCAGCAGGCGCAGAATCGCCTCCGACTCCAGCATGGCGACGGCGCCGTTGACCATATTGAGTTCCCAAAAACGGTCAAGCACCCCGGCGGTCCAGGCGGGACAGTCCGCCAGTTTCAGTTCAAAAGCCGGCTCCATGGCCATGAACAGGTCGAAGCCGTTGGGCAGTTCCGCCGTGAAATGGGTCCAGCGCTTGAGCATCCGCCCGTGGCAGTGCATGTTCAGCCGGGTGGAAGCGGGAATGAGGAACAAATGGCCCGGCACCAGGTGAAACGACCGGCCATGGTGTTCGACGAACCCCTCGCCCTCGAGCACCTGGTAGAGGCGCGCAATGGGGTTGCTGACATCATCGTGGTTCCACCACGCCGCACATTCCGTGAGCGAGCGGGTTTGGATGCCGATCCGCAGTTCGGACAAGATCTGTTCCATGCCACCCCCTGTAGCGCGTTCATCAAATACTATAGCAGGGTAATTCATTGTCCAGAAAGCCCCTTTATTTTAAGAGTATGACAACCACCCCCAAAACCTGGCAGGCGGGCACCCTGGTCTACGACCGGGCCGGCCTGATCAAACTGTTCTTCTGGCTGCTGTTCGGCGATTTCGCCTGGATGCTGTCGATCACGGCGGGGCCGATGATGGTGCCGCTGTATCTGAAATCGATTTCCTGCACCACCAACCAAATGGCGTGGCTGATGTCCATGGGCAGCCTGATCGCCATGGTGATCGGCCCGTTGTCGGGGGTGTGGAGCGACCGGTTCAGGAGCCGTTGGGGGCGGCGGCGCCCCTTCCTGCTGATCGCCACGCCGCTGGGCGCCATCGGCATGTTGTATCCGTTCCTTCAGTCGCAGTGGGCCTTAAACCTCATCACCGTGCTGGGCAGCCTGGTCGGCGCCTTTGGCGTCATTCTTTTTTACCTGTACAACGACATCATTCCCGGGGAACTCATGGGCCGGTTCGTGGGTGCCCTGCGGCTGGTCGGCTTTTTGGGATCGCTGACCTTCCAATATTTTATGTTCCCCTATTTCGACAGCTACCCGCGAACCGTCTGGCTGCTGGCATCGGGTGCCAGCCTGGTCGGCAGCATGGTCATGCTGCTGATGGTCCGGGAGGGCGACTATCCGCCACCGGCGCCGCGACGCCCGTTCCTGGACGGCGTGACCCTGTTCGTCAAGGACGGCCTGTCGACGCCATTCATGTGGTTTTTGTGGTTGACCCTGGGGATGACGGCGCTGGGCGGACCGGCCGCCAATTTCTTCATCCTGTTCTTCTCGAAAAACCTCGGCATGAGCACCACCGAGATCGGGCACATGGCGGCCTGCGGCACGGTGCTGGCGATGGTGATCGCCTACCCGTCGGGATGGCTGATCGACAAGCTCGGGGTGCGCCGGGTATGGGCGACCTCCGGCCTGCTGGTCAGCCTGGCCCAGCTGGCGCTGTTCCTGTTCGCCCGCGACAAAACCTCCTGCTTTATTCTTTACATGGTTTACAACGGCGTCAACATGGTCATGGCGGCCTGTCTGCTGCCGATGATCTTCTCTTACTTGCCCAAAGAAAAATTCGGGCAGCTCGCCAGTTGCCAGGGGCTGGTCAGCCAGGCGCTGGGGTTCGCCGGCACCATGACCGTCGGCGGCCTGATGACTTGGACCGACTCGTACCGCACCGCTTTCCTGTACGGCAGTATCATCTACCTGTTCTCGCCGATGTTCCTGCTGGCCATGCGTTACGCCCGCAACCCGTTCGCGGGACAAAACACCTCCATGCGCGTGTGAGAAAATCGAAACCCGCATCACGCGGAGGCGCGGAGTTCGCGGAGGGTTTACTCACGATAATAAGGATTCTACTGAGGTGCTTTCAAAAGTAACGACGTTTTCCCATCACCGGGAGCCGCCCGTTCTCGGGCGGACGAACCCGTCCTCGTCGGAG
>CAITYL010000125.1 GCA_903896595.1 uncultured Lentisphaerota bacterium
CCTATAAAAAGGGCGGAACTGGGGTGACGCCGTCGCTGTCCGCCCGAGGACGGGCGGCTCCCGGTTTCGAAATAACGCCGAGATTAAAAGGCGGCAAAGGAATTGCCGCACTCCAACTTCGTGTCCTTCGTGCCTTCGTGGTGAAGATTTAAGATTTACTTGGTACTAGACGCGTCAGCTCAGGCCCCAGCGGACGACGGGCCAGGCGCGGGCGGCGGCTTCGGCAGCCAGCTTGTCCCCGGGATTGACCACGGTGGGGAAGCCGACGGCGGCCAGCAGGGGCACGTCGGAGATGGAATCGCCGTAGTAGGCCGCCTGATCCAGGGTCAGGCCGAAGCGCGCCGCAAACTCCCGGGCCGGGGCCAGTTTGCCGGTGCCGCCGCAATACTCGCCCTCCATGGCGCCAGTGAACAGGGTGTCACGCCGTTCCAAACGGGTGGCCAGCAGGTGGGGAATGCCGAGGTCGGCGGCCAGGGGCGCGGCAATCACCTCATTGGTTGCCGTCAGCAGCGCCACCGGCGCGCCAGTGGCCAGGGCCGCGGCCACCGCCCGGCAGGCCGCCGGATACAGCAGGGGCCGCACCACCTCCACAAAGTGCCAGCGAGCCAGGGCCGCCATTTCCGCCGGGGTGCGGCTGGCGAACTCGGCCAGCTGAAAGCGGATAAAGGCGTCGTAATCCAAATGGCCGGCCAGATAATCGGCAAAAAAGCGGTCCGCCTCGTCCATGGCCGAAGCTGGTGCCAGCCCGTGCCGGACCAGGAATTTTTTCCATGACACATCGCAGTCGTTGTCAATCAGCGTGTGGTCCATGTCAAAGAACCACACCGCCGGTTGGCCGGCCGGAGTTTTCGCGTTTTGCATGCCTAAATTCCGCTTTCCCCAGAATGATCTCTCGCCAAGCGCACAAAGAGCGCAGAGAAATCATGTTTTATTTCGTTAACGACCAAAGATATTCCCGTTTTCTTGGCGTGCTTTGCGATCTTGGCGAGAGATTTATACGGCCCAGCCACCCGTGACCCGGGCGTTATTTCAAACTGCCGTCGGCGTCCTTGTAGAAGACGCGCTTGGCCTTGCCTTCCTGGCGGGCGAGCTGGCCGGGGGCGAAGACATCGCCCTTGGGGCTGAAGCCAAGCTTTTCCTTCAGGTGCTTTTCGATGATGAAGCCGGTGACGCCCGCCTGGGCCTCGACATTGATGCGGACGTCGCGCACACCGTCCACTTCCTCGACCACAATCTGGTAATTGGGCAGCACGCCGGGAATTTCCATCAACGCCTGTTCGACCTGTTTCGGGTAGAAATTGACGCCCTTGACGATGAGCATGTCGTCCACGCGCCCGGTGATCCGGTCCAACCGCAGGCCGGTGCGGCCGCAGGCGCAGGTCTGTCGGCTGGCCACCCGGGTGAGGTCGCTGGTGCGGTAACGGAAGATCGGCACGGCCTGGCGGGTCAGGGAGGTATACACAAGCTCGCCGAAGACGCCGTCAGCCACCGGTTTGCCGGTGATGGGATCGAGAATTTCGATGATGTACTGGTCTTCCCACTGGTGAAGGCCGACATGGGCGGGACAATCCATGCCGCCGGTGCCGACACCGCCGGTCTCGGTCATGCCGTAAATGTCAAAGGTCTCGATGCCGAGGCCGTTCTCGATCTTTTCCCGCAATTTGTCCGAGAATGTCTCGGCGCCGAAAATACCGACCTTGAGCGAGGGGATGGCGCCGCCGGTCTCCTGGAGGACCTCCAGCACCCGGATGCCATAGGAGACCACGCCCATGAGCCCGCGAACCTGAAAGTCATTAATCATTTTGATCTGGCGCGGGGTGTTGCCCGAACCGGTGGGAATGATGAACTGGCCGGCCTTGCGGGCGCCATGATAAAAACCAAACCCGCCATTGAACAGGCCGAAGGAGGGAGTGATCTGGATCGCCTCGCCCACCTGCAGTCCCGCCATCCGGTAACAGCGGGCCATGCACTCGGCCCACTGGTCGAGATCCGCTGCGGTGTAGAGCATGGCCACGGGGGAACCGGTGGAGCCGGAACTCATGTGCATTTCGCGCAGGTCGGCCGGCGGCACTCCGAGCATGTGCATGGGATAGCCGAGGCGGAAATCTTCCTTGGTGAGGAACGGCAGCAGGCGCAGGTCGTCCAGTGCCTGGATGTCGCCGGGCTTGACCCCGACCTGGTTCCACCGTTGATGCAGAAAGGGGTTGCCATCCCAGGCCGCCTTCACCGCCGCCTGCAAGCGCTGAAGCTGGAGCGCCGCCAGCGCATCGCGCGACATCGTTTCCGCTTTCGGATTCCAATACACCGCCTGAGCCATGGGTTTCATAGGCGCAACCTGTTGTTCCTGACGGGCGCGGCCGACGACACCGCCGGCCGCCGCTGCCCGTCTGGAAATATTGCATCTCCGGCCGATCTTGCCAGAGCACCCGCCGCGATTCCGTCAGCCGGAGGCCGGGGGCAACAGCCGGCGGTCCTGGGACCGGGAGGCGGTGGCGGTCACACCGCGGTGGATCACCAAGGCGCGGCCGCGGCTCCGGCCGTGTTCGAACACCGCCGCGTCGGGCGCCCAGCCGGTGCTCCGACCGCGGTTAACCGCGGGATAACGGCGGGCGAAATAGGCGTCCAGCCGTGCATCCTTGAGCTTAAGCAGCGCCTTGGCCGGCGTCGCCGGAAGCCCGGCCGCCCGTTGGGCGCACAGTTTTTCGGCGAATCCGGTGAGCAGTCCCACCACAAAGGCGGCATGATCCTCGCGGGAGCGGGGGTGGCCGGCCGGCCGGTAGCGCTCCCATTCCGCGGCCATGCACCGGCTGACAAAGTCATGGACGTAATGGGCCACCCGCACATTCGCCACCGTGCCGGAAATTTCCAGCACCCGCCCCATCCGCTCCTTTTCCAAGATATAAGACGACGCCCAAATGGTCCGCACAAAATAATATTCCTGCAGCAGGTTGGCGAGCAGATGCGCCGCCCGCGGATGCCGCAGCGCCGGCTGGCCCAAAAAGACGCTGAGGTATTCGCGGGGGGCGTCATTGCCGAGCAGGTCGAGATTGTAGCGCGCCATCAGTTCATGGGCTTTGCGCATCGCCAGCTCCGCTTCGTGGGAGTTGGGGCTGCCCGCCAGGGCCAGCAGCTTTCGGACACGGAGCAACAAATGATCAGTGGCCGTGGGTTCCGCATCGGCAAACACCCGGATGTCGAGGGGGGGGAAACCGATGGAGGCGCGGGGATTGGCGCCGGTCACCTCGCACATCCGTAGGAAAGCCGGACCATGGGAGGATTCATCCCCGGCATCCTCCACCTCATCGGCGAGCTGGTGCGCCAGTTCATGGCGCAGCACCTCGACCACCGCAGCCCAAGAGTGGTTCAGGACCAGCTCGCGACTGAAGGCCATCTCGCGCCGGTGACCCCCTGTCCAGCGGCCCCAGCAGGCACCCAAATCGTGAATGGCGAACAGCGGCGGCCGCAGGTGGGCTTTGATCGGCCGCGGGAGCCATGCCGTCGCCAAGTCCCATTCGCGGGCAAGGCCGAGAAGAATGCGCCGTTCCAAGAGTTCCGTGGATGTGTGAGGCATAACCAGTTGGGAACCCCCTTTTGAGGAAAGGCGGTTCCCAAACCCTCCGTCAAACCTGTTTATTGCCTTTTTGCGGATTTCGCAGGCCGCCCCGCGTGTCCCAAGCGTGGTTTGTTGCACTGGAGCGGCCTGCGGAATCCGCAAAGGGAGCACCCTTTTCCAAAAGGGTGGCCCCAACATCATCCAACAAAACTATCATGTGCGCCAGGGGTTCAGCGACCGGTTCATGGCGATGGCGTGGCGGGGACAGCTTTCGGCGCAGCACATGCAGAGGATGCAGCGGGCGGCATCAATGCCAGCGGGCGGACCGCCGCCGGGTTGCCAGTAAATGGCGGACCGGGGACAGGTCCGGGCACAGATGCCGCAGCCGTTGCACAGCCGCCGGTCGATCCGGGGCCGCCAGCGCACCAGCCGCGTGACCAACCGGAACAACGGTTCGGGAATGCCCTGCAGGAACCGGGCCAGGGATGGCTTGAGACGGGCGGCGTCCAATACGGCGGTGCCGTCGCCAACCAGCTCAAGGTCGTTCAGGTTGCCAAAGCCGCGGAGCGCGGCCTCGCGCAGCAGGGGAATCCGGGCCGGCGCCAAATTAAGCACACGCGCAGCGGCGGCATCCACGGCCACGGCGTCGGTGCCGGCCAGGATGAGGCCCACGAACTTGGGGCGGCCGTTGGCCGGGCCCTCGCCCTCCATGGCCACCACCGCATCCATCACGGCCAGGTGTGGTCTGAACACGCCGAAAAGCTGGGCCAAAAACTGGCTCATGGCCACCGGCGCGGGAAAATGACTGTGAAAATTGGCCTTGGCCTGGCCGGCCACCAAGCCGTATTGATTCTTGACGGCACCGGTGAGGATGGTCAGAATGTGCGTTTTAAGTTTGGGCACGGTGATCAGCACATCCACCTCGTCCAGCCAAGCGGGGGACGGCAGGTCGAGCCCGGCGCAGGAACGGGTGCGCAGGGAACCATGGAACGATTTCAGCTCGGCCCCGGTGGCGGCGGCCACGGCGGCCATGCCGGTCTGTTCCCACAGGACGGCTTCGGCATGCTGGCCGGCGGGGCTGTCCCCGATCCAGACCCGGGCGGCCCCGGCCTCCTGGCACAAGCGGACCAGGGCGGTCATGAGCGCGGGATGGGTGGTCACCGCCTGTTCCGGCAACCGGGCGCTGAGCAGGTTCGGCTTGAGCAGCACGGTCTGGCCGGGACGGACATGGGCGGAAATCCCCCCGAGGGCCGCCAAGGCCGCCCGGACCGCCCGTTCAACCGCCGGGGCCGAGTAATCGGGGCAGCGAACCGCCGCCACCACGGAACGGGCGGCGGACGAGGGCGGGGGGGTGAAGGGGATGGACATGCGGAAAGGCTTTGGTTGGGAGGTTGAGAGGTTGAGAGGTTGAGGGGTTGAGAGGTTGAGGGGTTGAGGGGTTTAGGGGTTGAGGTTAGTTTTTGAGGGATACAATTCTGACCACC
>CAITYL010000126.1 GCA_903896595.1 uncultured Lentisphaerota bacterium
CCGCAGGCCGCTCCAACGCAACAATCCACGATTGGTGCTTACAGGGGCGGCCTGCGGAATCCGCAAAACGGCACAAAAAGGTTTAACGGAGGGTTTGGGAACCGCCGTTCCTCCAAGAACGGGGTTCCCAATTGGCCTTTTGGGGAGCCCCGCTATAGTACAGCTTTTCGCCGTTTTGTTCACCCGCTTTGGGGATCGGCCGTCACATGTATTACCGTTTGGAAATATCCGCCCGTCCGGAAGAAACCGATCCGCGCGGCGAGCACCTGTTGCATCAGGCCCGCGAATTCCTGCACGTTCCGGTGGAGGCGGCGCGGACGCGCGACGTGTTTTCGCTGGAGGTGGACTGCACCCGGCCGCAGGCGGAGGCGATCTTGGCCGCCTTCACCAATCCGGTGATCCAGACCGGGGTGGTGGGCGAATCCCCCGTTGAGACCTTCCAGTTTGACTGGCTGGTGGTGGTCGGCTTCCGTCCCGGCGTGACCGACAACGTCGCCCGCAGCGCCCGTTCGGCGGCGGCCGACATCCTCGGCCGGCCATTGCGCGAGGACGAGCAGATCTTCACCTCAGTGGAATACCTCTTGCAGGGCAAGGAGTTGGACCGTGACCGGGTGCTGCGCCTGGCCCGCGGCCTGCTGGCCAACGACCTGATCCAGAACGTCACCGTGCTCACCCGCGCCGAATGCGAGGCCGGCGGCATCCCGGCCAACCGCCCGGTGGTCAAGAACGACACGCCGCCGCAGATCCGCACCGTCAACTTGGAGGTGGCCGACAGCGAACTGCAGCGCATCAGCCGGGACGGCGTGCTGGCGCTGACCCTGGAGGAAATGAAGGCGATCCAGGCGCATTTCCGCGAACAGGCGCCGCGGCGCCGCCAGCTCGGCCTGCCCGAGTGTCCGACCGACGGCGAACTGGAAATCATCGCCCAAACCTGGTCCGAGCACTGCAAGCACAAAATCTTTGCCGCCCGCGTCACCTACACCGACGAGCAGGGGCGCGTCCAGGAAATCGACAACTGTTTCAAGACCTTCATCCAGGCCAGCACCAAGGCGATCAGCAAGCGTGTGGACTGGCTGGTCAGCGTGTTCAGCGACAACGCCGGTGTCATCCGCTTCAATGATACCATCGACCTGGTGTACAAAGTGGAGACACACAACAGCCCGACCGCCCTCGATCCCTACGGCGGCTCCATGACCGGCATTGTCGGGGTCAACCGCGACCCGATGGGCACCGGCATGGGCGCGGAGCTGCTGCTGAATGTCTGGGGCTACTGCTTCGGCTCGCCGTTCACTGCGGCGGCGGACGTGCCGGCCGGCCTGTTCCATCCGCGCCGCCTGCGCGACCAGGTGCACAAGGGCGTCATTGACGGCGGCAACCAGAGCGGCATTCCCTACGCCTTGGGCTGGGAATATTACGATCCCCGCTATTTGGGTAAGCCGCTGGTCTATTGCGGCACCGTCGGCACCCTGCCCCGGCTGGTCGGCGGCGCGCCGTCGGCGGAAAAAAGCATCCTGCCCGGCGACCGCATCGTCATGGCCGGCGGCCGCATCGGCAAGGACGGCATTCACGGCGCCACCTTCTCCAGCGAGGAACTGCATTCCGGCTCGCCCTCGCAGGCGGTGCAGATCGGCGACCCGATCACCCAGAAAATCCTCGGCGACTTCCTGCGGGAGGCGCGCGACCTCAACCTGTACCGATTCATCACCGACAACGGCGCCGGCGGCCTGTCCTCCAGCCTGGGCGAAATGGCCAGCCTGTGCGGCGGCGGCGACCTTGAGCTGGGCAACGCCCCGCTCAAGTACGCCGGCTTGCAGCCGTGGGAAATCTTCCTTTCGGAAGCGCAGGAACGGATGAGCCTGGCGGTGCCGCCGGAGAAAATGGACGCCTTCCTGGCGCTGGCCAAGCGGCGCAATGTCGAGGCCACCGTGCTCGGCAACTTCACCGATTCGGGCTTCCTCCACGTCACCTACCGCGGCCAGGTGCTGGCCCACTTGAGCATGGAATTCCTGCACGACGGGCTGCCCCAGCTCCACTTGCAGGCCCGCTGGACGCCGCCGCGGCATGCCGAGCCCACGATCCCCGCGGACTTGGACTTGGGCGAGACGGTGGTCAAGCTGCTGGGCCGGCTCAACCTCTGCTCGCATGAGTTCAAGGCGCGCCAGTACGACCATGAGGTCAAGGGACTGAGCGTCATCAAGCCGTTTGTCGGCGCCAACCGCAACGTCCTCAGCGACGCCACCGTGTCCATGGTCGAGCCGCTCGGCCGCGACGGCGTCATCCTGGCCGGCGCCGTGGCGCCGCGCTATTCGGACATCGACACCTATCACATGATGACCTCGGTCATCGACACCGCCGTGCGCCGGGTGATTGCCGTCGGCGGCCAGCTCGGCCACATCGCCGGCCTGGACAACTTCTGCTGGCCCGACCCCGTCGCCGGCCCCAAGAATCCCGACGGCGAATACAAGATGGCCCAGTTGATCCGCGCCAACCAGGCCCTGTACGACCTGACCACCGCCTATGACGTGCCGTGCATCTCCGGCAAGGACAGCATGAAGAACGACAGCACCCTGGGCGGGCGCAAGATCTCGATTCCGCCCACCGTGCTCTTCTCCACCATTGCCCGCATGCCGGACGTAAGCAAGGCCGTCACCCTCGACGCCAAGCGCTACGGGGATCTGGTCTACGTCATCGGCCTGACCCGGCGTGAGTTGGGCGGCAGCGAATTCTTCGCCCTGCTCGACGCCACCGGCAACGACGTGCCCAAGGTCGACCCCGTCGCCGCGCTGGCGCTCTACCGCGCCGTGGGGGCCGCCACCGCCGCCGGCCTCTGCCACTCGCTGCACACCCCGGCCCTGGGCGGCCTGGGCGTGGCGTTCGCCAAGATCGCCATCGGCGGCAACCTGGGGCTGGACCTGGATCTACACAAGCTCCCCGCCGACCCCGGCCTGACCGCCGCGGAACGGCTGTTCTCGGAAAGCAACAGCCGCTTCGTCGCCACCATTGCCGAGGAAAACCGCGACCGCTTCGAGGCGCTGCTGGCCGGACTGCCGGCCGCCTGCATCGGTCATGTCACGCTGCCGCGCAAGCTGGTGTTCCGCGATGGCCGCCACATCGTCGCCACCGCCACCGTTGACGCCTGCCAGACCGCCTACACCCACACCTTGGATAATATCTGACATGAGCGCTCTCCGCCAAGATGTCCGCGCCCTGGTGATCACCGGCTTCGGCTTGAACTGCGAGCGGGAAACCGCCGCCGCCTTCACCGCCGCCGGCGCCGGTGCCGACTGCGTCCACCTCAACGACCTGCTGGACGGCCATGCCAGCCTGCGGGACTACCAGATCCTGGCTTTCATCGGCGGCTTCTCCTTCGGCGACCACATCGGCGCCGGGACGGTCTTTGCCAACCGCCTGCGCCACCGCCTGCGCGAGCCGCTGGCTGAGTTTGTCGCCGCCGGCCGGCTGGTCATCGGCATTTGCAACGGCTTCCAGACCATCACCCGGCTTGGCCTGGTGCCGGCCCTGGACGACAACTGGTTCCACCAGGAAGTCGCCCTGGCCCAAAACGCCCAGGGCCTGTTCCGCGACGACTGGATTCTGCTCAAGGCCAATCCCGCCTCCCGCTGCGTGTTCACCCAGGGCATCGACCTGCTGCCCCTGCCGATCCGCCACGGCGAAGGCCGTCTGGTGCCCGCCCCCGGCGTGCTGGACCGCCTGGAACAGGAAAACCTGATCTGTCTGCGCTATGCCGATCCCGAGACCGGCGAGCCGACCCAGGCCTTCCCGCACAACCCCAACGGTTCCGTCAACGCCATTGCCGGCATTTGCAGCCCCAATGGCCGCGTGTTCGGCCTGATGCCGCATCCCGAGGCGTACCTGTCCCCCTTCAACCATCCGCATTGGACCCGCCAGCAGCTCAACGGCGTTCTTCCGGAAAAGGGGCTCGGCCAGCGCATCTTCGAGAACGCCGTCACCTTCGCCCGCACCGAGCTGGCCGGGTAAACCGTAGATTGACGAATATTGAGTTCCGAATGCTGAAGGAAATGCCGTTGACTTACGGTTAGCTTCGACATTCTGCGGTTCACTATTCGGAAATCTGCGGTTCGTTCACTCTGGAGCCAGATAATGCGGCAACCAGAATCCGCCGGCAGCGTTTTGGAGTGCGGCAATTCCTTTGCCGCTTTTTGATGTCCGATGGTGAGAAAAGGTTACCCGATTAACCGGCCGACAATGGGCATCACGGATGCCACGGCCGCATGATTATCTCTCGCCAAGATCGCAAAGCTCGCCAAGATAAAACAAAAATGAATTTTCTCTGCGTTCTTTGCGCTCTTGGCGAGAGCAAGATAGCTAGACAAACCGTTCTAAAAAGTCCAGAGCAACATGAACGCCTCCGAGCAAGCCCCGCCGCCCGCGCTGATCTTGGCGCCGATCCGCGGCATTACCGACGCGGTTTACCGCCGCGTCTGGGCCGGCTGCTTCAGCGGCTTTGACCGGGCGGTCGCACCGTTCGTGCAAGTGCGGCAGGGACACGGGTTGCGCCCCGGCGAGTTGCGCCAGTTGTCCAGCGCCTACAACACGACCCTGAAGACCATTCCCCAGTTGCTGACCACCCATCCGCCCACCTTCACCGCCATCCTGCGCGAACTGCATGACCTGGGGCACACGGAAGTCAACTGGAACCTGGGCTGTCCGGCCCCCATGGTGGCGGGGCGCGGCCGCGGCGCGGGCCTCCTGCCCCACCCCGACCGTATCGCGGCCATCCTGGACCAGGTGCTGCCCAGCAGCCCCGTCCGGCTTTCGGTCAAGATGCGCCTGGGCAACCAAAACGCGGACGAGTTCCCGGCGGTCATCGCGGTGCTCAACCGGTATCCCCTGTGCGAAGTGATCCTGCACGCGCGCACCGCCGCCCAAATGTACGGCGGCGTGGTGGACCTGGCGCGCGCCGAACAGGCCGCCGCGCTCTGCCGCCACCCGTTCATTTACAACGGCGACATCGCCACTCCCGGCGGCTTACATGAGCTGCGCCGCCGCTTCCCCGCCGCCGCCGGCTGGATGCTCGGCCGCGGCGCGCTGGCCAACCCATTCCTGCCGGCCCAGCTCAAAGGCACGCCGCTGCCGGACGCCGACACCCGCCGCCGGCAGTTGCGCCAGTTCCATGACCGGCTGCAAAACAGCTACGCCGCCTGGCTGTCCGGTCCCGGCCATTTGCAGGACAAACTATTGGAACAGTGGAGCTATCTGGCGCACGCCTTTGCCGAGCCCCGCCACCTCCTCACCCGCCTCCGCCACAGCCAGGATCTCGACGCCTATGCCGACACCGTGGCCTGGATCTTCGACCAGCCCCTGGCGTCTCAGTCAGGCTGAAGCTGTTTAGGCTGTAGGCTGAAGGTAATCTCGGTTAATTGGGTTTTCGCCCCAACGGGGCCGGGGAAAATAGCCCAGGGCAGCGCCCTGGGAAACTCCCCCCCCCCTTTTTTTTAGCCGCCCTGAAAGGGCAAGGGAATGGACATCTCCATTGCCCCTACAGGGCGCAAAACATCTTAATTCTCCAGCCCCAGGGCGTTGACCTGGGCTATTTTACTGCCGCCCCGTTGGGGCTCAAAAACCGTAACGCCGTTAGACGTCCTGATTACGCTTTTTCTTCGTGTTCTTCCTGTTCTTCATGGTGGAAATTGGGATTAAGAACGGGATTTTTGGGCGGTTTCCTCCGCGCCTCCGCGGGAGCAAGGCGTTCCGCATTTATTTTTTTCGGCTGCTCTTGACAAACCGGTAAAATGAGTTATAATTTTTTTCTGAACTAGTTCAGATTATGAACGCATGGTGAGCGAATGAAGATGACCTTGCAAAGCATCGCGGACGCCTTGGGCCTGAGCAAGGTCACGGTCTCGGTGGTGTTGAACGGACGGGCCGCCCAGTACGGCATCCGCCCGGCCACCGCCGCCAGGATCGTCGATTACTGCGCTCAGAACAAATACGCCATCAACGTCAATGCCCGGCGCATCAACAGCAAGCTGATCCGCAATCTTGGCATGGTGGTCTTCGAGGGGGGTAAGGAAAAGTTCATCCCCATGGCGGACTATTATGAGTCCATGGTGGTCGGCGGCGCCGCCACCACCGCCAAGGCAAACGGCTTTTGCCTCTCCCTCATCATCAACCATCATGAGAAGGAGCTGGACGGCATCTTGGAACGCTTTTATGCCAAGGAAGTTGATGGTTTTATCCTGTCGGGTTTCCCCGTGGCCCCGTCCTGGCGGGAACGCTTTCTGCGTGAAAAAATCCCGGTGGTCGTGGTGGCGGGCGATCCGACCCAGGGATTGCCCACGGTCAATATCGATAATTACGAGATGTCCCACGCGCTTACCACACATGTCATCGGGCACACCGAACGCCACCGCATCGGCTTCCTCGCCGGCGTTTCGCACTCCTATGTTGGCAACGAACGGCATCGCGGCTTCACGCAGGCCATGGCGGAACACGGGTTGACGCCCGTATTCGAGGTGAATGGCTGGTTTTCGGAAGACAAGGCGTACACGCAGGTCAAGCAATTCCTGGCGCGCCCCACGTTCACCTGCGACGCCATCGTGTGCGCCAATGATGCCATGGCGATCGGCGCTCTGCGCGCCCTGCATGAGAAAGGGGTCAAGGTACCACAGAAAATCGCGGTGACCGGCGCTGATGACATTCCCGCATTGCACTATGTCTCCCCGGCCATCAGCACCTATTCGCTGTTGCCGCACGAGCAAGGCAGCCAGGCGTTCCTCCTGCTCCGGAATATCGCCGAAGGCAAAGCCTGCCAGCAGACGGTCTGCGTCAAGTCGGAACTGAAACTGCGGCAGTCAGCATAACCGGGCAGTACACTCCAAAGAAAGGAGGTTGGTTGACGACAAAAGACCGTGTTCCCGCGCCAAGGCCTGAACTCAAACTCCCTATCCGTTAAACGCATCGAAAAAGCACTAAGGAAAGCAACCATGGACAAATTAGCGCAAAAACTACTGGTCTTCGTACTGATGTTGGGGGTAGTGGCCACGGCCGGCGCCAGCCCTATCACCCTTGACGGCAACTTTGCCGCGCAAACGAACGGCAGTGCTGTCGGATCGCCTTGGGACGGGAAGACAGGAGGCTTCGCCACGGGCTCAACCAACGCGCAAAGTCCCTTCACCAATCTCTATCCCAAAAACGCGATGGGAGTCACGCTTTCCAATTATGCCCATGACTACATGGGGATAGGTTGTGTGCCGGTCACGACCGGCTTGCTGGGGTTCAACGTCGATTTCACCGTCTCATCTTTCGACTCAGGGACGGTTAATTTCACTATCACAAAGGACTGGCGAGCGGATTTAGAAGCCGCATACATTTCGGTTTCCGCAGCCGGAGTATATGCGAAGAGTTCAGCTGGCAACGGTGCCTCGCTCCTCACTCCGGAACTAGGCAAATGGTACAACGTGCAGCTCACACTGAATTTGGACACCAACCGCTATTACGGAACGATAACCCCGGATGGCGGCAGCAGCGTCGCCATTGACAGCCGAGATTTTGTTGCCTCCGGCCAAGGCATCAATAGCATCGTTACAGACAATGCAAATACGAATAGCCCGAGTTACTCGGTGGACAACTTCGCGTTGACCATTCCCGAGCCGGCGGCCCTGAGCTTGCTGGTTCTGGGCGGAGTGTTACTGGCCCGGCGGCGGGACGGCACGGCGTCAGTAAGATAACGCGGTTGCTCATGCGAATGCTGGGGCCGTCGGGAAGCACAGACGGTTCCAGCCTGAAGCATTCGTGAATTTGAACAGGAGAAATCCGGAGAGAACGGAGAAAAACGTCTCTGTGGCCTCTGCGGCCTCCTGCTCAAAATTCCCAATAGCTGACGGTGAAATTCTTAGAACTAGCCGTTTGACTGGCGAGAGGAAAATCCGCATGCACACGTTGACCGACGCGATGAATCAGCTCAAGCGTGACTCGTTGAGGATTAGAAGATTTACGTTAATCGAACTCCTGGTCGTGATCGCGATCATCGCGATTCTGGCGTCAATGTTGCTGCCGGCGCTGGGGCAGGCGAAAAAGACGGCCCAGAAGCTTGTCTGCACCGGCAATCTCAAGCAGATATGCACGGCCGCCCAGCTATATGTCGGCGACTTCAACGGCTGGTTGCCTAAGAGCGGGTGGTCTGCCCAATTCGTATTTCGTCTCAGAGACTACGCGCCCCCAGTTACGAATGCCGTAGTACAAGCCTGGCCAACCGGCACAGAGGATGCCACCGATGGTATTGTTAAGTTTCTCGGCACGGCTGGAGGAATATACATCTGCCCTTCTATAACGCGGGCATCCGATTCTCCGTACTGGATTGGAGTTGAACAGCAATACTACTATTCCAGTTACAGCCCCACCATAAGATTTTCCGTGGATTCAAAGGAGAACGGATGCTGGATAGATCATCTGTCCGCCATTCATGATGGTGCTGGCGCCAATGAAACGCGCAAGATGGATTCCGTAAGGGACGGCAGTGTGATTATGGTGGATCACAACTACCGGGCGCCGGAAAATGATAAAAATGCCGTTGACCTAGCCCGGCCTGGATATTATGCGAATATTAGCATGTACGTTGACGGAGGATGGTACGGGGTGGGATGGGTACACCAGGGCAACCAGGCCGCCAATTTTCTCTTTAAGGACGGGCACGTGGCCTCATACCGTTTTACCGGAGGCGCGCTTTTCGACGACAATTA
Source organism: uncultured Lentisphaerota bacterium (assembly GCA_903896595.1). Taxonomy (GTDB): domain Bacteria; phylum Verrucomicrobiota; class Lentisphaeria; order Oligosphaerales; family CAITYL01; genus CAITYL01. The sequence continues at coordinate 8,724 of CAITYL010000126.1, forward strand.
TGTTCCAACACAATGATATCGCCAACTGCTTCCAGAAGAAAGGTAACATGAGCAGTTATTACTCTGATAATATGTTCCGTTACTTACACAACGATATATTTAAATGAAGGAATCGACATGAATTATATAACAGCCATCCTATGTACCGCTTTGACGGCCATCATCTCCGTACAGGCCGGGGAGAATTTGGTTTTCAACTCCGGCTTCGAATTGGGCAATGCGGGATATTCCTGCACCAAGTATCTGCGTCCCGACACCAATCCCGAACTTAAATATGCGGGACCGGTCGCCGACAACGCAACCCGTGTCACGGGAAAGCTGTCGTTGCGCATTCCCAACCGCTTTTCCGAAGAAATGCAACTCTATTCACGTGAAGTTTGCCTTGTCCCTGGAAGGGAATACACCGCCTCCCTTTGGATGAAGAGCGATATCGAACACCTTGTTGTGAATGTCATCATGTTTTCAATCGCAAAGGGAAAATGGGATACGCCAAGAAGGGATTTCGAGGTTGGAAGGGAGTGGAAACGTTTCAGCTTCACTTTCACGGCCGCGCATGAATACTACTCCTTCCGTGTCGGCATGGGCGACCGAAACGGACTTCCGGCTTGCGACCTCTGGCTGGACAACTTGCAGATCAACAAGGGGCCATTGAGGGATTATGAGCCTTGCGCCGATATCGAAGCCACGACAACGTCGCCAAATCTTGTACTTCTTGAGGACGGCAAACTTTCCTGCAATGTCGAACTTGTCAACAATTCCGCAAACGCGTCCTCGGCGAAAATGGCGTTGGATATCATAAATGACGGCAATGGCGAAAAATCCTTCTCAAAACTATTTGATTTCAATCTCAAGCCGGGAGAAAGAACATCGATTCCCTGCCAAATTCCGCTGAATGGTTATGGCGCATACCTGGCCCAGACAACCAGCATCGGGACGCAATCCTTCAATTCGCTGCCCGGCTATTTCGCGGTCATCGGAAACTATGAGCGGAAGAATATCGACCTTGACAAAACATTTTGCGTCGGGTTGAACAATGGTTCCGGCTATTTTATCGCCCACGACCGTAGCCTGACGGGAACGTCAGGATATCTGGCGGTAGACCATGATGTCGATGCGCATTTCGCGTTGCTCGCGAAAATGGGTTGCCGCCTAATCCGCGATGGGGCATCAGGCTGCTCTGCGTTCTCATGGCGCATGTGCGAACCGAAGGAGGGCGAATTCAAATTCCAGATCGGCGACCGCTTGCTGGAGCTTTCCGAAAGACATGGAATGAAAGTCATGCCAATTCTTGGAGGATCGGACTTCATAAACCCTCCCAAAGAGCCCAATTTGCCTGAATGGCTGAAAAACAAAAGCAAAAAACAGGATCCCATCCCCGTCGATATCATTCAAACAGCCAAGGGAAATGTATATCTCCCCCCCCTTGAATTGTGGAGGAAGTTCATCAGGGAGACCGTAACCCATTGCAAGGGCAAGGTGTCCCATTATGAAATAATGAACGAGCCAAATTTGTTCCTTTCTCCAACGGAATACCTGGAGTATTTGAAGGCGGCAAACGAAGAAATACGGGGTGCCGATCCTAAGGCGAAAACAGTGGGTTTCTGCGCGACGGGCGACTTGGGCGGCAATGTCGATAATTTTATGAATGGCTGCATAAAGCAAAAAGGCCTGCCTTATGCGGACATCGTAAGCTTCCATCCTTATGACGCCAGGGACTTGAAAGCCATACTTCCAGCCGACAAGCAAATCGACGGCATCAAGGCGATGCTGAGCGAGAACCAGGAAAACCGCCTTCCGCTTTGGAACACGGAGCTGTTTTTCCTGTTCAGCGGCCCTGAACATAACAGTTATGAGGCGGGCGTTTGCCAGCCTCAACATATCGCCATGCGCTTTCTGACCGATCTCGGAGAAGGCTTGGGGCAGTCGTTACCCCTTCCACATCAACCTCTGTGGAAGCCGCTGCTAAACCCGCACACGGACGAGAATATATGCAACTCGCTTCCCTCTGCTAATTTCGTCGCCTACAACGCCCTGGCGCGACTTTTCGAGGGAGCAAAACCGTTAGACAAAATCCGCTGGGGCAATGACACCATCTGCTATGTCTATGAAAAAGACGGCAGGCCTCTGGCCGCCTTCTGGAATTATGGCGACACGAAGGAGCTGAAACTCAAGCTGGAGGCAAAATCATCTGACTTGCAACTCTTCGACCTCTTCGGCAATGAAATCTCCTTCCCGGAAGACGGCATCATAAAATTCGGGCCAGCCCCCTTCTATCTTACAACGAAAGCGAAAGCGTGGTTCAACCTCTTGTCCAGCGAAATGTCGACAACCAACTTCGACGCGATGTTGAAGAACGGCCAGGTCGAAGCGGAGCTGCCGGTTGCGGTTGGGACTGGCGCAAGGTTTGTTCCGCAAAACGGCGGTTGGGCGCTTGTCGTGCCGTTCCGCAATTGCACCGGACGCGACTTGCCGGGGAAAATAGGCGTCCGCGGAGAGGGTCTTGTCGGGGCGGAAAGCGTCAGCTTCACCGTTCCGGCCAACGGGGAATTGGCAATCGCCGTTCCGGTCAAGCTAAAGACGGAGACGCCTGGCCCGGTCTCCGCCAAATTTGCGCTCGACGGGAAAATATGGACCTTGCCATTGAAGATCAAGCCACCTGGCAAGCTTCTTCGACCTGGAGACTCGGCGCGGCTTGGCTCGTCCTCCATGAACGTGTCGTGCAACGACAAAACGCTTAAAATATCGTTTGCGGTGAACGACACCAGCCCGTCGGGATACGTCGCCGGACGCGAGCCTTGGGAGCAGGACTGCATCGAACTTTTCATAGATGCAAATCCCGAATTCAACCAAGTGAAATACCCTGAGACCTACACCGATAAGGTTGCACGCCTCTTTGTAATGCCATATGCGCCAGAGGGACAACGCATGGTCTTGAAACCGGGGGGATTGGATTTGAGCGGAGTGACGGTTGCCACCGCGACCCAAGCAGGAGGCTACACGGCGGAGGTGGAAATTCCGTTGGCTGCGCTCGGCGGCACAGGCATCGGCTTTGAGGCGCAAATAGATGACGCGGACACCGTGAAACGCCAGTCCTCCGCAAACTGGAACTCCAATGGCGACGCCTATAAAAACAGATTGAGCTTTGGTTTCATAACGTTCAAATAGGATGGAATTGAGATGCGAAAACTCAGTTTAGTCTCCTTGCTCTCAATGTCAGCCGCGTTGAATTTGGCGGCCGCCTCTGTGTCTCTGAACGCCAACACCGAGTGGAAATCTGTCGACACTGAGGGCATTAAGACATACGCCATCGATTATGACGGAAAAGGCTGGCCAGGTTTTTTTCCCCAGGTGGATACCGGGCCTGGCGAATTTTATAAAGTTCGCTGGATGATGAAAAGCCAGCGGACAGGCGATGAACCGCAGACTCTTGCCATTGAGGGGAGCTTGGGCAAGGGGACGTTGAACTGCCCTGTCTCAAAAGAGTGGAACACCTATTCCGCCTATGTGTTTTCCGGCAATGGGGGGCCATTCAAATTCCGTATTTATCTCAATCCAGGATCAGCCGGGAAGGTTGAGGCGAAGAACGTTGAAGTTTCAAAAGTCTCCACGGAGGAACTAAGCGGGAATTTGTTGTCCGACGGCGATTTTGAACATTCAGCGGGAAGTCCGGTCGATTGGCTCAAGGACGGCAGGGTTAAAGGGTCGCCAATATCCATCGTCCGCTCGGAGGACTTCATCTCTGGCGAACGCAGCATGGCTGTCGAATTCAAGCCGCAGGATGGCAACGCAATTGGCATCCAATCTCCGCAACTGCCAGTCGAGCCGGGCAAAGTGTATGAATTCAACTTCTGGGCGAAGGCTGGACGGGAGTTCGTGATAAATGTCGATACACAGGCTTGGCCGCCCTATGGGCATAAAGGCACGCATTTCTGGAAGCGTGACACCTTCAAGATCACGACGGAATGGAAGCAATATTCGTTGAAGGCATCCATTCCAAGCGATCTTGTCCAGTATCCAGATCTCGCCGCAAAGACCGTTTATATCGGCATTAGTGCGGCCGCGAAAGACCAGGAAGAAAAAGTTTTGTTCGATGACATGAGTTTCAAGCGATTATGAAACACAGTTGAATTACAAGGACAACTAAGCGTTGAAAGTCGAGGATATGGTTCTGTTGGACGGACATGTCGAATGGCATCCCGCCAAATGGTATCTCGTCGCCCCAACCGTTTGGTGCCATGATGAAAGCGTGTCTTTCCACTAAGATTTTACCCATGAGATCGCGCATTGGGGTGGGATCTTAATTCTACCTAAAGCCTAACGCCGTATAACCACCGGAGTCAACAATGGTAAATGGATTTTCGCACCCGCTCAACAAAGGATTGACCGCCGAGTTCGCAAAGGGAAATCCAGTCCTCGTGGCTGCGGGAAACGTGGAGATGGGACTTCGTTCCCAATTGGAACGGGTTAGCGACATCAGCGCATTTGTGCCCCGTGAACATGAGTTTCGCATCTACTTCATCGGGGATAGCATCACGCGTCATGGCACCAACCAAGATCTCCTCGAAAGATTGAAGTGGGATCATGAGTCCGGAATGGCCGCAAGCTCGGAAGACAAGGATTTCGTTCATCTGGTCGCTACCGGAATCTCAAAAGCCGTTGGCAAGAAAACCTGTATTTTCTTCGGCAATGGCGGCGATGCCGCCAACGCGATGAAAGGCATGGCCGATGCCAAAACCTACCAGCCGCATCTTGTCATTGTGCAGCTTGGCGAACATGTCCCCGCTGATGAAAACAGCCAAAAAACGTTTTCCGAGTATGAAACGCTCCTTGATGGCCTGATGGCCTTGCCATCCAAACCGATGATCATCTGCACGGGCTCATGGTCACCGCAAAAAGGCGTTTCATCCTATCAGGGGCACGAAAAGAGGGTCAATGGAATTCAAAAGGACATCTGCCGAGGGAAAGGCGTGGCTTTCGCTGACATTGAAAAGTATGCACTGGATCCATCCTGTAGCGGAACGGGCGGCAGCGACGGCGTCAAATGGCATCCCAATGACAACGGGCAGGCGGGCTATGCCAAAGAGATCTTGCAGCTCTTCGAGCGACGTGGCAAATAGAAGAAGAAAGCACAAACTTATGCCAGCAGAAAATATTACTTCAAGAACGGTGACTTTTGACGAACGCGCATTCCTCGTGGACGGCCAGCGCAAGCTCCTGGTCAGCGGTGAGATACATTATGCACGGTCTCCTAGGGAATTATGGCCTCTGCTTCTCGACCATGCGAAGAAGCTTGGGCTGAATTGCATTGCATCGTATGTCTTCTGGAACTGGCACGAACCTGACCGGGACGTCTACGACTTCTCCGGCGACCGCGATCTCGGACATTTCCTCTTCCTCTGTGCGGAAAGGAATCTTGACGTGATTCTCCGCGCCGGCCCCTACTGCTGTGCCGAATGGAACTATGGCGGATATCCGCCTTACCTGCGTGATGAGCCGGAGATCGTGATCCGCACCTGGAATGAGCCGTATCTGCGCCGGGTCGAAAAATACTTTTCACACCTTGTGCCCGAGTTCCGCCCATACCTCGCCAGCCATGGCGGCCCCATCATTCTCGTCCAAGTGGAGAACGAATATGCAAATGTCGCAAAACGGTATGGTGCTGAAGGACAGCGCTATATCGCATGGATGGGCGCTCTGGCGAAGAAACTCGGTGTCGATGTCCCGGTAATAATGTGCGAAGGCGGAGCTGAAGGTGCGGTTGAAACAGTGAACGGCTTTTCGATATGCCGGGAAGGAATGATTCAATTCCGCAAGGCGCATCCGGGAATGCCGATATTCTGGACGGAGCTGTGGCCTTCGTGGTACGACACCTGGGGGTTCCAGCGTCACTATCGCGATCCCCGCAACATAGCCAGCCATATCCTCTCTTTCATCGCAAATGGCGGAGCGGGTTTCAACTACTACATGTTCCACGGCGGCACGAACTTCGGCCGGACAAGCATGTACCTGCAGACAACCAGCTATGATTTCGGCGCGCTGCTCGACGCGCATGGACGCCCTACCCTCAAAGGCCTATATCTTGCCAAGCTGCACACTCTTCTGACCAGGAATGCAGCGATCATCCTAGAGGGAAAATGCGAAGTTCGCACTGACGCCAGCGGGGATCTCACTGCGACATGGCGGCACGCCGGCAAATCACTCACCGTAGTTTGCCAAAAATCGCCTTTCCAGGCCATGGTGAAAGATGAAAAAACATCCGTACTCTTTGATACTGAAAAAGTATATTCGGCGACGGTCGCATCTCATCGTCCGTCAACATGGAAAGAATTTACAACTCCCAAAGAGTGGCGGGCATGGACTGAACCTAGTCCAAGCGAAAGGACTGATGATGCAATCGCGTCGCCGGCGCCGCTTGAGCAGCTTTCTCTCACACATGACAACAGCGATTACTGCTGGTACAGCGCGGAAATTAAACTGGAAAAGAACGGTGATCACGTCCTGAAACTAAGCCATTGCGCCGACGTCATGTCGGTCTTCATCGACGGCAGACCGGTGGGAGTCTCACAACCTCCTTTCCTTGAAAACCGCGGACCAACTTCGACAACGGCGAACGTCAAGAGCGCAGAACCGCAAGTAAACCCCCTCGAGTCCGCAGTCGGACACTACAATCAGACATTCACCTTCCGTTCATTAAAGGGAGTTAAGCGTCTTGACATCCTGGCGTCGTCAATCGGAATGGTCAAAGGCGACTGGATGATTGGCGCGTCGATGAACACCGAATGCAAGGGCATCTGGGGAAAAACGGTGTGTGACGGATGTTCAATCAAAAACTGGGAGATGCGGCCTTTTCTTGCCGGAGAAAAATTAAAGCTTCCAACTGCTATGGAATCAGTCGGATGGCGCAGTGCGTCGAAAGTCCGGAACCAGACCTGTACCTGGTATCGGTCAACCGTCATGATTTCAAAACGCATTTTGAACTCCAACGCTGATTTCCGTCTTGACGCGAACGGACTGGGCAAAGGGATGCTATTCATCAACGGACATGCGCTTGGTCGGCACTGGCTGGTCGAGGGAAAAGGCTACGGGGCCGACGAACCATGGCAGAACATTGAAGTTGAAGGATTGTCTCTTGGTCCGACAGGAGAACCGACACAGAGGTTCTATCATGTTCCAAGGGCATGGCTCTCGGAAGTAAATGAGTTGGTGATTTTCGAGGAACGCCAGTGCGCTCCCGCAAACGTTCGTCTTGAAATTAGAAAGGCGTGAACGTGCATTCAACCACTCTTTCGCTGCCGCGTCTTGAAGCCCATTCGCAACTGGCGTTCCGCATCGGCCTGACGCGAAAGCGGACAGCGGCCTATCCCCTGGATTCGATGGACTTCATCATGGTCGACCTGGAGCGGCCAGACCTCTGCACGCACCACTCCTTCTGGTGTACGGGCGACCTGTCCGGCCGGGTGCTGGAGTTCCTCTCGTGCGCCGCGCTGGTCGAAGGTGTCGTTGATGCCCGCCTTGAAACTCTTTTTAACCGAATCATCAGGCAACAGCGAGCCTCGGGCGCCATCGGCCGCTACGCGCCTGAGTATTCCCCCATGCCGCCTGAAGGCAACTGTTTTTCCACGACCTGTCGCCTGTTCTCAGGACTGCTCCGATACTATGAGTTCTCCGGCGACCAGCGCGCCGTGGACGCCGCCATCGGCATGGGTGAATTCACGCTTAAGAGAAAAGACGATTTATTGAGACACGTTGACCGGTTTGGCCTTGGGTCCTGGGGCTCCGAAGGCTTTGCCTTGCTCTATGGCGTCACCGGAGATTCGCGCTATCTCGAGTTTTGCGAAGCTCTGGCGGAGACCCCCAAAGTCGACCAGCTGACGGAGCCGACGCACTCGCATGGTTTTATGAGCACATTGAGAGGATTCCAGCTTGCGTCGCTCATCTCCGGCAAGATGAAACTGGAAGAGACAGCGGAACACTGGCGGCGCGTGATCATTGAGAAAAAATGGGAGATGCCTGACGGCAATATCGCGGAGAATTTTCCGCGGAGTTTCCGCAACGAAGGGTGCTCGATTGCCGACTGGTTGATGTTAAACCTCAACGCGGGGCTTCTCGGGCGAGAGGGGGCTTATGCCAAGGCGGAGAACATTCTTTGGAATGCGTTGTTCCACAATCAAATCATGAATGGCGCCTTCGGCCACCGAGAACTGAGTTCCGTGGGGTGCGGCTATATCAACGAAGCCGACGCGTGGTGGTGCTGTACGATGCACGCCGGCATGGCGATGACCGAAGCCGCAAAACATGCGGTCATCATGAAAGACGGGGGGATTCAGATAAACCTGCTGCTGGCGGGGGATTATTTGCTTTCGACCGCGACCGCGGGGCGGGTGAAGGTCTCAATCCGGACCGCGTATCCGGCGACCGCCGGGGCGACGATCACGGTCGAATTTCAGGGAGCCGACGTTCCCGTGAAACTGCGAATCCCGTCTTGCATCGAGAATTCGCGGCTGACGGAGCGGCGGGACGGGCGGCTGATGCGAATCGAGCTCAAGGGCGAACTTAGGCATCGCATCGAAGAGACGGAGGGTGGCATGGCGATGGTAAAATTCGGGCCGCTGGTTCTGACGCCCAACCTCTACTTTTGGCGAGAAGGCGGCCGCGATTTCGGCGGCGTTTTGAAATGTCATCAGGTCCCAACCAACTATCTTCCACCGCTCATGCCGGCGGGGGTGCCGATCCTGCTTGAGGCGCGGGCGCACGAAGGTATCGCGCCCTCATTCAGTTTTTTCGAGGAAGGTCCGGACGCGCGTTGTTATGTCCCAGGCGCACCTGCCGATCTCCGACTTCAATTCGACCATGGGGAGGAAAAAATCGTCTATGCGCGGCCGCTATGCTCGACCTTATCCTCCTTCTCGCCCCACGATTCGCCCATCCTGTTTGGAACTCAGCGACGCTAACCATGTCAACAACCGCCGTCAATACACTATCCTTGAACGGGGAATGGCAGCTTGCCCGCTGTCCGCTGAAAAAAACGGCGGACTATGCAAAGCGGCCGCGCCAAGGCGCCATTGACGCCATCGTGCCGGGCGATGTTCATCTCGATTTGATGAAGACCGGTGAAATTTCCGACCCCCTGATACGGGATCAGGCGAAACATTGCGCCTGGATCGGCGAACGCGAATGGTGGTATTCCAAGACGTTCCGGGCGACGCTCCCGAAAGGAGCCAGGCACGAACTGGTGTTCGACGGTCTCTGCTACGTGGCGGACGTCTGGCTCAACGGAACGCATGTGGCGCGTCATCTGACCATGCACCGTCCGCTGCGCGTGAACGTCACGAAGACCCTCAAGGCCGACGCTGAAAACCTCCTCGTCGTCCGCTTGCTGGCGTTCGACGCGGAGGCGCTCGAAACGCCCGTCATCTCCCGCGACGCGGAGTGGTCGGACGGCATCGCCGACAAGCGGCATTGCCTCAAACGCGCCGCCACGCACAAGGCGCTCTACTCGTTCGGCTGGGACTGGACGCAAGGGCTTTCCATCTGCGGCATCTGGCGCGACGTCCGCCTCGAATCGACGCCGGTCGCGCGGATTGAAAACGTCTTCGTCAGGGCTTCGCGCGACGGCGCCGTCAACGTCTCCTTTGAAACCGACTCAAACCTCCGCGGCATCCGCGCCGCCAAAGCGTCACTCGTGCTGCGCGAAAAAATCTCCAAAGCGGCCTGCGCCAACGTGGAAATGGAGTTGATCCTCGGCCCCGGCCATGAAGTCTACGCATTCGCGGCCACACTGGAGAAGCCCAAACTCTGGCAACCCGCCGGCCTGGGCGACGCCTTCCTCTACGAAGCCGAAATCGTGCTTTCCCTCAGTGACGGCGTCGCGGACAAAAGCCTTACGGTCTTCGGGGTCAGAAGCGTCGAGATCGTCGAGAGCCAAGTCAGCGAGACGCAAGGGACCTTCAAGTTCATCGTCAACGGGGAGCCGGTCTTCCTGAAGGGCGCGAACTGGATTCCGCCGGATATCATTCCCGCGCGAGCTACACCGGAAGTTTACCAGACCCTCATAAGACAAACCGTTGAATGTGGGATGAATTACCTCCGCTTTTGGGGCGGGGGCATCTATGAGTCTAGCCTTTTTTACGAGCTTTGCGACGAGCTGGGAATCATGGTCTGGCAGGAGATGATGTTCAGTTGTCCGGAGTTCCCCGACTTCGATCCCGCCTACGTGGAGGAAAGCCGGAAGGAAGTCGCCTGGGCCGTCAAGGCCTACAGGAACCATCCCTCCGTCATCGTCTGGTGCGGTTCCAACGAAACCGACACTCTCCACCTGGAGACCGGGAAGCTGGCGCGGCCAAACGGGAAATACTACGGCTACCGCATCTTGCACGACGTCCTGCCTGGCGTCATCGGGCCACTCGACCCGACCCGCGCCTACCTCCCGTCCTGTCCGGCACTGGGCAAGTTCAGTCCTCCCGGAAATCCGCCGCGCGACTTCAGCTTCGGCACCTCCCACGGCAACTTCGCCCATGCCTTCGCCACGGACGCGGCGTTGGACAACGGCAAGATTCCAGCGTTCCTGAACGAATGCTACGCCAACTCCCCCGACCCGGCATGCTCCATCAAGAAATATCTCGCCGAAGCCGACCTGAACGCTTGGGACAACCCGGTTTTCGACGCCCACAGCGTCATGAACGTCCAATACAGCGGCGAGCGCGGCCTCTTCTCCGAGCAACTCTACTTCCACCATTCAAGCCGCTTTCCGGACCTCCCGATGGAAGAGACGTTCGCCGCCTTCCATGACAACCATTGCGAGCTGGTCAAACGCTACACCGAATTCCTGCGCCGTCACCAAGACCTGTGCGGAGGCGTCGCCTTCTGGATGCTGAACAGCGCCTACACCATGATGGACTGGTCCTTCGTGGACTACTATCTCGTGCCGAAGCCGGTCTTCTACGCGGCGAAACGAGCGAACGTCGTGATCCTACCCATCGTTGCCGTTTACGAGGAGCGTCTCGACTTCCATGTCGCCAGCGACTCCCTGAAAGAAACGGGTGCTGAACTGGCCTGCGAAGTCCGCACGTTCAACGGCGAGACCATTGCCCGCCAGACAAAGCGAATAACCATCAAGCCGAACGTCTCGGAGCTGCACCTTTCCCTCGGCCGCAAGGAGCTGGGCGCTTTCGCGCCGGAAGACAGCTTCGCCCAAGCCGTCGTGAAACTCGATTCCGGCGAAACCATCCGCAACTACCGCTTCCTGACGAAGCTCCGGGAGTTGCGCCTGCCCGCCGCCAACGTGACGATAACGGCCGTCGCCGGAGAGCCGGGCGTCTTCGCGCTCTCCAGCAACGTCTTCGTCCGCAGACTGGAACTCCTGCCCAACGACGAACATAACCGTCCTGACGACAACCACTTCGACCTCCTGCCGGGAGTCGAAAAGAGGGTCGTCTTCCTAAAGCCGCTGCCGTTGAAGTCCGTCACGCTGACCTGGCTCAACGACGCGTCACGCGACTGCGTCGTCACCGGCCTGGAGAAGGATGACATCGCCGGCACTTGGAACGTCACCGTCTTCAACGCCACGGCCGGAAAAATAGCCGTTTCACCTGAGCTCAAAGGCGCGCCGGGCTGCGTCTTCAACGCGCCTGACCGCGTGGCGTTGGACGCCCACGCGTCCGCCACGATCCCCATTTCGGCTGGCGTGGACATCCTCACGATGGAGCCCGGGACGCTCGCCTTCCCCATCGATCTTAAAATCGGCTCCGCCCGCGTCCTCGACAGCCTGCTCGCCCCACGTCCCTTCTCATTCAAGAGCGGCGTTCTTGAAGTCGCCAACCCATCGAGACAGGCGATCAAAGGCGGAACATTAAGCTTCCATTGCGAAACGTCCGACGGGAAGTCGCTGGTGCTTGACACTCCGCCGGTAGAGATTCCGGCCAAAGGCGTTTTCGTCCACGACTTCAAACTGCCGCCGAACTGCCTGCCGCACACCTACGCGCTTTGGCGAGGCAAGAAAAAGCTCTGTTCGTTCTGGGGCGAACCAGCCCGCGGCGGCGACCAATGGAATTCCCTGCCCGTGCGTCCGTTCGATGGCAAGCCGATCAAGGCGTTCAAAACCAAAGGAAACACTCCGAACCTCCAAACGGAAGGCAACGGCTACTTCGTCGAGCCTGGAATGAGCGGCGAAAATCTCGCGTGGATTGACGAGAGGAACGGACGCTTCGCGTTCTTCCTGCACTACACCGCGAAGTCGCTCTTCTTCGACCTTTTCGTCTGGGACATGCCGTTTGCGCAGCGGTTCTTCGGAGAGCAAGTCTATCAGGACTCCGCCGCCGAACTGGTGCTGGGCGACCAGGACAACGCGACATACCACGACTATTCGATGGCCCTGACTCACGTTGGCCCCGAGCTATTCATCCGCCGCGGCCACGACGGCTTCCGGCATGGTCTGGTAAAAGACGCGTCGCTGGAGATTTTTGACCAGCCGGAAAACGCGGCGACCTATTACCGCTGCCGTTTCGACCTGGCGAAGATCGGAATGCCCAACTTGTTCAAGCCGGGCGCCTTCAAGATGGCCCTGGTCGTTAGAGGCCAGGATCAAAAACGGATCGTTCTCTTCAACGGCGTGACTTGCGGCGCTGGGGTCGAGAACGCGGGCGTCGTCACATTAGCGTGAAAGGCGCCACGTTCATGATGCGGATCTGGAAAAAGACGCGAGGGTGCGAAACCTTCTGGTGCGTTGCTCGTGCGGTCGCTTCGCTTACATGTTTCCCGGTTTTGGCATGAGGACTTGTCGGGCGACGAAGCGAGCCGGGTCGCTTCCTAGCGTTCAAGGCCAGCCAACGACTGGAAAAAATACGCTTTTGGGTTAGGGAGGGGGTCTGTATTTCAGTTGAACCCTTTATGAGGATAAATATTCCTGAAGGCGCATCAGCGAAGTGGGGGTGGCGCATTGAAGCGCATACTTCATTAATTCCCACCTCCCGACCCAATCCATGAAATCAAAACTCCTATCAGTAGAGGTGTTTTCAAAAGTGATCTTGAAATAACGCCGAGATTAAAAAGCGGCAAAGGCATTGCCGCACTCCAAAACGATGCCAAATTGATCGGGACTTTTGAAAACGGATCAGTAAAAAAACGTGTCACCTGGATACCGGCTCAATTTGACCGATGTATTTTACAGGCGAACCAAACTCAAAATCCCCAATACGGGTGATTGCAATTTTCTTTCGGACCGGATAGACTCACCATTAGTACGAGGAGCGAGACGCCGCGCCGAGCATTGAAACCAACGCGCCAACCAAGCACTCAAGGAGATGCGCCATGGAAAAGCTCACCCTCAACACCATCCGGAAACAGGCCCGCTACTTGGGGGCAACGGTCGACAAGAACGCCACAAAAACCGACCTGATCCGCGCCATTCAGGCGGCCGAAGGCAATTATTCGTGCTTTGCCACGCCCTTGGTCACGTCCTGCGGCCAGGAAAACTGCTGCTGGCGCGGTGACTGCCTCAAATCCGCCACCTGCTAACGCCTTCATTCCCGCAGGTGCATGATAGTTTTGTCGGACGATGTTGGGAACCCCCTTTTAAGGAAAGGCGGTTCCCAAACCCTCCGTCAAACCTTTTTGTGCCTTTTGCGGATTCCGCAGGCAGCCCCCGCTGTCCCAAGCATGGCCTGCCGCACGAATGCTGCCTGCGGAATCCGCAAAAACGTACAAAAGTTTTGGGAAGGGGCTTGGGGAGCACCCTTTTCCAAAAGGGTGGCCCCAACATCATCCGACAAACCTGTCAAGCACCCCTTGACTTCACCGAGTTGATAATACTAAAAAGAGTACTATTTTATATACTTATATTGGTATACAAGCGTGGTAACGGAGGCATAATATGAACACCCTGGCGGCACAAGAGATTAAACGGTGCGGCATTAGCGCGGTCGATGACCTGATCGACGATGGCCCCGTCCATGTCATCAAAAACAATCATCCCACCTACGTCGTCATGCGGGAAGCGGACTACGCCGGCCTGTTGTCGGAACTGGCCGCGAGCCGGCTGGCGGCATCGGTGGCAGACTTGGCGGCGGGACGCGTCCATCGTGGAACGGCGGACACGCTGATGAGGGAACTCGGGTTGGCGCAATCATGAAAAAAACGGCCGTCTTCACCCTGGTTTGGACGGAGACATTTGCCCGGACGGCACGGAAGTTTTTGGGCAAGCATCCCGGTTTGGCGTCGGAATTTCGCGTTGTGCTGGGACTCTTGGAGACCGATCCGCGGGCACCAAGGTTGCGGCTTCATGCCTTGGCCGGCCAGCACAAAGGCAAATACGCCGTCAGTCTGACGTATGCGTATCGCATCATTTTGGTCTTGCACATCACGGAGCACGAAGTCGTCTTGCTCGATGTGGGCAGCCACGATGACGTGTACGGTTAACCGTGGTACAAGCCTTCACCATGGCGGTGATCCTCACCGCATTCCACGGCCGCGGCAGTGTCAGCCGGACGAAAACTGACACGGGCCGTTGGGATTTCTAGCCGCGCCCTGGCGACCGTCGTGATTTGCCCGCCATGACGGCGGCGAAAACGAGCAACCAAAGGGTCCCCGGTTCGGGCACCAAAATGGCGACGTTTGCCACATAGCCAACCGTCCCTTTGGTCATGTTGGTCGCAAACAGGTAGTCAATGTAGTTGGGCGTGTTGACGTTGTCGGTGACGGTGTGGTAGTAAGGGTTGCCGTCGGCTTCGATGAGCAGGGCGGCCGGGTAGCCGTTCGCCTCGAAGGACGCATGGTCGCTGTAGTCGAGTTGGCCGAGGACGGTGGTAGTCAGGCCGCCGTAGGTCTGCACGGCCTCGGCCAGCGCCAGCTTCACGGTGTCGGAGGTGGTGCGCCCGTAAATCTCGGCGGTGTTTTTTCCGGCGGTGTTGTAGGCGATCATGTCGAGCGAGATCATGCCGAGAATGGTGTCACCGCGCGCCTTGGCGGCACTGGCGTAAGCGGCACTGCCAATGAGCCTCATCTCCTCGACGTCGAAGGCAATAAACGCCAGCGTGGCCTCGAAGTCGAATCCCGCCAGGACACGGGCGGCCTCCATGACGCCGGCGACACCGCTGGCATTGTCGTCGGCACCGGGACAGTTCACCGAATCGAAGTGTGCCCCGATGACGTAGATGTCATTGGGACGCACCGTGCCGGGCAGCACGGCCACCACATTCTTGTAGGTGCTGCCGGAGTAGGTGAACGGGTCAAGGGTCGTCGTCAGCCCCAAGCCCGTAAAATGATTGACAATGTTGGTACGGGCGAGGTCGTGCTGGCCGCTCGTGTAATAGCGGCTGTCGCCGGCTTGGGTGTAGAGCGGATTGACGGTATCCCCGGGGTAGCCGAGATAGCTGCGGTAGCTGTCATAGCTGACGGCATTCACGACGTCTTGGACGTTCGCCGCCAGCACCCCAAACGCGCCAAACATCATCGTGACGCCGATGACGGAATGGAATTTTGATTTTAGGTTGAGCATGGCGGTGTCCGTTTTCTGGCTTAAGGCGATGAGTCCCGCCCGATACCCGCGACTTACGATTACTTTAGCATGCAGGAATCCGGAAGGAAAACGCCTTGGCGGTGTGCTGTTCGGGACGGGACGACGCCTCCCGTTTGGGCGCGGTTGCCCTCCCTGGCTCCCCGTGGCGCGCGGACAGGCACGATTGCCTGTCTCACGTTTTGGCAATGCACGGTTGATTTCCCTTGGCACTCTTGGCGAGAGACTATTTCAGGGGAGCGGTCTGCGAAATCCGCAAAAAGGCACAAACAGGTTTGACGGAGGGTTTGGGAACCGCCTTTCCTCAAAAGGCGGTTCCCAACATCGTCAATCCTGCCGCTCGTTGCCGTCAGGCGGCGCGGGGGGTGGCGGGTTTGGCCAGGGCGCGCAGGTAGCGGTCCATGCCGGCGGCGGCCTGGCGGCCATCCATCATGGCACGAACGACCAGTGAGGCGCCGCGGTTGAGGTCGCCGGCCAGGAACACGCCGGGCACGCTGCTCATCAGGTTGGCGTCGAGCACGGGGTCGTTGGCGGCGGTGGTCTGAATCCCGAACCCCTGCAAGACCTTGCCGTTGCCTTCCTTGGTGAAGCCCATGGCGAGCAGGACGAGGTCGGCGGGGATGTCATGAGTCGTGCCCGCCTTTTCCACGAAGTTCATCCGGCCGCTGGCGTCCTTTTTCCATTCCACTTCCACGGCGCGGACGGCATGGACGCGGCCATTTTTGCCAAGGAATTCCTTGGTCAGAATGTTCCAGCGGCGTTCGCCGCCTTCCTCATGCGATGAGGATGAGCGCAGCATGTAGGGCCACTGCGGCCACGGGGTCGAGGCGTCGCGCTCAACCGGGGGTTTGGGCATGATTTCCACCTGCTGGACCCCGACCGCGCCGTGGCGCAGGGCGGTGCCCAGGCAGTCGGCGCCGGTGTCGCCGCCACCGATGATCAGGACCCGGCGGCCGTCGGCGGTGATCGCCTCGGCTTCGGGAACGACTTCGCCGGCGCCGCGCTGGTTTTGCTGGATCAGGTAATCCATGGCGAAATGAATGCCGGCCAGCTCGCGGCCGGGAATGGGCAGGTCACGGGGAATGCGGGCGCCGCCGGCCAGCAGCACCGCATCGTAGGTGCGGCGCAAATAGCCGATGGAGACATCGTCGCCGACACGCACGCCGGTTTCAAAGCGAACGCCTTCGGCGCGCATCTGGTCCAGGCGCCGGTCGATCACCCACTTCTCCAGTTTGAAGTCGGGAATGCCGTAGCGCAGCACGCCGCCGACATGGTCGTGGGCCTCATAAACCGTCACCTGATGGCCGGCACGGGCGAGCTGCTGGGCGGCGGCCAGGCCGGCCGGGCCGGAACCGACCACGGCGGCCTTGCGCCCGGAACGGACGGCGGCGGGCTGCGGCTGAATCCAGCCTTCGCGCCAGCCGCGTTCGACCAGGTGCAATTCGATCTGGCGAATGGTCACCGGCTGGTCGTTGGCGCCCAAGGTGCAGGCGGCCTCGCACAACGCCGGACAAATACGCCCGGTGATTTCCGGGAAGTTGTTGGTGCTGTGCAGCAGTTCCAACGCCTCGCGCCAGCGTTTGCGGTAGACCAGGTCGTTCCATTCGGGAATGAGATTGCGCAGCGGACAGCCGCTCATGTGGCAGAACGGCACGCCGCAATCCATGCAGCGCGCGCCCTGCTGTTCCAGGGCGGCCTCATCCAACGGTTGCTCGATCTCGCGCCAGTCCCGGAGCCGCTCAGCGGCCGGCCGCTTGGACATGGTGCGCCGCGTGATCTCCAGAAATCCGGTCGGCTTTGCCATCGTCGTAAACCTCTTCAGTTGCGGAAATCGTTTCATCCTCGCGGTGGACCTGCTGGCGCATGCGCTCCAGCACGAGGCGGTAATCAATCGGCATGACCTTGACAAAATAGGCCAACTGGGTGTCCCAGTTCTCCAGAATCTGGCGGGCGCGGCGGCTGCCGGTGAGCTCCAGGTGGCGGGTGATCAGAGTGCGGAGTTGCGCCACGTCCTCGGCAACGCGCACCGGTTCCAGATCCACCATGTCCAGATTGCAGCGGGTATCGAACAACCCGGTCGGGTCGTAGACATAGGCGATGCCGCCCGACATGCCGGCGGCGAAATTGACGCCGGTCGGCCCGAGCACCACCACCACGCCGCCGGTCATGTATTCGCAGCCGTGGTCGCCCACGCCTTCCACCACCACCGTGGCGCCGCTGTTGCGGACGGCAAAGCGTTCCCCGGCCAGGCCGTTGATGAACAGCTTGCCGCTGGTGGCGCCATAGAGGATGACGTTGCCGGCAATGACGCTGTCCTCGGGGGCGAAGGTGGCATCCCTGGACGGCACCACGACGATCCGGCCGCCGCTCATTCCCTTGCCGACATAATCGTTGACGTCGCCTTCGACGCGGATGGCCACGCCCGGCGCCAGAAACGCGCCCAGGCTCTGGCCGGCGGAACCGGTGAAGTTGAGTTTGATGGTGCCCGGCGGCAACCCCTTGGGCCCATGCCGGCCGACAATGGCGCCGCTGAGCCGCGCGCCGACGGTGCGATTGATGTTGCGGATCGGCAGGTCCAGGGTGACCGGCTGCTTGTCCTCAATGGCTGCGCGCAACCGCTCCAGCAGGCCGTCGTCGAAACAGTCGGCACCCTCGCGGAACTCGTTGCGCTGGCAATGCAGCGGCAGGGCGGCATTGCGGCCGACCACTTCCAGCAGGCCGCGGAAATCCAGCATCGCCGGCTTGCCGGCAAAGGTGCCGGCATCAAAGGCCAGGCGCTCGCTGTGCCCGACCATTTCTTCCACCGTGCGGAAGCCGAGCTGGGCCATGACCTCGCGGAACTCGCCGGCCAGGAAGCGGAAGAAGCGCTCGACATGCTCAGGCTTGCCCTGGAAGCGTTCGCGCAGGCGCTCGTCCTGGGTGGCGACGCCGAACGGGCAGGTATTGAGATGGCACTTGCGCATCATCGTGCAGCCGAGGGTGACCAGCACCACGGTGGCAAAGCCGAATTCCTCGGCGCCCAGCAGGGTGGCAATGGCCAAATCGCGCCCGGTGCGCAACTGGCCATCCACCTGAACCCGGATGCGGTCGCGCAAGCCGTTCTGGCGCAGCGACTGCTGGGTCTCGGCCAGCCCCAGCTCCCAGGGCAGGCCGGCATGCTTGATGGCGGTCAGCGGCGAGGCGCCGGTGCCGCCGTCATGGCCGGCGATCAGGACCATGTCGGCCTTGGCCTTGGCGACGCCCGAGGCGATGGTGCCGACGCCGACTTCGCTCACCAGTTTAACCGAGACGCGCGCCGCGGGATTGACGCACTTGAGGTCGTAAATGAGCTGGGCCAGATCCTCAATCGAGTAGATGTCATGGTGCGGCGGCGGCGAGATCAGGGTCACCCCCGGCGTGGTGTGGCGCACCCGGGCGATGTCTTCGGACACCTTGTGGCCGGGCAGCTGCCCGCCCTCGCCCGGCTTGGCGCCCTGGGCGACCTTGATCTGCAGTTCGTCCGCGTTGATCAGATATTCCGTGGTCACCCCGAAGCGGCCGGACGCCACCTGCTTGACGCGGGATTTGAGCAGGTCGCCGTTGGCCTCCCGCTGGTAGCGGGCCGGGTCTTCGCCGCCCTCGCCCGAATTGCTCCAGGCCCCGAGCCGGTTCATCGCCCGGGCAATGGTCTCATGCGCTTCCTTGCTGATCGAGCCGAAGGACATCGCCGACGCCACAAAGCGCTTGACAATGCTCTCGACCGGCTCCACTTCCGCCAGCGGCACCGCCGCCCCCGGCGTGAAGGTCAGCAGGCTGCGCAGGGTGATATGATGGCGGGCCTGGTCATTGATCTCGCGGGTGTACTTCTTGAACGACTCCAGGCTGTCCGTGCGCACCGCCTGCTGCAGGTGGAAGATGGCGTCCGCCGACCACAGGTGCTTCTCGCCTTCGGCCCGCAGGTGGTAGTTGCCCCCGGTGGCCAGCAATGACGGCGCCACGCCGCCCGTCGGAAACGCCGTGCGATGCCGGGCCGCCACGTCCGCCGCCAGTTCCGCCAGCCCGATGCCGCCGATACGCGAGGCGGTGTTGGGGAAATAACGGTTCATCAGCTCCGGACCAAGCCCGACCGCCTCGAAAATTTGCGACCCGAAGAAGCTGCGCAGGGTGGAAATACCCATGCGGCTGAAGGTCTTGAGCAGCCCCTTCTTCACCGCCGCCAGATAATGGTCCAGCGCCACCTCGACGCTGACCGGCTTGTCCAGCAGTCCCGCCGCCGCCAGGTCGCGCACGGTGGAGAAGGCCACGTGCGGACAGACCGCATTGCAACCAAAGGCGATGAGCATGGCGAAATGAATCACCTCCCGGGCCTCGCCGGTCTCCAAAATGAGGCCCGCCTGGGTACGAAGTCCGCGCCGGATCAGATGGTGGTGCAACCCCGAGACCGCCAGCAGGGCGGGAATGGCCGCCCGGCCCGCCGTCAGTTTGCGGTCCGACAGCAGCAGAATGGTGGCGCCGGCGGCGATCGCCGCCTCGGCCTGGGCGAACAGCGCCGTGAGCCCGGCGTCCAGGCCGGGCCCGCCGGCGGCAACGTCGTACAGGCACTCCAAATCCCCCACTTTGACATCCGGGGTCTGAGACCGGCGCAACCGCGCCAGATCGTCCGGGGTTAGGATGGGGTGATGCAGCTTGAGCATGCGGCAATGCTGCGGCGTCTCCGCCAGCAGGTTGCGCTCGCGGCCGATGTAACTCATCAGCGACATCACCAATTCCTCGCGCAGGGGGTCGATGGGCGGGTTGGTGACTTGGGCGAACAACTGCTTGAAATAATGGAAGAGCAACTGCGGCTTGTCCGACAGCACCGCCAGCGGCGCGTCATTGCCCATGGAGCCGATGGCCTCCTGGCCGTTCGCCGCCATCGGGCCGACCACCATCCGCAGCTCTTCCTGGCTGTAGCCGAAGGCGTGCTGCTTGGCGCGCACCGCTTCGGGGCTCTCGGGCGGCAGTTCGGCCGGGCTGAGCATGCCGCGCAGCTCGATCTGGTTTTCCTTGACCCAGTGCCGGTACGGCTGGGACCGCGACAGCTTGGCCTTGATCTCATGGTCGGGCACAATGCGGTTCTCGGCCAGATCCACCAGAAACATGCGGCCGGCCTGCAGGCGGCTGCGGTAGAGAATGTTGGCGGCCGGAATATTGAGCACGCCGGACTCGGAGGCGAGCACCACGAAGCCGTCCCGGGTCACCGTGCAGCGGCAGGGGCGCAACCCGTTGCGGTCCAAAGTACCGCCGATATAGCGGCCATCGCAGAAGACCAGCGCGGCAGGGCCGTCCCACGGTTCCTGGAAGGCGCAGTGATATTCATAAAAGGCGCGCTTGTCCGCGCTCATGTGAATCCGGGCGCCCCAGGCCTCGGGCACCAGCATCATCATGGCGTGCGGCAGGGACCGGCCGCCGGCGGCCAGCAGTTCGACCGCGTTGTCGAGCATGGCTGAGTCGCTGCCGGTTTCCACGATGACCGGCTTGAGCCGTTCGACGTCCGCGCCCAGCGCGGGCGACGCCAGCCCGGCCTCGCGGGCCTTCATGCGGTTCACATTGCCGCGCAGGGTGTTGATCTCGCCGTTGTGGGCCAGATACCGGAACGGCTGGGCCAGGCTCCAGGTCGGCAGCGTATTGGTGCTGTACCGCTGGTGCACCACCGCGAAGGCGCTGGCGAAGTCCGGATGGCTCAGGTCTGGATAAAAGGTCTGGATCTGGGTGCCGGTGAGCATCCCCTTGTAGACGATCGTGCGACTGGACAGGCTGCTGACATAGAACTGGCTGGCATCCACCTCCGCCCAGCCCGTCGCCGCCCGTTCCGCCTGCCGCCGGACCACATACAATTTGGCCTCGAATTGAGCAGCTGGGACGCTTCCCCGGCCCACAAAGAACTGGGCAAACCGCGGCATGGTGCTCTTGGACAAGACGCCAAGGGACCGGTCGTCATAGGGCACGTCACGCCACCCCAGCACCAACAGTCCATGGGCCGCCGCCGCCTTCGCCAGTTCCTCGCGACACCGCGCCGCCACCGCGGCGGCGGTGGGCAGGAACACCATGCCCACCCCGTATTCCCCCGCCGCCGGCAGGGTGAACGCGAGTCCGGCGCCCGCGCGAAAAAAGGCATCCGGCAGTTGCAGCAACAACCCGGCGCCGTCACCGGTGGCGCGATCCCCGCCCAGCGCGCCGCGGTGTTCCAAATTCACCAGCACCTCAATCGCCTGCAGGACCAGGCTGTGCCGGGGCTGGGCGTCTAGATGTGCCAGCATGCCCACACCGCAACTATCATGCTCACAGGACGGATCGTACACGCCCTGGGCGGCCGGGAACCCCGCCGCATTGGCCTGGCGGAACGCCAGCCCTTCCCATCCGGGTTGCTGTCGCTGGTTGTCGTTGTCCATAATAAAGCGCCACCTGTCAGACGGTCCGTTGCCGGCCCGCCGTTGCCACCGTGTTCTAGACGCGTTGTACCATACCCGCAAACGTAACGGCGTTAAAGAAACTTGTATGCCAAATAGTAAAATTCAACCGCATGCCCCTAATATCCCGATGATTATAAATTAACCGTGCATTTACCAAATAACAAAAACTTACATAAATGTAAATATTACTTTATTAATAACAAATTTGTTGGTAAACGGCTCACCTTGGCGAACTACCGGTTTGACTACTGGCCTCGCATCGGGAGTTGATAGGCGGCGGCATCAACCACAAAGCCCCTTTGCCCCCCCGTTCCACCCCCCGTGGTAAGCAGCCTCCCCCGCTCGCCACCCGGCATAATCAAGATTGGAGCCTGTCCCCAATCTTGATTTTTGCGGACAGCGCTTTGACTTTCTTTTATTTGTCATTATTTTGTTAGCATAAATGAAGGACACGCCATGCGCCTGCCACGACAACGGAACGACCACGAGGACACGCTCTACAAGATTTCCAACCAGCTGCTCGGCCGCGTGGGGGAGAATGTGCTTGACCCGCCGGCCATGAGGCGATTACGGCTGATCGTCAGCCAACTCTGTCGGCTCTATGTCATCAAGGTGACGCTGCTGCAGGTCACCGCCGACGGCTACGGCATGCTGGTGGCGGTGCCGGCGGCAACGCCTTCGCGGCAAACAGTGGAGGCCTGCTTTCGCACCCGCCATGGCAGCGCCGCCCCGCTGCCCGACTTCGACGATCCAGCGATCTTGCGCCGCTGGACAAAGCGGTTACGCGACGTCAGCGAGTTCGTCAAGGACATGCAGCAGCGCTTCACCGTCTGGCTGAATCAGGTCAAAAACCAAGGCCAACGACATGGGTCAAGCTGGTGCGGCCGCTTCAAAAGCAGTATTGTCGGTTCGGCCCGACGAGTTTTCGCGGCCTTGAACATCGGTGCCTGGATAGGTGCGCCGCGCTTTGACCTTACCCGCCAGTGGCAGGATCCGCGTGCGAACTCCGCATGGCGGCGCTTTTGGGATCGGCATGACATGTTGAGCGAGGTGCTGGAGACGATGGGGCAGCTCGGAGACGCCATGGTGGCGTCCATGCTGAGCGGTTCCGTTTCCCCATTGAAAAGCCCGTTTCGGCCACGAAGACACTAATCCGGCGAACAGGCGCGTCCATAGAGACACTTCGCCTTGTGGCATTGCCCCAAGGGTGACGGCGCATGCCGGGAACCGCCTTGCCCCACCCACCAACAGTGTGATGCACCCTGGGAAAACGCGGCCGCCATGGCCGGCGACAGCCCCACACGCTTGCGAACTTCGCATCAGTGCCGGTTGTCAGGCGTTGTTGCCGCCGGCGAACGGCGCCAGGACCGCCAGACTTCCACAGGGCTCGGATGACGGCAGGCGTTTTCGCCATTTCCACGGGAATCCGACCCAACGATAGGCCTTCCGCGTCCACGCGCATGACCAGTGTGGCAAGAATTCAGATTAGAGCCTGTCCCCGAGCTGCTCCCCTATTATGATCAATGTTTTAGCCATGCCGGATTGGGGTGACCGAAGCATCCTGTCCGGATATCAATGTTTCAGGAATGACAGCGGCGCATTGATCGTGTAAATTGATGCGCTTTCCGGCCCCGCCGCCCGCAGGACCGCGAAACCGCCCCCCTTAAAACCATCACGTTGCGAATAAAGACCCTTTTCATGGATACCCTGCTTGCCCAACTCAATGCCCCCTTGCGAGCCAACCGTTTGGCGGCCTTGCACCAGATCGCCGCCGGCGGCCAAGCCAAGACCCTGCACGGCCCGGCCACGGTCGAGGTCAACAACCACGTCCACACCATCTATTCCTTCAGTCCGTACGCGCCGGCCATGGCGGCCCTGCAGGCGGCCAAAGCCGGTCTGCAAGCCGTCGGCATCATGGACCACGATTCCGTTTCCGGTTGCGCTGAAATGCTAGTGGCCGGCAAGAGCCTGGAGATCGCCACCACCTGCGGATTTGAAGTGCGAGTCAACGCCACCGGCACCGCCCTTGAAGGCCGGAAGATCAACAATCCGGACTCGGTGAACATCCTGTACATGGCGGTGCATGGACTGCCGGCCACCCAGTTCGAGCGGGCCAAGACGTTTTTGGCGGGCATCTCCCGCAAGCGCAACCAGCGCAACCGCGCCCAAGTCGAACGGCTGAACGCACGGCTGACGGCGCTGGGGCTGCACCCGCTGGATTTCGACCGCGAGATCGCCGCCATTTCCTGCGCCTCCGAGGGCGGTTCCATTACCGAACGCCACATCCTCTGCGCCCTGGCCAAGCGCATTGCCGAAAGCAAGGGACGCGGCCAGCCGCTCATCGCCTTCCTGCGCGACCAGCTGGGGATGCAACTGCCGGCGAAATTGCAGGAATACCTGACGGACGAAACCAACCCGCATTTTCTCTATGACCTGCTCGGCGTGCTGAAAAGTTCGTTCCTGCCGGAGTTCTTCATCCAGCCCAGCGAGCAGGAATGCCCGCCGGTCGGCGAGGTCGTCAAACTGGCTCTGTCCATGCAGGCGATCCCCGCCTACGCCTATTTGGGCGATGTCACCGAATCGCCCACCGGCGACAAAAAAGCCGAAAAGTTTGAGGACGAGTACCTGGACCTGCTGATCGGCGAACTCGGGCGCCTCGGGTTCCGGGCCGTCACCTACATGCCGCCCCGCAACACCCTGGCCCAGCTCGCCCGCGTTCAGCGCCTGTGCCAGCAGCACAACCTGATGGAAATCAGCGGGGTCGACATCAACAGCTCCCGCCAGGCCTTCTCTTGCCCGATCCTGCTCAAGCCCGAGTTCGCGCACCTGGTGGAGGCGACCTGGGCTCTGATCGCTCACGAGAAACTGGCGACGCTCAAGCCGGAGCACGGCCTCTTCCACCCGCACAACCCGCTGGCCGCCCAGCCACTCCCGGAACGCCTGCGGACCTACGCCCGGATCGGCCGCCGGATCGACAACCGCGCCCCGGAACGCGTATCACTGGATCTGGCGTGATCATAATAATGTTGGGAACCCCCTTTTTCAAAAGGGTGGCCCCAACAAGGTCCGACAAAACCGTCATGAAGCCAAATCTTCCGGCCGGTTGCAATCATTCGCCCGCCGACTATCCTATGGACCGTATTTAGCCGTACCCCGGGGCATGCTCCCATCTTATGGTTCAACCAGGCACAGAACAACCTGCCGACTGGGCGGTCGAGGCGATCGGCCTGACCAAGGTCTTTCGCGACTTTTGGGGTCGCGCCAAGGCCAAAGCGGTCAACGGCGTCGACCTGCGCATCCGTCGCGGCCAGGTGTTTGGCCTGCTGGGTCCCAACGGCTCCGGCAAGTCCACCACCGTTAAAATGTTGCTCGGCCTGCTGTATCCGACCCGCGGCAGCCTGACCGTACTCGGCGAAAGCCCGCGTAATGTGGAAGTTAAGCGGCGCATCGGTTACCTGCCGGAAGAAACCTACCTCTACCGGTATCTCACCGCCGCGGAAACGCTCGACTTCTTCGGCGCCCTGTTCGGCCTGACCGCCGCCGAACGGCAGCGCCGCACCCAGCAACTGTTGGCGATGGTCGGCCTGGAAACCGCGCGCAACCGGCCGGTTGGCGAGTTCTCCAAAGGCATGGCCCGCCGCATCGGCCTGGCCCAAGCCCTGATCAACGACCCCGACTTGGTCATCCTGGACGAACCCACCTCCGGGCTTGACCCGATCGGTTGCCGCGAAGTCAAAGACTTGATCCGGCTCCTGGCCAGCCGCGGCAAGACCATCATTCTCTGCAGTCATCTGCTGGCGGATGTCGCGGATGTCTGCAATGAGGTGGTGGTGTTCTACGGCGGCCGCATCCGGGCCCAAGGTCAGTTAAACGATCTGCTGGCGGTCAAAGACCGCACCCGCATTGAAGTGCCGTGCCTGGAGCCGGCCCTGCTGGCCCGCGTACTCGAGCTATTGAACCAGGCGGTCGGCTCCGGCCAGATCTCGGTGTCCCAACCCGCCATGGACTTGGAAGATTTCTTTCTGGAGGTGGTCCGTCAGGCCCGCGAAGCCAGTGTGGACACGTCCGGCGCCCGCGCCGGCGGTCCGGTGGCGGAATATCTGCGGACCGGCGGCGACACCGCCGGCCCGGCCGTGCTGGAACGCCTGGCGGCGCCGGCGCCCGCGCCGGTCGCCACGCCCCCGGTGCCAGCCGCCCCGATTCTCGCACCCGCCCATCCAGAAGCGCTGACGAGCGTCGCCGACACACACCCGGTCGCGCCTCAGCCAGCCGCCGGCGGCCGCCCCCCCCCAGCCGAGGCCGCCGCCCCCGCGGTGCGTCAGGCCGCCAATGACCGTCTCAAATCCATCCTCGACAAGGAGTGACCCACCCCATGGCCCGCACCGAAAAACCGCATGAGCCCATCCACCACAACCCGAATGAGATGGACATCGCCGCCGAACAGTCACTCAATTTTTGGACACGCCGGATCCACCCGTACATCAAGCCCGCCATCTTCGCCCTGATCGCCCTGGTGATCGTCACGACGGTGTTGGCCGCCCTTCACAACCGGCGCCAGGCGCGTGAAGCGGATGCCTATGCCGCCCTGGACGCCGCCACCACCCCCGAGGCGTTCGCCAAAGTCGCCGCCGATTACGCCGGCACCCCGGCGGG
Organism: uncultured Lentisphaerota bacterium; assembly: GCA_903896595.1. Classification (GTDB taxonomy): domain Bacteria; phylum Verrucomicrobiota; class Lentisphaeria; order Oligosphaerales; family CAITYL01; genus CAITYL01. The sequence continues at coordinate 35,316 of CAITYL010000126.1, forward strand.
CAGCGAGGCACTCCTAAGCTGGGGCCGCAGCCTGTTCGAAGCCGGCAAGTACGCCGACGCGGCGGCGCGTTACGGCGACTTCATCCGGCAACATCCTGACAGCAAGCGTCTGTTCCAAGCCCGGATCGGCGAGGCCTACGCGCTGGAAGCCGCCGGCAAGAAGGCCGAGGCGGAAAAAGCTTTCGCCGCAATGGGCTCCACCATGGACCCCCAATCACCCGACCTCGCCGTCGAAGCCCTGCTCGGCGCCGCCCGCAACGCCCAGGCCCAGAGCAAGACGGCCGAAGCCGAGAAATGGCTCAAACAAGCCCTGACCTGCGGCGGCTCGGAACCGTTCAAGGCCCGCGTCCTGACCGCCCTCGGCGCCCTGCCCCGCGCCAAGTAACGATGGGGGGGGCCTACACGGACCTACACGGACCTACACGGACTAACACAGACTTCCCCCGGGGCGGCGGCCTTTCTTCTGTCTTTTCGTGTTTCCGTCCATCATTTCCTTTCACGTTAAGGATTTGCGTTTGCCCCCCTCTCCCAACATCGCGGGCCTGCTGCCCGAACTGGCCGCCCGCCAGCCCGACAAGCCGGCGGTCAAGTGGTTGCGCGGCCAGGCCGGCGAGTTGGCCGGGGAACTGAGTTTTGCCGCGCTTGAAGGGCGCTGCCGCCAACTGGCCGGCACCCTGGCCGGCGCCGGCATCACCCGCGGCATGCGCGTTCTGGTGCTGGTCCGGCCCGGCCTGGATTTCGTGCCTCTGACGTTTGCCATCTTCCGCTTGGGCGCGGTGGCGGTCTTTCTCGACCCCGGCATGGGCCTGCGCCGGCTGGCCCGGGCCGCCGCCCAAGCCGCGCCCGAGGCCATGATCGGCGAGCCCATGGCCCACCTCTTCCGCCTGCTGATGCCGGGGGCCTTCCGCGGACTCCGCATCATCGTCACCCTGGGCCGCCCCTGGGGCTGGGGCGGCACCGCCATTGCGCCGTTGCGCCACACGCCGGCTCCGGGCGCCTTCGCGGCAGTCCCGGCAGTCCCAACGGCGGCAATGGCGCCAGACGAACCCGCCGCCATTCTCTTCACCTCAGGCAGCACCGGTCCGGCCAAGGGCGTGGTTTACACGCACGGTATTTTCACCACCCAGGTGCGGCTGCTCCGCCAGGTCTACGGCATCGGTGATACCGACACCGACCTGCCCTGCTTTCCCCTGTTCGGCCTCTTTTCCACCGCCATGGGCGCCACCGTGGTGGTGCCCGACATCGTCTTCTCACATCCGGCCAAGGTTGATCCGCGCCGCGTCATCAACGCCATCAACCGGCATGGCGTCACCTTCTCGTTCGGCTCGCCAGCCCTGTGGCGGCGGGTCGGCGAAGCCTGCCGGGACTCTGGCAGCCGTCTGCCGGGACTGCGCCAGGTGTTCATGGCCGGGGCGCCGGTCTCGCCCGCCATTCATGCCCTGCTCTTGGAACACGCCCTGCCCCCTGGCGCCACGACCCACACCCCCTACGGCGCCACCGAGTCGCTGCCGGTGGCCACCTTCACCGGCGCCGAAGTCTTGGGCGAAACCGCCGCCCGCACCCGCGCCGGCGCCGGGATGTGCGTCGGCCGGCCGGTCCCGGAAGCCACCGTGCGCATCATCCGGCTCATTGATGCGCCGATCCCCGCCTGGGACGACACCCTGTGCCTGCCCCAGGGCGAAATCGGCGAGATCGTGGTCCGCGGCCCCATGGTCACTCCTGCCTATTTTAACCAGCCGGAACCGACCCGGGCGGCCAAAATCCCCGACCGTGACGGCGCCCTCTGGCATCGCATCGGCGACGCCGGCTACCTGGACGCCGCCGGCCGCCTGTGGTTCTGCGGCCGAAAAAACCATCGCGTGCGAACACCGCAGGGGACGCGGTTCTCCATTCCCTGCGAAGGCATTTTCAACCAGCATCCGGCGGTGGCCCGGACGGCGCTCATCGGCCGGCCCGGCCCGGATGGATTGTTCCAGCCCGCCTTGGCGGTCGAACCTCTGGCCGGCCAGTGGCCGCGCACCGCGGCGGCGCGGCACCGTTTCGCGGCGGCCCTGGGTGAGCTGGGCCGGCAGTCGCCCCTGACCCGCGACATCACCACCTTCTTCTTCGTGCGCGCCTTTCCCGTGGATGTCCGCCACAACGTCAAGATCGGCCGGGAAACCCTCGCCGCCTGGGCCGCCGCCCACCCCCGCCAAGCCGTCATCACCGCCCCTTGAATTTTTCAATTCGGGCTGGATCGCGATTCGCACGAGGCAGGTTGCGACATTAAGTTGCGCACCGTCGGCGTGTTCCCTTGGTTGTCCCTGCCCCCGGCCCGCCTCTGGAACCCAAGGTCAATCACCACCGTTACCGCATCTATTGGCAAAGGACTCTCATGATCGGGAAAAATGCCGTCGCCAAATTGCGTATTGTCTTTACGGTCTTGTTCGGACTCATCATTGGCGCCAGCCTGATGATCACCGACAACCGCTGGCCGGACAACAACCTGTTCTGCATGCTGTTCTGCATGTTGGGATATGTGCTGGTGGGGCTCGGCTCGCTGGGGCGGCTGTGGTGCATCCTGTACATCGGCGGCTACAAGTCCAGTTCGCTGATCACCGCCGGACCGTATTCCATCTGCCGCAACCCGTTGTATTTTTTCAGCCTGCTCGGCGCCCTCGGCGTCGGCCTGAGCACGGAAACCCTGACCCTGCCCGCCATCATTCTCGCGATGTTCGCCGCCTATTACCCGGCGGTCGTCCGGAATGAGCAGAATGTGCTGCGTGACCGGCATGGCGCGGAGTTTGACGCCTACTGCAAAATCACCCCGGCCTTTTTCCCGCGCTGGTCCCTGCTGCGCGAACCGGAGGAATGGACGGTGCATCCGCGCGTGTTCCGGCGGTGCGCATTCGACGCGCTGTGGTTCATCTGGCTGGTCGGCCTGGCCGAACTTGCCGAAGGCTTGCGCGACGCCGGCATCCTGCCCGTGCTGGCCAAGCTGTGGTAAGCCTGAACGCCGGCTGCCCCAAAAGCCAGCGGTTATTCCTTGGCTTTGCCCAGCGGGTACGGCAGGGCGTCCTCGGGCGGCATCTCATTGAGAGCGGACAGCAGGTCCCCGAAATGATAGAGGTCTCGCAGGTGGCCGTCCACCAGGGAAACCAGGAAAAGCTGGGATAAGATCCCCAGCCACAAGTCCTTGCGCGAGCAGGGATGAAACTTGGTGTTCTCGCTGAGGTGGGTGACGTGCCAGCCGGCGGTCGGATCGATCAGCAGGTGATGCCGGTCGAGCAGGCAGAAGCGGCCTTCGTGCAGGACAATGGACGACTCCCAACCGGCCTCCAGCCCCGCCTGGTGCGCCAAGGCGCAGAGGACGGCCGGGCTGCCGTAGCAGGTTTCGAGCACCCGCTCAATCAGGTACAGGTCGACGTCAAGGACGTCCTCCTCGGGCACGCAAAATTCCTGTTCGCGCATCAACGCCGCCGTCTTGGCCGCGGTGGCCCGGCGCAGGCCGAGGCGCGACACCATGACGTGCAGTTCGTCGTTGACCTTTTGCCGGTTGCACTGCGGATCATACAAGCTATTGATGGCCACCACCCCATCCCATAGACTGATGCGTTCCTGGGACACGGCGTCCAGAAACTCCTGCCGTGCCCGCCGCCGCGAGAGAATGGTGCCGAGCTGATGGATGCGCTGGCGGAGTTTGGGATCGTGCGCTTCCTGGAACTCGGCAATGGCGGACTCCGCCAGCCCGCGGTCCAGAAACTGCTCCATGGCCAGCGAGGCCACCTTATCGTCTTCATCCTGCAGCAGGGTCAGCAAGGCGGCCACCGGTTCTTTACCGGCCTCATTCACTAAATTCGTGTTGCCGCTCATAAGACTTTGCGTACTCCAGTACGTTCTTAATATATCGGCGGGTTGAGGGAAAACGAACCCGGTCGTAAACCGTGCCGGCATCGTCCCTCCCCCATTTTCCGGCATTGGCGGGGCCGGCATTGTACTGGGCCAAAGCCATTTCGTCGCCGTCAGGTCGGCCCTGCCACCGGCGCTGGGCGACAGCCAGGTACCAACAGCCGATTTCCAAATTAAGCCGTGGATCATACGCCGCCCCGGGGCTTGGGCAGCGCCGGCCGGTCACCCGTTCCCAATCTTGAATGGCCCCGGGCATGACCTGCATCAGCCCAACCTCGCCGGAACGCCCCCGCATCCACGGCCGAAACCGGCTTTCCTGGCGGACCAGCCCCTTAACCAGACAGGGGGACAGACGGTGGCGCTTGGACGCCTCACGAATCATGCCGTCATAGGCGTGGGAACGCCTTATTTCCTGCCGGTATAACCATCCCGCATAGGTCAAAGTCACCAACACGAGGAGAGCTGTTGGAAGGCCAAGCCAAAGACGCCATGACGTCGGGTGCCGGCCCGGTGACACGGGAGACAGTGGACTGAGTTGTATCATGCCATCCCCTGGTCCTTAGCCTTCTCCATGCAATCTACCCTGCCAAGCTCATTCCTCAATCAGGCAACCACCACAGCCACGGCGCGGGGCCAAACGCAGCGCGGACGGCAGCGGCCACGACAACGGGCGTCCCCGGCCGGCAAATGGCGAACAAGGTGGGGCCGCTACCGCTGACCTGGGCGCCCAGCACCTCGGGCCGGCGGCGAAGAAACTCCAGCAACAGGTTCAGCAGCGGAAACTTATGGACCGCGGAATATTCAAACGCATTGTATCCGGCGGCGGCCACCGCGGCGGCGGCCCCCACCGCCAAGGCTTGTAGCAAGGGCGCCACCGGCGGCGCCGGCGGTCGGGGTGTGCGTGCCAGCGCGCCATAGGCCCACGCCGTTGGCAGGGGAAAGCCCGGGTTCACCAGCAACAGGGGTAACGCGGCCGCACCGGCCGGCAGCGGCGTCAACTGTTCCCCGATGCCGGTGGCGAGTGCCGGTTCCGGACGCAGAAAAAAGGGGACATCCGCCCCCAATCCCGCGGCCAGCCCCGCCAGTGTATCCGGGGCCAATGGCGTCCCGTACGCCGCGTTCAACAACAGGAGGGCGGCAGCGGCGTCCGAACTGCCCCCCCCCAACCCCGCCGCCACCGGAATGCGTTTGGTCAACGTAAACCGCCAGGCCGGCGCCACGGCCGCCGCGCCGGCGAATGCCGCCGCCGCCCGGCACACCAAGTTGTCGGCCGTTTCCGGCACCCCCGCCGCCCCCCCTGTGCGAAGTTCGCACCCCGGACGGCCCAGAAGTTCCAGGGCTAATTCATCGGCCAGCCCGGCCACCGGCCAGAACACGGTCACCAAATTGTGATACCCGTCGGGCCGGCGGCCCGTCACCTCCAGATAGAGATTGACCTTGGCGGGGGCGGAACGGGTGATAGCACATGAAGGGCGGGGGAAATTATCCATGGGATGTGGGGAACGTTCTTAACACATATCGGGTGTTCAGGGTTCAGGTGTCAGTATCAGGCAGTGAAATTCTTCGCGGATAGCTGAAACCTAAAATCCGAACACTGAACCCCAGGCATTGCCATGCTCTGATCAAGATTCTCGCGGCTTTCCGCTTTATCCGTTTGACGTAGTATATTGCTGCCAAACGCTCTTGCCCAACCAGGAACCTGTAACCGCCCGCGGACGGATGCCGCGCCCCTTCCCAAGGCGTGCCCCCAGACCGGCGTTGCTCTTTAAATTATTATGGATTACGACCGTCCCGCCAATGGCAACGCCCCGGCTGATCCCGAACGCCGGGCCTACATCCCCCGTAGTACGGGCGACCGGCCGGTCGCCCCTACGGATCCCGAACGCCTGCCGCCCCGGCCGCAACGCCAGCGCATGGCCGTGTTCGGCGGTTCGTTCAATCCCATCCACAACGGCCACCTCTTCCTGGCCGGCAACCTCCTGCGTGAAAATTTGGCCGATGAGGTGCTCTTCATCCCCGCCGGCCAGCAACCGCACAAGCCGGCTGATGCGCTGGCCCCGGCGGAACAGCGTTTGGCCATGCTCCACGCCGCCTTGGATCCCTTCACCGCGTTCGGCATTTCCGACATCGAGATCCGGCGGGCTCCCGAGCCGGCCTACACGTTCGATACGATGGAAACCCTGCACATCGCGTTTCCCGAACACGACCTGATCTTCGTCATGGGGGCCGACTGCCTGGCCGAACTGCATACCTGGCACCGGGCCACCGAACTGGTGACCCACCAGGAATTTATCATCCATCCCCGCCCCGGTGTCGACCTCACCAGCCTGGCCACCCTGGTCGGCCACTTCGGCACCTTGGGCGGGCGCAAGTTGCGCGGCGCCATCCTGCGCGACCCGCCCCTGCTGCCGGTCTCCGCCTCCCAAATCCGCGACCTCTGCGCCCAAGGCAAATCCCTGGCCGGCTTGGTCCCCGAAGCCGTCATCGCCCTTATCCAGAAACAGGAACTTTATGGCCACCCGAAACCCCGTGAACGCCAGCACCGCCGCTGAGACCCCGCCGCTCGACCCGCTTCGTGACCCCGAGACCGTCGCCCGGCGCGCCGCCGCCGTCTGCGAGGATGCCAAGGCGGAAACGATCCGCGTCTATGACGCCCGTGGACACTCGATCCTGGCCGACTTCTTTGTCATCTGTTCCGGCGCTTCGGATCCGCACCTGCGCGCCCTGTGCAACCAGGTGGACCAGGCGCTGACCAAGGCCGGGGTCCGTCTGTACAATATTTCCGGCACCCCGGAAAGTCACTGGATCATCCTCGATTTCGGCACCATCGTGGTCCACGTCCTCAACCCTGAGGCGCGGGAATTTTACCGCCTGGAATCACTGTGGCAGGAAATGCCGGTCATTTATGAGGGTGGCGCCTGACGCATTGCAATTCCCGCCCGCCACACCTATAGTAATAGAACCTTTTGCGAGACTGCGCCGGAATGGCGGAAGTATCCAGAGTGTCGGGTATTCAGAAAAAACAACCGTCCTTCTGAAACCAGAGCACTGCCCCCCGCCCCGCCGCCCCTGTAACGTTCCCGCAACGAGCCTCATCAAGAAAATGCCTATTCACGCCTCCCTAATGACGGCGCCGGACCTAAATGGCGCGACCGGATTGGATTGTTGATTTCCTCATGATTCGCCGTTTCCTGCACCTGATCAGCCGGCTCACCCGCAGCCATAAACCCTCCCCCACCGCCGCCCATCCCAAGCCCGGCCATCCCGCCACCCCTGCGGACCATCCCCGGCACCGCCGTCCGTTGCCCCATCTCGGTGGCGCCCAACCTGCGGAGTTCGCACCAGCCCGCGACGCCCTGAGCGGCGGCCGGCCGCCGCGCCGCACCGATGGCGGCGACACCCCCCGGCCGCCACGCCACCGTTCGGCAACCGATGCCGGCGAACGCGGCAATGACTTTCGCCCGCGCCACCATGCCACCGATGACTTGACCGCCGGCCCCGGCCGCCGCGAAGAGGAACGGGACGGTTCCCGCCCCCGCTCGCGCGGCGGCCCCCGCACCCCCCCCAAAAGCTCCGGCCGTGAAGCCGGCGGCCAGCCCGCCACCCGGGCCGCGCTGCGCGATGCCGCCCCGTGGGACCCCGCCACCTTCGTGGTTCCCGTCGAAACCGGCAAAACGCGCTTTCAAGACCTGGATTTGGAACCCGTCCTGCTGCACGCCATCGCCGACCAAAACTTCCTCTATTGCACGCCGATCCAGGCCCAGGCACTGCCCATTGCCCTGGCGGGCCACGATTTGGCCGGCCGCGCCCAAACCGGCACCGGCAAAACCGCCGCCTTTCTGCTGGCCATGTTCAACCGTTTTCTGCGCCAGCCGTCACCGGCCAACCGCCCCGCCGGCACGCCCCGCGCCTTGGTCCTGGCCCCCACCCGCGAACTGGTGGTCCAGCTCGCCAAGGATGCCAACTCGCTGAGCACGCACACCTCCCTCTCGTGCCTGGCCGTGTTTGGCGGCCTCGGTTTTGACGAACAGCTTGCCAAGCTCGGCGGTAACGTCGACCTGGTCGCCGCCACCCCCGGACGCCTGATTGATTTTGTCCGCCGCGGCAACATTGATTTATCCATGGTCGAAGTGCTGGTGCTGGATGAGGCCGACCGCATGCTCGACATGGGCTTCATCCCCGACGTCCGCCGGATCATCGCCCGCCTGCCCCACAAGGCGCACCGCCAAACCCTGCTGTTCAGCGCCACCCTGTCGCCGGAAATCCTGCGCCTGGCCGCCCAGTGGCAGAACAATCCGGCCACCGTGGAAATCGAGCCCGAATCCGTGGCCGCCGACACCGTCGAGCAAACGGTCTACTCCGTGGCCGCCCGCGAAAAGTGCGTGCTGCTGGCCAACCTCTTGCAAAGCCCCGACTGGCACCGCGTCCTGGTCTTCGCCAACCGCCGGGATGCCTGCGAACGCCTGCACAGCTTTCTCACCAAGGCCGGCATTCAGGCCGGCCTGCTCACTGGTGACGTCGAACAGGGTAAACGCATGAAAATTCTCGAGGCCTTCCGCGAGGGACGTCTGCGCGTGGTCGTCGCCACCGACGTGGCTGGTCGCGGCATTCACATTGCCGACGTCTCCCACGTGGTCAACTATGACATTCCGCACGAGGTTGAAGACTACGTCCACCGCATCGGCCGCACCGGCCGCGCCGGCCATGCCGGCAAGGCGGTGACCTTCGCCTGCGAGCATGGTGCCTTTACCCTGCCCGACATCGAGAAGTTCATCGGCAAGACCCTCCCCTGCTGCCAGCCGGATGAACAGCTCCTGCGCTGGCCCCCCGCCGCCAAGCACGCGGCAGCCGCGCCGGTGGCCGCCGCCACCGTCCAGTAACCACCGGACGGCACCCGGGCGGCAGCAGCATCCGACCAGGCGAACCTGTCGGACGGGTCAGACGCGTCCGATAGTGTCCCCCGGGGGCTCTTGCCCCTCCCCTTTGACCGGCGGGGTGTTTGGGAACAGTTACCCTTTGACCCATCACTAACGTTCCGGGTTCGGAAACTCGCCGCTCCCACCAAATACCGCACCCCGCCGTCCCCACCGGAAATAGGTGGTTTTGCCAAAGGCTCACCGTCGTAGGGTGATATTTTAATTACCTAACAGCCTTCAGCCTAACAGTCTAACAGCCTATAGCCTAACAGCCTTCAGCGGGCCGCCAGCCAGGCGCGAACGGTGCGCCAGCCGTCAAGCGCGCTGGTCAGGATGCCGCCGGCATAGCCGCTGCCCTCGCCCACGGGCAGCACCCCGGGCAGCGTCTCACTGTCGCCCGCCGGCGTCCGCAGCAGGCGCACGGGCGAACTGGTGGTGGTTTCAATGCCGAACAGTACGCCAGCCCCGATCCAGCCGGGAACCTGGCGCTCCAGCAACCGCATCCCCTCGCGCAAGCGTTCCGTGATGGCCGCCGGCAACAGTCGGGCCAAATCGGTGGGAAGCAACGGCCGCCGGCTGGAGGTGGCGGGCAGGCTGGTGCTGGGATCGCCGCTGAGAAAATCCGCGGCGCGCTGGGCCGGCAGGATGAAACCGCCGCCGCCAAGGCGATAACAGTCGTTTTCCAACTCCTCGCGCCAGCGCAGCATGCCATCCGGGCCGGGCGCGATCTCCGCAGCCTTGATCGGGGTCACCAGGCCGGCATTGGTGAAAGCACCATCCCGGCGGCTGAACGACATGCCGTTGACACTGACGGTTTCCGGAACGGCCGAACAGGCCACCACCTCGCCACCGGGACAGCAGCAAAAACTGTAGACACTGCCGCCGCCGCGGAGCGCCACCGACAGATTGTAACCGGCATTGCCCAGCGCGGCCAGCACCGCGGGTTCCCGGCCGTAAAACCGGTGCGTGATGAACGGCGCCGGGTGTTCAATGCGGCAACCGATAGCCAGGTCTTTGGCCGCCCAGGCCAGGCCTTGGGCCGCCAGCAGACGATAGGTGTCAAAGGCCGAGTGCCCGATCGCCAGCACCAGGGGCCAGGCGCGGCCGCCGTCGGCACCATTGACGCGAAGTCCGCACCCGCCGCCGGGCAACGGTTGCACGCCCTCCAACCGGGCACCAAACTCGAAGGTGGCCCCCAATGATTCCAGGCGCCGGCGCAGATTGGGAATAATCCGGGCCAAACCATCGGTGCCAAGGTGGGCGCGGGGATCAAACAGAATCTCCTCCGGCGCGCCGGCAGCACACAACTCGCGCAGAAGATGCATCAGTTCAGGCGACTGGGAACGGGTATAGAGCTTGCCATCGGAAAAGGCGCCGGCACCGCCCTCGCCGAAATGCATATTGGAGTCGGGATCAAGGCGGCCCGCCTCCCAAAACGCCGCCACATCGGCCGCGCGGTCCGGAATGGTTTTGCCGCGTTCGAGAATGCGCGGCGGCAGGCCGGCCTCGGCCAAGGCCAGGGCGGCGAACAACCCCGCCGGTCCGGCCCCCACCACCACCGGCGCGGCCCCGGACAAAGCCACCGTCACCGGCGCCGGTGCCACCGGTTCCGTCCACGGTTCAAGGCGGACGGAAGCCGGCGGCCGCCAGCCGTCGGGCAGTTCCACGCCCACCCGGCACAGAAACCAGGGGTGATGATGGTCACGGGCATCCAAGGATCGCCGCAACAGGCAGAGCCCCTGCACATCGCCCGCGCGAATCCTGAGATAGGTGGCCGCCGCCGCCCGCAGATTGCCACCGACCACCGGCAGCTTGAGTTCTGGAATGAGGTAACGTGTCATAGGCTGGGCAACATAGCGCGTGAAGACGCAAAGTGAGATACGTCGTGATGGCGGTATTTCCCTTGGCGGATCGCTGCCCCGTATCCTGCGCAAGTGCAGGATGGCCGGGGGCCGGTGTCCCAGCATTGACGAATTAGCTGTTTGTCGCGCTGATTTGCGCTGGCAGCGGTGGGGTGTTCGATATTTTTTGTCGCGACGTATTTTTCTTTGACAAAAACTTAGTAATATATATATTACCAAGCTTGGAGGCTCAAAATGACGATCAAGCAGGCATCACTGGGGACGCTCGCCAAGCGGCGGGACGCCCGACTCAAGAAACTCGCGCAACTCCAGCCGTTCATCGCCGGTTCGTTGGCGAAGG
>CAITYL010000127.1 GCA_903896595.1 uncultured Lentisphaerota bacterium
CCAAGAACAACTTGACGACCGGCTACATAGCAGGAAAGGCGGTTCCCAAACCCTCCGTCAAACCTGTTTGTGCCTTTTTGCGGATTCCGCAGGCCGCCCCTGCGCCCCAATCATGGCTGGTTGACTGAAGCGGCCTGCGGAATCCGCAAAGGGAGCACCCTTTTCCAAAAGGGTGGCCCCAACTTCGTCCGACAAAACTGTCATGCACCCGCCGGGCGGCGGCGCTTCCTGTTCGGCTAGGAAGCGGTCCAGGGCGACCTTGGCGCGGGTCGCCTGGGCGGCGCCGCGTTCGCGCTTGCCCTTGGGCGGGTCGGCCAGCGGCGGGAGAATGCCGATATTGGCTTTCATGGGCTGGAACCGTTCCGGTTCGGCGCCGGCCAGATAGCGGCAGAGGGCGCCGAGCATGGTCTCGGGCGGCGGCGCCACCGGTTCCAGGCCGCGCACCCGGCGGGCGGCGTTGCGGCCGGCCAGCAGGCCGGTGCCCACGCTGCCGAGATAGCCCTCAACCCCGGCCAGTTGGCCGGCCACGAACAGTCCTGGCTCGCCGCGCCATTCCAGGGTCGGCGCCAGCAGGCGCGGCGCGCACAAGAATGTATTGCGGTGCATTTGGCCGTACCGCGCAAAGCGGGCATTGCCCAGGCCGGGGATCAGCCGGAACACCCGGTCTTGCTCGCCCCAGGTTAAATTGGTCTGAAACCCGACCAGATTGTACAGGGATCCGGCCAGGTTGTCCTGACGCAGTTGCGCCACTGCCCAGGGCCGGTGGCCGTCACGCGGATCGCGCAACCCGACCGGGCGCAGGGGGCCGAAGGCGAGGGCGCGCGGGTCGCGCCGGGCCAGCACTTCCACCGGCAGACAGCCCTCAAAGAAGCGCGCGTCCGCCGCCTCGAAGTCGCGCAGCGGAATTTGCTGGGCCGCGGCCAGTTCGGTGGCGAACGATTCATATTCCGCGCGGGAGAACGGGCAGTTGATGTAGTCGCCGTCATCGTCCGGGCCGTCGTCTTCATAGCGTGAAGCGCGAAAGGCGACGGTCATGTCCACCGAATCCACTTCGACGATCGGCGCCAGGGCGTCAAAGAACGCCAGGTTCGCTGTGCCGGCGCGCCGTTGCAGATCCGCCGCCAGGGTGTCGCTGGTGAGCGGACCGGTGGCGAGCACGAGCGGCCGGTCCGGCGGGACTGCCAGCGCCTCGCGGGTCTCGATCCGGATCAGGGGATGGTTGCGGAGTTCGCGGGTCACGGTGTCGGCAAAGGCCGTCCGGTCCACGGCCAGGGCGCGGCCGGCCGGCACCCGCACGCCCTCGGCTACGCGCACCAGCAGCGAGTCCAGGCGGCGCAACTCGTCCAGCAGGATGCCGGTGGCGCGGTCGGGCAGCAGCGACCCCAGCGAGTTGCTGCACACCAGCTCGGCCAGGAACTCCGTGTGATGGGCCGGCGTGCGCCGTTCCGGACGCATCTCCCACAGGGTCACCGGAATGCCACTGGCCGCCACCTGCCAGGCCGCCTCCGCCCCCGCCAGGCCGCCCCCGACGACCAAAACTCGGGGCGTGGCGGCATCAACGGCGGCCGACGCGGCGGAACAGGCAGGGGGAGTGGCGGTCGGCATGGCGTGGGTCTCTAGTAATTCCAATCACACTTCAACTTGATTCCAAAATTAACCGCAAAGATCGCCGAGATCGCAAAGATTAAACAATCTAAAAACGAGCAAGTAATCTTTGTGTTCTTTGCGTTCTTTGTGGTAGAATAAAGGATCAATTTAAACTTTAATTGGAAGAAGCAACATCCGGGTGGGATGAATTTACCGTGCTTGGCGGCGGCGTCAAGTGTCGGATCACCAGGCCAGCCACCTGGGCGCCCACCGCCCCAGCCCACCCTTCATGGGACGACGCCGGCCAGCAGGCGTTCCCGGGTGACGATTGAAGGGCTTGCCATCCGGATTCCTGCAGGTTAGAGTTTTTCGCATCTTGTGGATACCTCTGCGGGAATCTTAGCCCAACCCGGCGCAGCTGGAACCAAAACAAATATCAGTTATCTCCCGCAGAGGCGCAGAGGCGCGGAGAAAGTAGGTCAGGCATCATGGCAATATTTTGATTTGGCTGTTTCTCTGCGCCTCCGGTGCGTCAGTGAAACCAGTGACCTCTAGTGAACTGAAAGGAGTTCACCATGGAATGATCCGTCAGCCATGTAGTCAGCCGGGCGTATGTACGGAGTAATCCGTGCGGACGAAGCATCCGGTGGACGAAGGCGTGAGC
>CAITYL010000128.1 GCA_903896595.1 uncultured Lentisphaerota bacterium
GTTGGGCGTCGTAAAGTCGATCATTTTCTTCCTGGGAAAACCTGATCTTGATCATAGCCCATTCCCCTATCCAGACACCGTTGTCTTGTGATAAAAAATGTAGCTATAAAATTTAAAATTTCAACCTAAAGCAGTATACCTCCGGTGGTGCAAACGCACGACCCGTGGTTGAACTGGACCATCATCAACAACAGCGGCCAAGCGGTCGATGATTTTGAGATCGTGGTCGATTCGTCGACTTACAGCAACTCCGGCACCCTCGATCAACTGATGATTGGACTGCCGTTTTTCAATCAGTTCAGCACCTCGGTCGTCAACAATAATACCGTGCTGAAGTGGAGCGGGCCGGCGGGTTCGGTGCAACCCGGCGTGCCGGCACACATCGGAGCCCTGATGAAAGACTCCGGGCCGATCTTGGACGCCTACTGGACGGCGGGCGGACAGAGGGTGGGCGTGGCGCCGCCGATCGTGATGGAAACGACACGCCTCCTGTTCTCGGAAACACCCACCTCGGCCCAGGTCAGCATGCGGCTCGCCATGTCGGGGGGCTTTTTCAGCGACACCCCGACCGGACAGGTGGGGCTCACCCAAATCCAGACGTTCCGTGATATCCCGTCCAGCCTCCTGGGGCTGCAAGATATCAATGAATCACTGAACTTGGGCGACCTCGCGGCCTATCAGGTAACCCCCTACGTTGGGGGCTCGCCTCTCTCGACGAGCGATGTCGTGTGGTTTACCGGTCCCGGACCCGATTCGTTCTTTGACGTGTTCCTGGATCTCTCAACCACAAGCAACCTCGGCTCCGGTTACGAAAGCCTGCTTTATGCCCAAGTATTGACCCCCAACACGCCGGGCATCCCCGTGCAGGTCCAATTCTGGAACCTCAATCCCCAATCTCCCGAACCGGCAACCCTGACGATTTTGGCATTGGGCGGAGCCGTCCTGCTGTCCCGCCGCCGGCGGTAGGCGGATCAACAAGAGGGCACGCTGTTTCCACAGGGACGCCTTGGCCCCAACAGCGTGCCCGTCAGTCGTTCACAGTTCATCGGAAAGCGGCCAAGGGTTGCCGCACGCCAAAACCGCGCGAAACGCTTACCCGCGGCTCTCGACCTTTTGCACCTCGGCGGCGACCAGGGCGCCCAGGAGCGCGCTGCCGTAGAGCGACGGATGGCAGCCGTCATGGGCCAGCCGCGACGGCCGGTTGCGGGTGTCAAAGCCGTCCTTGAGCGGGGCGGTGTCGATGACATGGACGCGCCCATCGCCGGCCCGGTTGCGGGCGTCCACCGCCGCCTGAATCTCCGCCAGGTGCCAGCCGAAGGGCGGCACCACGCAGAAAATCCGGGTGGCGGGGCACGCCGCCCGCACGGCCGTCAGCCAGCGGGTGTAGTCATCCGTGATGTCGTTCGGATGGTCAATATCCCCCTCGAAGTCGTTGGTGCCCATGCCACAAAAGACGTAGTCCGGCTCGGGCAGCAGCCGACCGCCGATCAGCCGCGAGGTGTGCGCGTCGTAATGATCCCAGCTCTGGGGCAGCGGCGGCACCGCCATCGTTTTATTCACCATCCCCTGCCCGCCCGACCCCAGTTGGCCATACTCGCACCCCAAGGCGTTGCAGGCCAGGGGCAGCCAGGTGCCCTTGGCATTATTGACCCCGAGTTGCTGCCAGGAGGCGAAGAAACCGTCAATGCCCACCCCTTCGGTGATCGAGTCGCCGAACCCGATGGCCTTTTTCGAACGTGTGGGCGGGAGCAGCAGAACGCCGCCCGCGTCAAGGGCGATGCCGGCAATCCGCAGATGGTCAAGCGAAGAACGCCAGCGCTCCTGGCAAAGATCCGCGGCCCGGAAAAAGAATTCCGCGTGATGCGGCGCCTCGGCCGCCAAGTCCGCAGCCAATGAAAGGGTGTAGACTTCGCCCGTCCGGGTCAGCGGCACCACTGTGAACGGCCCGTCATCAACGGAGTATTCGACCACCGGCATGGAGGCGGCGGGACAGCCCTGGTTGGCCGTGGCGTCAATGATCACGCCCAAGGTCGTGGTGTCGCGAGCGGCGATCCGAAGGTAGGCCCCGGGCATGGTCGCCTCAATGCGCGCCGCCGGGCCCATGCCGAACCGGTTCCACACATAGGGCGCCAGCACAACCGCGGCGGCATCAATGGCTATTTGTTGCATCATCTTTGTATTCGCTAATTTTTCTAATTTAACGGAAACACGTTGCGACGTTACGTCCGGCATCGCCCATTGGGATTCCCGGCCCATAATATACCATCAATATATTTAACTTGGATAATTATGAGAACGGAGCGGGGGGGCGTAGTTGAGGCGACAAAAATGGCCCATCGGACGACACGCCCGATCTACATCATACGCATTTGGGAGCCGACCGTCCTCGGGCGGACGAACCCGTTATCGTCGAAGACGCGCGTCATCGGGTTGGCGTGACTGCGGCCCCATAAATAAGGATGGAACTTGGGTAACGCCGTCGCTGTCCGCCCGAGAACGGGCGGCTCCCGGTCTTGAAATGACTCCGCCCTTGTCTGTACCTTCAGCCTAACACGCTTCAGCCCAGCGCAGCATAACCACCGCTGGCCGTTTTGTTGACGGCATACGTAAAACCGCCGGTGAGACGGAGGTCGCGGGATGAGGCACCGAGGTGGACCCTGAACCGGCCGGGCTCGGCCACCCAGCGCCCCGTGACCGGACAAAAAAAGGCGAGATCGTCCGCTTTGAGCCGGAAAACGACGCGCCTGCTTTCGCCTGGTTTCAGACGGAGTTTCACGAACCCTTTGAGTTCGCGGGGCGGCCGGGGCTGGCTGGCCTCGACGTCCTCCAGATAAAGCTGCGCCACTTCCGCGCCGGGGCGGCTGCCCGCGTTGGTGATGCGGGCGCTGACCGTGCCACGCCAGCCGCGCCCATGACCATGCGCCGCCACCTCAAGATCGTCATAGATAAACGACGTGTAAGACAGGCCGTGGCCAAAGCAGAACAGCGGCGCGATACCGCGCGCATCAAACCAGCGGTACCCGACGAAAACGCCTTCCTGGTACCGGCATTTTTCTGGGGCGTAATCATGCAGGGCATGCGCCGGTGAATCTTGCAGCCGGGCCGGAAAGGTGAAGGGAAGTTTCCCGCACGGATTGACCCGGCCCAGCAACACGTCCGCCACCGCGTTGCCGCCTTCCATGCCGGCGTACCACATCCACAGCACGGCGGGAACCCGGTCGAGCCACGGCATGACGACGGGCGAGCCGCCGGCCAGCACCACCACGGTGCGCGGGTTGATCGCCGTCACCCGGGCAATCAGCGCGTCCTGGCCGCCCGGCAGTCCTAGATCGCAGCGGTCGGCGCCTTCCACATCGCTTTGGTGGTCAAGTCCGCCAAAGAACAGCACGGCATCCGCCTGCCGGATCGCCGCCGCCATCTCCTCATCGTTTTCCGTCGCCGACGCCTGCCAGGGCGGCACCCAGCCCAGCCGGATGCGAACCTGGTCGCGAATGGCCCGCAGCACCACCGTGACCGCATGAGGCACGCCCGCCGCCAGCTCCAGGCGCCGGCTGCCGCGGGACGCCCCTTCGGCACCCCAGCGGAAGATCGCCGACTGCCCGTCAACGAGCAGGTCGGCGTGCTCAACCCCCTCCAGGACAAATTCATAGATGCCAGACTGGGGCACGGAGAGGACGCCTTCCCAT
Organism: uncultured Lentisphaerota bacterium; assembly: GCA_903896595.1. Taxonomy (GTDB): domain Bacteria; phylum Verrucomicrobiota; class Lentisphaeria; order Oligosphaerales; family CAITYL01; genus CAITYL01. Next base: position 3,687 of record CAITYL010000128.1, read on the forward strand.
TTCACCGCCCCCTCCATGACGCGCCGGCCGGTCGCCGGCATTGTCCCGTTCCAATCATGGTCAATCGTGGTTTCGGCGCGCCGCACCTCGGGCGTGCCGGCCAGGTCATGGTTGGCGAAATATACTGCGTTAGGGTGAAAGTTTTAATTTTGGAGTGCGGTGCCTCGGCACCGCTTTGGATGGCCGGTCTCGACCGGCCATGCGACGGGCGTCGAGACGCCCTCCTAAAAGCGGCGCCGAGGCGCCGCACTCCACATGGGCCGCCTAACGGTATAAATGTAAAAAGTGAACCTAACGCAGTATAACTGGCCACCCAGCCGTTGGTGCCCGCCCCGGGGTCCGCAATCCCCAAATATTCGGATGGGATGAGGCTGGCCGCCGGCCCAGTTTCGGCATGGCCGGAAAAGTGGCGGAGGTCAACACCGGCCGGGAGCCGGCTGCGCAGTCCCTCCAGGGGCGTCACCTCGTACAACGCCTTGACGGCGGAACTATTGCCGCCGTTGGCATGCTGGGCGATGGCATTGGGGCCGATCACCACCAGCCGCCTGAGCGTTTCCGGCCGCAGCGGCAGCAGCCCCTGGTCGTTCTTGAGCAGCACGATGGCGTTCCGGGCAATCTCCAGGGCGGCCTGTTGATGGCGGCGGAGATTGCGGGCGCCGGCCTTCCGCCCCTGCCCCCCCGCGGCCAGCAAGCCGATGGCGGCCATCACCCGCAGGAGGCGCCGCACCTTGTCATCCACCAAGGTTTCCGGCAAGCGGCCGTCCTTGATGGCCTCCAGGAATGGCCGGGCCAGGTATACTGCTTTAGGTTGAAATTTTAAATTTTATAGCTACATTTTTTATCACAAGACAACGGTGTCTGGATAGGGGAATGGGCTATGATCAAGATCAGGTTTTCCCAGGAAGAAAATGATCGACTTTACGACGCCCAAC
>CAITYL010000129.1 GCA_903896595.1 uncultured Lentisphaerota bacterium
ACCCCAGTTCCGCGTCTTTATTCCTAGCCTGACGGATTCACCACATGACGCGCGTCTCCGACGATAACGGGTTCGTCCGCCCGAGGACGGGCGGCTCCCTTCAAACGATGAAACACGAAGCGTGCCAAAATGGCGGGGGAACCGGGTAGCCGATATGAATGCATTTAAAACCATCGGTCCACGCGGTACTAGGTTTACGCTGATCGAGCTGCTGGTGGTGATTGCCATCATCGCCATTCTGGCGTCATTGTTGCTGCCGGCCTTGGGCAAAGCCAAGGATAACGCCCGGCGGGTGGCTTGTGCCGGCAACCACAAGCAGATCGGCTTGATGTGCGAAATGTACGCCGGGGATTACAACGGCTGGTATCCGCCGATGGTGGACAACACCGACGCTTACCGTTACCACGTGTGGACCTCGCCATCTGGACAAGGGTTTGGGTTGCTGTTTCCGGGCTACACCGCGTCGTCAAAGCTGTTCTTCGAGCCCTTTGGCGTTGGCTTGAAGCCCAGCGATTGGGACACCTATTCGATCACCGGTTACCAGTATGTCGCCAACCTGCGCGTCGACTTTGTCGATGGCCCGATGCAGGTCGTGACCTGGATGAGACCCAACAATATCTCGGTTTGGGGGATCAATAATTTCTATGATGCCAATCCCAGCGACGCCTTCACCGCCCCGGCGGCGGCCGTCCTGGCCTACTGCTTTGTTTACGGCAGCGGTTTGGGGCAGCCGACGCTCGCCAGTTGGAGCGCGCATCCTGCGGGCGCCTTCCCGCCCGACGGCGGCAATGTCATCCATGCCGACGGCCATGTCGAATGGTATGCCAACCCGCGCCAGTGGACCCGCCTGCCCGGCGTGGACTCCATGTACGTGCCGTTCAAGCAATAGCCGCCGGATCAAACCGCCCCCGCTGAAGTGGGAACTCCCAGCCCCGTACCTTGCAACACTTAAACGTTCGGATTCACCACGAAGTCACGAAGAGCACGAAGATAAATCGAAGGTGTTTTTTTTGATCTTTATTTGCCATTGAAACGCTTCGATCAAGCTTCGCGTCCTTCGAGCCTTCGTGGTGAAAGATTTAATGTTACGGGGTACTAGCCCGGTCCGGGTTCGGAGTTCCGCCTTCAGGCGGCGTCTTTTGGGCCCCCCGTTAGCGTTTACTTTTTATACTTATCCCGTTGAAACCCATGTGGAGTGCGGCGACTCGGCGCCGCACTCCAAAATTAAACCATTCACCCTAACGCAGTATAACCCCCACGCCACGTTCAAAAACCAAAAGGAAGTTATCCCCTATGAAAAACATTGTGACGTTGACCATCGTAGCCGTCGTCCTGTGCGCGGCGGCCGGCCGTGCCGCCGAGCCGGCGCCCGCCTTAACTCCCCAGCGCGCCCCCGGCTTTTTCCCGCTCGGGGTCTATTGGCCGGGCGAGTATGTCCCGCGCACCGCCCAGGGGCCTGACTGGAGCAAAGTGGACCCCCTGCTCGACAGCCTGGCCGCCAACCATTGCAACACGGTCTGGCTCACCCACATTGGCGCGGCCGATGCCACGGAGTTCGCACGACGCGCGGCGACGCGCGGCATCTATCTGGTGGCGGCGCTCGGCGAACTGGCCGGCAATGAAAAGGCGAACCGCCAGCCTGCTTACTTCAAGGGGCTGCCCGAACGCACGCTCAAGACTTGGGGTGACGCGCCAAAGCCGATCGCGTGGGGGCTCGGCGACGAACCGCTCACGGAATTCATGCCGGAGATGAAGCCGTACTCCGAGGAGTGGGCGAAGAGCGGTGAGCCGACCACCACGGTTGTCATCACCCACGACATCCCTGCCGCCAGCGCGCTGCTGAAATTAAAGTTCCTTTGCACCGATGCCTATCCCTTCTTCGGCGTCGGCGATCCCAACGGGCCGGACAACAGCGCCGAGAGCGCCGCCTATCTGTACCAGGTCGGCCGGCGCGCCCAGCATTGGGCGAAAAAGAACGGCATCGAGTGGTGGTGCATGGGCGCCATTTTCCAGGAAGCGGCGGGCAACCATGACTTCGACGGCCAGGGCAATGTGGTGTATCCCCCCGGTTTCGCTCCGCACTACCGGATGCCGACGGTCGCCGAAACGCGCTGGCAAAATTGGGCGGCATTGGCGGCCGGCGCGCGCGGCCTGATTCATTTCGCGCTCTTCCTCGGCGATGTGCCAGTCAGCGACCCCAACGCCAAGCCGGTGTCCTTTGGGTACAAGGAGAAGACCAACTCCGGCGCGCCCATGGGCATGCTCTACCGGGACGGCCGGCCGACGCCGCAGTACCTGGAAATGGGCCGTGCGTTCGGCGCCATCGCCAAGCTCGCGCCGGTCCTGAAGAGCATCGAGCCGGTTGAGACCCCCGCCGAGGAACAGCTCGCCTTTCACGCCACGGGCTGGATTCCGCCCGGCGACATCGTCCAGGTCATGCGCTCGACCGACGTCAAGACGCCGGTGAAATATTATGTCATCGTCGCCAACGGCGCGGTGGACAACCCCCAGCCGCGCGACATTCCCGTCAATCTCGCCGCCACGGTTGTCCGCGTGACGGACGTGCGCACCGGCCAGACGATCCCGCTGCGCCAGAGTCAGGTTTGGCGATGGGAGCCGGTCTGCGCGCCCTTCCAGCAGGCGCGCGTCTCGCTGCCGCCCGGCGACGGCACGCTGCTGGAACTGACGCTGGCCGACGCGGAAGTCACGACACCGGCGCCTGGTGCGGTTTTCAAATAATCTCTCACGGAGGCACCAAAGCACGGAGACCATAACCTCATTTACATAAGGTTGTACAATCAGGCACGATGAGCAAGGCCTTCAGCCTTGAACTGTTTGCTATCCAATTCCAGGGGCGTTGCCCCTGGCTACGATGCCGATGCGCCTTCAGCGCGCCAAAATCAAGACTTTTGAAAATAGCTCAATAAGGACGATATCCACTGTAGCAAAGCGATTGCATCGCGCTCTTCGGGCGTGCCACGTCCCGATGGGGCGGGCTGCAAGCCCTTTGCTACATTCATGAATAATCCAGGCTAGGGTGCCGAGCCTTTGGCCCTGCCTAAAACAACGTCAACACGCGAAAAAAACACCGAAAAGCGAGATTGGAAATGATTAAACGCAAAGTATCCAAAGTGGCGGTTGCCATTGGCGCCTTCTTGTCTTTGATGTCGGTGGTACGGGCGGTGCCGGCGGACAACCCGCCGGACTGGGTGCCGCTGGGGGTGTACCTGGCATGGGAACGCACCTATACCTGCGGGGTGTGGAACAAAACCGACCGCTGGCAAGATCTGGCCAAACGGCTGGATGCGGCGGCGGCGAATGCCGTGGACACCATTTGGGTCGTCAATTTGGGTGACGAGGATTTGCCCCGGCTCATCACGGAGTGTGAACGTCGGAACTTGAAACTGGTGGCCACCATGAGCAGCGTTGAAGCCAAGGTTGCCGACCGCTGGGCGGACAACAGCCCGTACTATGATTCGATCATTCCCAGGCTCATCAAACTGGCGGGCAATTCAAAGACGCTGATCGGGTGGGTGCTCAGCGATGAACCGGACGAAAAAATCCTCGGCCGGGTCGAGCAGCTGCGCCTCAAGTTTCGTCAGGCGGACCCTGACCGGTTTTGCCTGGTCGTGAGCATGTGGCCGCAGACCCCGGCGGTGCCCAAACAAACGAAACTGCCCGTTGTCTGCGTGGATCTCTATCCCTTCATGGGCCCCAATGATCCAAACGGGCCCTCGACCGCTGGCGCCAGCCAGGGTTTCTACCGCGGCAAAGCCGAAGAGATGATCGCGGCGATTGGCGACCGGAAAATCGCACCGTGGATCATGGGACAATGTTTTACGGAGATCTGGGGACCGCACACCTATGACGAACACGGGCATCAAATCGCGCTGCCGGGATCATACCTGCATTGGCGCTGCCCGACCGCCGCCGAAATGCGTTGGCAGGTCTGGGAAATGCTCCGCGTCGGTGGCAAGGGTATGTTCATCTTTCTGCTTAATCCGGAAGAACCCAACCCCGAAGCGGCCAAACTGCCGCCACCGGAGGTACCCTGGAAAAACGTGCTGGTAAAAACCGCCACCGACGCCGGTCCCAGCGCCCTGACCCGGCCCGACGGCACACCTCATCCGCAACTGGTGGAATTGGGTGGCATCTACAAGCTGATCGCCCCCCATAAGGCACTCATTCAGCGGTGGAAACGGGAGGACACCAAATTCGTGGAGGCCCAACCGCCCGGGCAGGTGCAGGGGTTTGTTGATCCGGCCACCGGAGCCCGGTATGCGGTGGTGGTGAACGACGATTTACAGGGATCGCAGTCCATGCAACTCAACGTTGGTGCCGGTATAACCAAAGTCATCGATATCATTAAGGGCACCTCTATTCCGTTGGGGGACTTGGGAAAAATAAAATTGTCGTTGCCTGCGGGATCGGGAACCATTCTTGAAATAACACGCCCTCCTAACGGATGACAATAAAAGACGAAATGAAAAATAAAAATCAGTGGGTAAAGAAGCACCTGCTGGAAGCGGCCGCCGCCCCGCCAGCGCCAGGTGCGGCACCGACGCCACCGGGTACCGGATTGCCGTTTACGCTGGTCTATGATGGCAGGCCATCGAACGAAGCCCTGGCCGCGTGGCCAAGGACGGCCGAGACAACTGCACTCGACGGGAACCGGACCCAACACACGCTCATCTGGACGGATCCCAAAACCGGGTTGGCGGTGCGGTGCGTGGCCGTCGATTACGCCGACTATCCAGCCGTGGACTGGGTCGTTTACCTCAAAAACACGGGGCCGGTGGATACGCCCATCCTGGAAAATATCCAGGCACTGGATATCGCCTGGCCGTTGGCGGCCGGTCGGCCGGCGATCATCCACCATGCCAAGGGCAGCGATTCCGCGCCCTCCGATTTCGCGCCCCTGGCCGACCCGCTGGCGCCCGGCGGGGAAGTGGCACTGCATTCCCATGGCAGCCGCTACGCCAACCGCGGCGGCCTGCCGTCAATTGAGTCGCTGCCGTTCTTCAATCTGCAGTTGGATGACCAGGGTGTCATCATCGGCCTGGGATGGTCCGGTTCTTGGGCCGGCCGCTTCGCCCGCGACGCCGGGGGGACAATTCGGGTGCGGACAGGATTGGAACACACGCATTTGCGGTTGCATCCCGGGGAGGAGATCCGCGGGCCCCGGGTCGTGCTGTTCTTCTGGCAGGGCGACCGCATGCGGGCACACAATCGGTGGCGCCGTTTCCTGTTGGACCATTACTCGCCGCGCCCCGGCGGACAGCCGTTCACGGGGCTGATCGCCGACCTCAACTGGGGTTCGTACATGGACGCCACCAAGCACGTCGAGGAAATCAACTTCTGGGGCGACCATGATTTGCCAATGGAATGTTATTGGGTCGATGCCGGGTGGGCGGACATGCGCCTGGGCTGGGCGGCCCACACCTCCCACCAAACGCCCGATCCGGCGTTGTTTCCCGACGGACTGAAGCCGTTGGCCGAGGCCGCCCATCAACGCGGGATGAAGTTCCTGCTGTGGATGGTGCCGGAGAGCCTCCATCCTGCCGTGGGCATCGGGAAAGAACATCCCGCATGGCTGGGCAAACCGTGGGAGCCCGTAAAAGGGGGCATGATTTTCCACAGCCTCGATCACGGCGATCCGCAGGCGAACCAATTCATGGTCGAACATTTTTCCAAGGTGGTGAACGCGTTTGGCGTGGATGTGTTCCGCCAAGACGGCGAAAACATTTGGCCGGAAGATACCGAACCTGACCGTGACGGCATGAGCCAGATCCGTTTCATCAACGGTTTTTATGCGTTCTGGGACGGGCTGAGGGAAAAATATCCGGGATTGCTGATCGACAATTGCGCGTGCGGCGGCCGGAAGATCGATCTCGAAACGGTCAGCCGTAGCGTCGCGTTGTGGCGCAGCGACTGCCAAGCGTGGGATTTCGACCCGGTCACGAACCAGGGATTCAACTACGGACTGCTCCAGTGGATCCCGCTTTGCGGCGGGGTCGTGCTCACCCACAAGCTCAGCACCTACGCCTTCCGCAGCGCCTACAGTCCGGCACTGCTCTTGAGCTGGCCGATGACCGGCAACTGGGAGACCGGCGGCGACCGCGACACGGATCCCCAAACCCGCTGGTCAGGGGTCGATATGGAACTGCTGCGAACGCTGTTGCAGGAGTACCTCGCCATCCGGCCGTATCTGTTCGGAGACTTCTATCCGTTGACGCCGTACAGCCTTGAACACACCGCGTGGCTGGCCTGGCAGTTCGACCGGCCGGACCTGGGCGAAGGCATGGTTCAAGCGTTCCGCAGGCCCGCGTGCCCGAACACCGTGCAGCGCTACCAGTTGCACGGGCTCGATCCGAAGGCCGTGTACACCGTCCTTGACCGCGATGAAAACCGGCCCCGCGAAATGAGCGGCCTGGCGCTGATGAAATCCGGTCTTGACTTCAGCATCCCAGACCGCCCCGGAGCGGCGGTGATCACGTATCATGCCAATAAAAAAGCAAACTGACAGCCTACAGCCTAACACACTTCAGCCCAAGTCCGTATAATCCGTAAACGATGCACAAGGTTTCATCATGGACAAATCCGTTCCCGCCTGGCTGGCGGATGCCGTGTTTTACGAGATTTATCCGCAGAGTTTCGCCGACAGCAACGGTGACGGCATTGGCGACTTGGAAGGCATCCGGCAGCGGTTGGACCACGTGCAGTCGTTGGGCTGCAACGTGGTCTGGCTGAATCCCTGTTTCGATTCCCCTTTCGGCGATGCCGGCTACGATGTGCGTGATTATCGCAAGATCGCGCCACGCTATGGCACCCACGCGGATATGAAACGCCTCCTGCGCGACCTCCACCGCCGCGGCATGCGCCTCTGTCTGGATTTTGTTCCCGGCCACACCTCTGTCGAGCATCCGTGGTTCCAAGCGTCGTGCAAACCGACCCCCAACAAGTACAGCAACTGGTACATCTGGACGGACAGCGTCTGGACCGGCGCACCGGGGTTCAGCACGGTCAATGCCTTCAGTGATCGCGACGGCCAGTACGTTACTAATTTTTTCTGGTTCCAACCGGCGCTGAACTACGGCTTTGCCAAGCCCGATCCCGCCCAACCGTGGCAGTTGCCAACCACCCATCCCGATGTGCTCGCCATGAAACAGGAAATGCGCGATATCATGCGATTCTGGCTGGATTTGGGCGTCGACGGCTTCCGGGTGGACATGGCCCCGTCCTTGGTCAAGGGGGACACCGACGGAGCGGCCATGAATGCGCATTGGGGCGAAATCCGCGTCTGGATGCGGGAGCACTATCCCAACGCCATGCTGCTGGCCGAGTGGTCCGACCCCGCCAAAGCCATTCCCGCCGGCTTTCACGTCGATTTTATGATCCACTGCGGCACGCCGGCCTACAACTCGCTGTTCCGTGCGGAGAAGCAGCGCACCTGCTTCCCTTGGTCAGAGGGGGTGACCAGTTTTTTCGACGCCTCCGGCAACGGGGACATCACCATCTTCCTCAAGCACTGGCAAGCGGCGTATGCCCGGACACGCGAGCTTGGCTACATCTCGCTGCCGACCGGCAACCATGACATCACCCGCCTGAGCATTGGCCGCAGTGAGGCCGACCTCAAGGTTGCCCTAGCGTTCCTGTTCACCATGCCAGGAGTGCCCACCTTGTACTACGGCGATGAGATCGGCATGAAATACCTGCCAGGCCTCACCAGCAAGGAAGGCGGTTTCGGCCGCACCGGAGCGCGTAACCCGATGCAGTGGGGAGAGGGGCGGAACGCCGGCTTTTCCTCCGCCGCGCCGAGCAAGCTGTACCTCCCGGTGGATACCGATCCCGAACGGCCCACGGTCGCGGCCCAGGAAAACGATCCGGACTCGCTGCTCAACTTCGTCCGCGCCCTGCTCAGCCTGCGGCGCGGCCAGTCGGCCCTCGGCAACCTGGGCGGCTTTGACCTGTTGCACGGCAAGACCGGTTCCAGCGCCCTGCTGTACCTGCGCAAGAACGGCAAGCAGCGGGTACTGGTCGCCCTCAACCCGGCGGCCAAGCCCGCCGCCGCCACCTTCCCGGCCAAGGCGGTGAACGCGTTGGGGGAAAACCTGTTCGGCCGCCAGTTAAAACTGAAAAAAACCGCGGCCGGCTGGCAGGTGACGCTGCCGCCGCGGAGTTTCGCGGTCCACGCCGTAGCGTGAATCCTAATTAACTGTTATTCCTTGGGCACATCGTTGGGGACAGGCACCGCCCGTACCCTGCCATCGCCCGGCTCCCGGAAAAACGGCCACCCCGCACCGCCGCTGAGGACGGGGAGGACGTTGGCCCCGATCCCGAACCCGAGGACCTTGAGGACAAAGAGGACGCGCTCGGCCCTCACGATTCACCCGCCCCTGCGCCCCTGTCGCGTTTGGCATAACCGTCCAGGCGCACCCCGGATTGCCAGGCGTTCCGGCCGCTCAACAGCAGCGCGCGGGCGGGGGCGAACTTTTCCTGGTACACGCGCAGGCTCTTGGCTCGGGTTGCCGCAAGCCGGTTTTGACCGTATGTTGTGCAGGACTAGTTGTATGAGGTGCTTTCAAAAGTCGGATTTTTAACAGAAGGACGCAAAGATCGCAAAGGTTTGAATTGGGTGTTGTGTGTGTAAGTACGTTCTTCGCGATCTTCTGTTCAAAAGTGTTTTGACTGAATCAAGAAGGTTTCAGTTCCTCAAGTCGGGCATTAAAAAGCGGCAAAGGAATTGCCGCACTCCAAAAACGGTGCCACCTTGATGGGAACTTTTGAAAACGGCTCGTATGATTATTTCGATCTCACCAAGTAGAACCAACCCGCCCGGCCCACACAGGATTCGCTCTTTATGTTGATGGAACGCATCACCTCCATCGGCAAGACCTACCGGCATGTGGTCCGGTACCGCGAAATCTTGCGGGTGTTGCTGAAGCATGGGTTCGGCGATTTGGTGCGGGTCATGGGCGGACAGGGAAAAAAGTCCTGGGTCGGCCGCCGCGCCCGGGCCGCCGGCTGGGACAACACCCTCACCCGCTACGCCCGGGTCCGCATGGTGCTGGAGGAACTGGGACCGACCTTCGTCAAGTTCGGCCAGCTCCTCAGCCTGCGCCGCGATTTCGTGCCGCCGGAACTGATCGACGAACTGGTCAAACTGCAAGATCAGGTTCCGCCGTTTCCCAACGCCGAAGCCCGGAACATCGTCACCGCCAGCCTGGGCCGGCCCATTGACACGGTTTTCCGCGAACTCCGCGAGGACCCTCTGGCCTCCGCCTCCATCGCCCAGGTCCATGAGGGGTGGCTGCTGGACGGCACCCACGTGGTGGTCAAAGTGCGCCGGCCGGACATCGTCCAGACCATGGAGACCGACCTCGAGATCATGCTCTATTTGGCCGGCCTGGCCGAACGGCATGTCGAGGAAGCGGCGGTCTTTGAACCGGTCAACCTGGTGCGCGAGTTCACCCGGCTCACCCGCAGCGAACTCGACCTCTCCACCGAGGCGGCCCACATCGAGCGGTTCACCCGCATCTTTGCCGGCAACGCCACGATCCACGTGCCAAAGGTGTACCGGGAGCTGTGCGGCGAACCGATCCTGGTCATGGAGTTTATCGACGGCGTCAAGGTGTCCGACATGGACAAGTTCGCGGCCCGCGGCATCGACCCGTTGGTGGTGGCCGACCGCGGCGGGCAGTTGATTCTGGAACAGATTTTCATCCACGGCTTTTTCCATGGCGACCCCCATCCCGGCAACATCATGGTGCTGCCCGGCAACGTCATCTGCTTCATCGATTACGGCCAGATGGGCGTGCTTTCCGGCCGCCAGCGGGAACAGTTCAGCACCCTGATCGCCGGGGTCGTCGCCGGCGATGAACGACGCATCACCGACGCGGTGTTCAACCTGTCCGGGTACTGCCGGTTTGACCAGATGGCACGGCTGGAGGGGGAAATCCTCAATTTTGTCGATGGCTATCTTTACAAGCGCCTTGGTGAGGTCAATATCGGCATGTTCCTCACCGAACTGACCCGGCTCTTAATCTCCTTTGACATCCACATGCCGGCTGAGTTTTTCATGCTCTGCAAAACGCTGACCACCCTGGACGGCGTCGGGCGCCAGCTCTCGCCCGAATTTGACGGCATCAAGGCCGCCGCGCCCCTGGCCAAACGGTTATTGCGCGAACGTTTCAGTCCGGCCCGCCTGGCCCGTGACCTGGCCAGCACCGCCTGGGATTATCATGAACTGGTCCAGCAATTTCCGCGCGAGGCCCGGGAAATGCTAAAATTAGCCAAGAACGGCGAGTTGCGCCTCAAAATCGAGCACTGTGGCCTGGAGCCATTGGAACACCACGTGGACCTGTTCGGGCGCCGGGTGGCCTACGCCCTGATCCTGGGCGCCCTGATGCTCGGCTCGGCCATGCTGTTCCGTTCCGAAGCCGGCCCCCGCTGGCACGGCATGTCCATTCTCGGCCTGCTGGGCTTCAGCGCCGGCCTCTTCTTCTCTATCCCCGTCCTCTGGGTCTTTTTCCGCCAAAACCGGAAATGAACGCCCCACCCGAATCCAAACCGCCGCCAAAGCCCGCCAGCCTGCAGATGATGATGCTGTGCTCGGCCGCCGGTTTTCCCGGCGCCGGCCAGGCCTTGCAAAAACGTTGGGGCGCCGCGGTCTTTTATGCACTGGGGTTTGGCGGCGCCTTCCTGTGGCTGCTGGGCGTTTTCTTCTGGTTTATGCTCCAGTATTACCAGATGGGAATGAACGCGGATCTGGCCGGGGACAACACGACGCCGGCCTTCCCCTGGATCCAGTTCGGCGTGTCGCTGCTGTTGAGCGGCTTTCTGTACCTGTTTAACTTGGTGGATGTCTTCCTGGCGCACCGCCGCCGGGCCCGGAAACCCCCGCCCGCGCCGCCATTATATTGAGGGCTTGGGGTTCGGAGTTCCGCCTTCAGGCGGTGCTTTCAAACCCAAACAGCCCCCACTTGTGGGAACTCCAAACCTGGACCGGCCCTTTGTACCCATCCTCTCCAGAGTGAAATAGATTCAAAACGCCGTGCCCCACCATTCCCCGTCCAAACTCGATGCCGCCGCCGCGACACGCCTGCTGGCCTGGTACCACGCTCACCGCCGGGCCATGCCATGGCGTGAACAACCCACCCCCTACCGGGTCTGGCTCAGCGAGATCATGCTCCAGCAGACCCAGGTGGCGACCGTCATCCCCTATTTTGAACGGTTTCTCGCCCGCTTTCCCGACCTGCCCGCCCTGGCCGCCGCGGACGAACAGGCGGTGCTCAAGCTGTGGGAGGGGCTCGGCTATTATTCGCGGGCCCGCAACCTGCTCAAGGCCGCCCGTCAACTGATGGCCAAACACGGCAGCCAGTTCCCCGAAACCTTTGACGGCCTCCGCACGTTGCCGGGGATCGGTGACTACACCGCCGCCGCGGTCGCCAGCATCGCCTTTGGCGAGGCCGTGCCGGTGGTCGACGGCAACGTCCTCCGCGTCTATACCCGCCGCCATGTCCTGGCCGATGACATCACCCGTCCCCAAACCCGCGCCGCCGTCTTCGCCACCCTGCAGGCGTGGTTCAAACACTTGCCATCAACAACCGTCTTTGGTGATTTGAACCAGGCGCTGATGGAACTGGGGGCGATGGTGTGCACCCCACGCAATCCGCAATGCGGAAACTGTCCATGGGCAACGACATGCGCGGCGCGCGCCGCCGGCACTCCAGAAGCGTATCCGGTCAAGCGCGCCAAGGCGGCCGTGCCGCATTACCAGGTCGCGGTCGGCGTGGTTTGGCGCCAGGGCAAACTCTTGATCGCCCAACGCCGGCCGGAGCAGATGCTGGGCAGCCTGTGGGAGCTGCCCGGCGGCAAACAGCAGCCGGGCGAGACGCTGGCGGCCACGGTGCGGCGCGAACTCCGCGAGGAGACCGGGCTGGTGGTCAAAGTCGGTGCTGAACTGGCCACCGTGCGCCATGCCTACAGTCATTTCCGCATCACCCTGACCGCGTTCACCTGCCACTGCCCAAGCGGCCGCGCGCGCCCCCTCGCCTCCGCCGCCGTCCGCTGGGTCCGCCCCGCCGAACTCGCCCAACTCCCCTTCCCCACCGCCACCCGCAAGCTCTTCCCCGCCATATTATTACCAATTGATGGCGCATGACGATTCGGTTGGGAACCCCCTTTTGAGGAAAGGCGGTTCCCAAACCCTCCGTCAAACCTTTTTGTACCTTTTGCGGATTCCGCAGGCAGCCATCGGGCGATTGGCCATGACGGGGACTGCGGGACTGCCTGCGGAATCCGCAAAATGAACAAAAGTTTCAGGAAGGGTTTTGGGGAGCACCCGGTGGTCGCGAATGCCGCGCGCGGCCAATTGCTCACGCACCATCCGGCCCCGCCACTCCCGCGCCTCCGGTGTGTCATGGGAAGAGACGTTCATGAAACAACCCAACCCGGCAAAACCGGAACCAACCAAACATTCTCACCACAGAGGACACCGAGAGCACAGAGATACATAGTTGGCACTTGGCATTTTCCTCTGTGTTCTCTGTGCCCTCTGTGGTAAAACGTGCGATTTGGTTTGGCGGACGGTGGCCCAATAAACGGACAGATCAGTTGAACGACCTACACCAAAACCGGCCGGACGGGATCCACCTGTTCGAGAAAGGCCAGACTGAAAGCGCGGAAAAAGTAGGTGACCGGCAGCAGCACCACGGCGCCGAGATAGGGAATCATCATCAGGCACCCGGCCAGACAGCAGGTGCAAACGATGGCCAGCAGGATGGCGACGACGGCCACGGTCCACAACAACATGTTCAACAGCAGGTAGGCGACAAAATCCAGCGGCCGCCAGGCCAGCAGGGCTCCGAGCCGCCGCCAGGCGGCGCCGGTGGTCAGGCGGTCGCGATACATCAGGGGAATGAGAAAATTCTCCAGGCAGGCCATCGCCAGCATCATCGCCAGGATCACGGCCAGGAAGACCACCACCACCGTGATGCCGCAGGTCAGATTGACCGCCAGCGGGTGCGGCCGGGTCAGCAACCAGGCCGCTACTCCGCCGCCCCAGACGGCCAGGATGCCGACAAACGCCAGCGTCATGCCAATCAGCCACGCCAGATAGGAATTGGCCTGAGCCTTGAACTCGCACCACGGCTCCTTCACCAGCAGATGACGGCGCGCCACGTTATCGGTGAAGATGAACTTGCCGCGGCAACTCACCCACAGCAGCAGCAGCCACGCCGCCACCACGACGAGCAAAATCGCCACGGCAACGGCGCCCACCAGCAGCCAGTGTTCGCGGCACCAGTTCACGGCCGTCAGCAGCCAGTCGGCGGCCGCACCGCCGCGCCCCCCATTGGCACCGGAACGGGACGGCAGGTTGGGAACATTGAAACCACCGCCGCTCCCCGCCGCCAAGTTGGCCAGCCAGGAGGTCAGTCCCAGGGTAAACCACTTCTCCACCGTCGCGGTCGTGAAGAGTTCATAGCGCATCCGCTGCCAGGCAGTGACCGCGGCCGCCCAACACCGGTCCCAGGCAGCTAAAAAACCATCCATACAAACACCTTTGCAGTTCCCGCGTGCTCTTCGTGTCTTCGTGGTGAATCCAAAATTTTACATTTCACAAGGTACCAGGCACGCCATTCCCGATTATATCGCGCCAAGCGCCGCCACACAACCGGGTGCATGACGGTTTTGTCGAACGATGTTGGGGCCACCCTTTTGAAAAAGGGTGCTCCCCCCGCGCTTCGCGCTCCGCAGTCCCGGCTTCGCCGGGTCGCTCACATGTTCGCTCTGCACCCCCCTTCCTAAAACTTTTGTTTCCTAAATACCGGAGGGCGCTTCCACCACAAGCCATACTGGCAACTCATTGCCGTTGTGCGTGTTGGCTTGTGATGGAAGCGCCCTCCGTGTTATGAGGCACAAAAAGGTTTGACGGAGGGTTTGGGAACCGCTTTTCCTAAAAAGGGGGTTCCCAACATCAAACGCTAAAAATGTCATGCACCCCCATCGGGTGGTCGGCTTGCAACGGCGGGCCTGTCCCGTCATATTGGCCGCAGGTTTGCGGAGTTCGCGCGCGGTTCATCGCGCGGCACGTGGGTGCCGCCGCACACGCTTCGGAACCCGGAGGGTTGGCTCAGTCATGACGCGCAACATCATTCTCGACACCAACGTTTTGCTTCATGACCCCAATGCCATCCTCACCTTTCCCGGTGACCAGGTCATCATTCCCATCGAAGTGATCGAAGAGATCGACAGTTTCAAGCGCGATGTCAGCGAACTGGGGCGCAACTCCCGGCACATCGCCCAAACCCTGGACGGCCTGCGTGCCAAGGGCAAACTTGGCGAAGGCGTGCGCCTGGACAACGGCACGCTGCTGCGCGTCACCTGCGGGGGGGACAGCCATCTGCTGGCCGAACGCGGCTTCCACGGCGGCGGGCGCACGGAAAACCACCTGCTGGCCCTGGCCGCCGAATGGCAGCGCGCCACGCCCGAACGGGAAACCATTGTCATCACCAAGAATGTCAATATGCGGCTCAAGGCCGACGCCCTCGGCATCCCCGCCCAGGACTACGAGGTGGATCACTTTCCCGACGCCGACGTTTACACCGGCTGGCAAACGGTGACTGGCACCGACGCCCAGGTGGCCCAGTTGACGAAGGGGCTGCCGGTGGACATTCCGGGGTTGGCGGGCCTGCCCAACGAATATGTCCAGCTGCGCGCCGGCACGGACGGGCCAACCGCGTTGGGACGGATCGGCAAGAATCCGAACCGGGTCAACCCGCTGAAGGACGCCGGCGGTGCCGCCGCCGGCATTCTGCCGCTCAATCTCGAACAGACCTTCGCCCTTGACGCCCTGCTGGATGACCGCATCAAGCTGGTCACCATCGCCGGCAAGGCCGGCACCGGCAAGACCCTGCTGGCGGTCGCCGCCGGCTTGCGCAAGGTGTTCGGCGAGGACCAGTTCAACCGGCTGCTCATCTTCCGGCCGACCATGCCGGTGGGCCGCGACATCGGGTACCTGCCCGGCGACATCGCCGAGAAGATGCGCCCGTGGATGCAGCCGATCTACGACGCCCTCGAGCTGATCCGGGAACAGGACAAACGCTGCCCCACCCGCATGCTGCCACCCGACATCCTCGAATGCGAGGAGATCAGCATTGAGCCGCTAACCTTCATCCGCGGCCGCAGCATCCCGCACCAGTACATCATCATCGACGAGGCGCAAAATCTGACCCCGCTCGAGGTCAAGACGGTCGTCACCCGGGTCGGCAACGGGACCAAGATCGTCATGACCGGCGACCCGCACCAGATCGACAATCCCTACGTGGACGCCATGTCCAACGGTTTGGTTTACCTGATCAACCGGCTCCGCAGCAGCCCGCTAGCCGCGCACATCGGCCTGCAGAAGGGCGAACGTTCCGAACTGGCCGAGGCCGCCGCCAATCTGCTGTGAGCTAATTAATGTTCGCAATGAGCAAGGTCTTCAGCCTTAAAAATACAGTATTAAAGCGGTGTCGAGCCACCGCCACTCTAGAGATTTCGGCCGCCGCCGAAATCAGTACTAATTTTCCCGTACACGGGAGCCGCCCGTCCTCGGGCGGACGAACCCGTCATCGTCGGAGACGGGTATAATTGGTCTGACAGACAGCGGCCCACAAATAAGGACGGAACGGATGTGACGCCATCGAGTTCCGCCCGAGGACGGGCGGCTCCCGGTCTTGAAATACCGCCGACATTAAAAAGCGGCAAAGGAATTGCCGCACTCCACGAACAGTGCCACTCGGATCGGGACTTTTGAAAACGGCTCCCTGTTCTGCTTTTGCGCGGCGCTATCCCTCCAGCGCCTTGAGCAGGGCCTCGGCCAGCGACTGGACAGTGAACGGTTTGGAGACATAGCCGTCCATGCCTGCGGCGAGACAGCGTTCCTGGTCGCCGCGCATGGCATGGGCGGTAACGGCGATGATGGGGACGCGCCGCCGGCCAAGCTCACGCTCCAACGCGCGAACCCGCGCGGTGGTTTCATAGCCGTCCATCTCCGGCATCTGCACATCCATCAGGATGACGTCTGGCGCGGCCGGCTGAAGCAGTTCCAGCGCCTGGGGACCGCTGTCGGCGAAACGGGCATCGCAGTTTAAGCGCCGCAGGAGCTTTTCCGCCACCTTTTGATTGAACGGGTTGTCTTCAACCACCAGCACCCGGGCCGGGACCGGGCGACGCAACAGCCGCGCCACCGCCTCCGGCGCTTCGGGAGCCGCCCCGGCGACGGGCGGGCCGGCCGCCCGAGACGCCTCATCAGCCCCCCCCCCAAGGCGGACCACCACGTGAAAGGCACTACCCGTCCCCGGCACACTCTCCACCCAAATCCGTCCCTGCATCAGGCGCGCCAGGCGGGCCGAAATGGCCAGTCCCAACCCCGTGCCTTCGTGACGTTTGACCACGGAATCGCTGACCTGGGTAAAGGCGTCGAAGATGGCCTCCAGTTTGTCGGCAGGAATGCCCACCCCGGTATCCCGCACCGTCAGATGAAGATCGACCGTGTCGCCCGCCACCGCATCCACGCCGACCGCCAGGGTAATCGCGCCGTGGTCGGTGAATTTGATGGCGTTGCCCAGCAGGTTGACGACAATCTGGCGGATGCGGTCCCAATCCCCGAGCAGGCGGGCGGGTACCGCCTCATCGACCTGCAACCGCAATTCAAGCCCTTTCTGGCTCGCCCGCATGGCCACAGTCTTGAGGGCGCCATCCACTCCCGGCCGCACCTCAAACGGTTGCGGATGCAGCTCGTACTTGCCCGCTTCAATCTTGGAGTAGTCCAAAATGTCATTGATCAGCGTCAGCAGGGCGCCGGCGGAGTGGCGGATGATGTCCAGGCATTCCCGCTGTTCCGGCGACAGGGCGGTGTCACGCAGGAAATCGGCCATGCCGATGACGCCGTTCATGGGGGTGCGGATCTCATGGCTCATGGTGGCGAGAAACTCACTCTTGGCCTGATTGGCGGCGTCCGCCTGCTGTTTGGCCTGGACCAGCGCCCGCTCGACCCGTTGCCGTTCGGCGATTTCCGCCTTGAGATGCCGGTTGAGTGCCTCCAGTTCCGCGTACGCCTCGCGCAAGTCCCGGTTGGCGTGCTCCAACTGCGTGCTTTTTTCAATCACCTCCTCATAGGTGGAGAGCATCAGATCGAGAATCTGCATGTGATTGGAGGTCATGCGATAGCGATGGCCGCGGAAATAGATATCCAGCCCCACCTCGGTGGAACGCACCCCGCGCAGGTCCTGATTGGCCACGATATACTGGAGGCGCGACAGCAGCACCTCGTCCGAGCAGGGCTTGGTCAGGAAGTTGTCGGCGCCGCACTCCAAGCCGTGAATGATATCCTCGGGGTTGGACAGGTGGGTCAGCAGGATGACCACCAGGTCGCGGGTGGCCGGGGCTTCCTTGATCTTGCGGCACAACTCGTAGCCATCCATGCCGGGCATGACCACGTCACTGATGACCACCGCCGGCCGCCAGTCGGCCAGCAGGCGCAACGCCTCGGCGCCATCGCCGGCCGTGCGCACCTCGTAGCCATTCCGGGACAGGACATGCCCGAGCATGGCCGCCTGGGTCGGGCTGTCCTCGACGATCAGAATTTCGATAGCCTTGTTCGCGGCCATAAGCGCCTCTCTTGTCCGGTCAGGCCGGGTCGTTGTCCCAGCCAAATTTCTTCTGGCAATCGGGACACATGCCATGGGAAACCTTGGCCTCGGAATGGTCGGTCAGATATTTCTCGAGCGGTTCCCACTGGCCGTTTTGCTCATTGCGGATTTTCTTGCAGCCGGCACACATGGGGAGCATGCCGCTCAAGGTGCGAATCTCCTCATGTGCCTGGTCCAAATCCCGGTGCAGGGCTTCCATCTCGCGGTATTGGCGCACCACCTTGTCGTAAGTGGACAACAGCAAGTCCAGAATCTGAATGCGATCGGTCTGGATGTAATGGCGTTTGCCGGCGAAAAAGACATCGATCCCGATCGTGCTGCTGCTGCTCGACACCTGACGCAGGCGGCGGTTGACCAGCACATACTGAATCTGCGCCAGCAACGCCTCCTCGTCATAAGGCTTGACGATGAAATTGTCGGCGCCACAGTCCAGGCCGCGCACAATGTCCTCGACGTCTGACAAGGTGGTCAGCAGAATGACCGGCACGGCCCTGGTGTCAGGGGCGTTCTTGATGCGGCGGCAAAGCGCATAACCGTCCATGCCGGGCATGACAATGTCGCTGATCACCATGGCCGGACACTGCCGGGCCAGGTAGTCGCAGGCCGCCGGGCCGCTGAAGACCACGTCGGCTAAATAGCCCCTTGAGGTCAGCAAGTTATGCAACATCATGGCCTGGGTCTGACTATCCTCGACGACTAGGATGCGGCCGGCGGGCGGCAGCAATGACTCGTCGGGCAAGGGGGCGGATAAAGGGGATGTGTTCATGAGAGGGCTTGGTAAAGTTCACTTAGACGAGGTTGGGGGAACAACATAATTCAAACCGTAGATTGCCGAATATTGAACCGCAGAACACTTATGTTCGCGATTTTTGAACAGGAGGCCGCAGAGAAGTTTTTTTCCGTTCTCTCCTGATTTCTCCTGTTTAAATTATTTTGCGGGGTCGTGTTGATAGCGCGTTTTCTTGTGCGTTATGGACCTTTGCCCGCGTCGCCGCAGGTGTTGAGTAGACGAATAATTTGGGCGGGGGACAGGACATGTTCCGCGGCTCCCAGGCGCACGGCCTCCCCGGGCATGCCAAAAACCACCGAGGACGCCTCGTCCTGGGCAATGGTGAGGCCGCCGCGATTCCGGATGAGGCCGAGCTCGGCGGCGCCGTCACGCCCCATGCCGGTCAGAAGCACACCGGCAGCCCGGAAGCCCGTGGCGGCGATACTGCGAAACAGATAGCCAACCGAAGGCCGGATATGATACTCAGGCGCGGTGTCGCTCATCCGCAGCCGGCCCTGCGGGGTCAAACCCATGTGCCGGTTCTCGGGTGCCAGATAGACCCGGCCGGGTTCAGCCACCTCGTTGTCCACGGCCAGCCGGACCGGTTTGCCGGTGGTTTTGGTCAGCCAGTCGGCCAAACCGGCGGCGAACCCGGACGCGATATGCTGAACCAGCAGCACCGGCCAGGGAAACCCGGGAGCCAGCCCGGTCAGGAGCGTCTGCAACACCACCGGCCCGCCCGTGGAAGCGCCGATGGCCACCACATCCACCGCCTGTCCGGCCATCACCGGCCCGGCCGCCCCTGCCCCCCCCGCCGCCGCGGGCGGCCGGGCGGGCACACGAAAATCGCGGCGGGTCACCATTTTGACGCCGGCCAGCAGGCGGACTTGCCGCAGAAACTGCTCCTGCTCCTCGGTTCGCCCCGGTCCATGGGCCACCAGCGGGCCGACGGGGTTGCGGGCAATGCCCAGCACCCCTGCATTCATCGCCTCAATCACCCGTGGCGCGTCGCCCGGGTCCAGATCGTCCCCGAACAAAATCACCGGCGTCGGCGCGGTGGCCATGATCTGCCGGGTGGCCTGCGCCCCGTCCAGCCCCGCGGCCAAACGGACGGCCATGACAATCACCGCGGGCCGCAGTTCCTTTGCCAACGCCACGGCCCCGGCGCCGTCCCCGGCTTCGCCCAGAACGCGGCAGTCGGCCTGCGTTTCCAAGAGGGTGCGCAAGTGGGCCCGCGTCAGGGGAGAGGCGTCCACGACCAGCACGCCAAAAACCGCTGGTTGATCCGTTTTCCCGATCACAACAACTCCCTTATTACCGACAGCAGATTGCCCTGGTCAAAACTGCTTTTTACCAGATAGGCGTTGGCCCCCGCTTCAATCCCCCGTTCCCGGTCCTCAACCGAATCGAGCGAGGTGACCAGGATGACCGGCAACTCCGCCAGGCGGGCCTCGGCCCGGATGCGGCTGGTCAGGACAAACCCGTTCATGCGCGGCATGTCGACATCCGACACCACCAGGGCAAACTTGCCTTGGCGCAGCTGCGCCCAGGCATCAGCACCGTCCACGGCCACCGCCACGCCGTACCCCGCCGTTTCCAGGACATTTTTCAGCAGGATGCGGGAGGTGATCGAGTCTTCAGCAACCAAGATGCGGGCGGGCGCCGGAGCGCCGCCGGCCGGCGTCAGCTCGCCCCGGCTTGCCGCATCGACCGCCGTCACCACCCCCAGCAGGTCAGGCACGTTCAAGATCGGCACCACTTCGCCATCGCCCAGCACGGCCGCTCCGGCAAGATGGCGCACCCGGAGCAATTGCGGCCCCAATCCTTTGGCCAACAACTCCTGTTCATGCAAAATGGCCTCCACGACGAAAGCGGCGCGGCGCACCCCGTCGTGCAACACCAGCAGGTGCAAATGCGTGGTGGCGCCGGCCTCCGGGGGGCGGTGCAAGTCCAGGATCTCGGCGAGGAAGCGCACCACCACCGGCTGCCCCTGCACCATCACCACCGGCTGGTTCTCCACCCGCACAATCGCCTCCCGCGTCACCCATAACGCCCGCTCGACATGGCGGGTCGGCACCGCCAGGGTCCGGCCGCCCGCCCGCGCCAGCACCCCCCGGAAGGTGGCCAGGGTCACCGGCAAATCCAACACGAACTCGGTGCCGCCACAGGCGCCCTCCAGCACGGTCGCGCTGCCGCCGACTTCCCGCACTTTTTCCCGGACAATCGCCAGCCCCAGGCCGCGGCCGGACAAGTCGGTAACCGCCGGACTGGTGGTGAAACCGGGAGTGAACATCAATTCCCGTAGCGCCGCCGGCGTGGCCTGCTCGGCCTGGGTGGCGTCCATCAGGCCCAGACGCACCGCCGCGGCCCGCAGGAGCGGCAGCCGGATGCCGGCGCCGTCATCCGCGATCCGGATCACCAGCCGCCCCGCATCCACCTGGGAAACCCGCAGCGAAATCCAGCCCCGCGCCGGTTTGCCGGCGGCGCGCCGCGCCTCCGGGAGTTCGATGCCATGATCCACCGCGTTGCGCAACAGGTGAATGAGCGGATCCTTGACCGCCTGCAAAATCCGGCGGTCCGCCTCCAGTTCCATGCCGTCAAATTCAAATTCCAGTTCTTTCCCCAGAGTCCGGGCCAAATCACGCACCATCTTGGGCATGCCGCCAAATTCGGCGGCAAACGGCAGCAAACGCAAGCTTTTGACCTCCTCCAGCAACCGGTCCACCATGCGGTCCGTGGTCCGCGCGTCCCGCCGGGCGGCCGACGCCAGGCGCTGCAACGTTTGCCGGTGATCTTCCCAGGCGGTCCGGCTGGCGGTGTCGCCACTGCCCCGCGGCGCCGTCTCGGCGGCGGCCCACAACTCCGCGGCCTGCTGCCGGACGACCAACTTGACCGCCACCAGTTCTTCGGCCAAATGCAAGACCACGTCCAATTTGTCCCGCGGAATCCGCAAGGTGTCCGGCGAGTGGCCCGCCGCCGGGGGCTCGGGCGGCGGCGCCGCCGGAGCGGACGGTGGCGGCGGCGGAACAGGCGGCGGACCAGACACCGGAACCGGGGGCGAAACGGACGCCGGAACGGCACCGGCGGCGGCGCTGAACGGCCGGCCGCCCGGAAGCGCCGCGGCCAACCCGCGCAACTCCTGCCGGAGGCCACGATGGTCGGGCGGCGGCGTGGCGGCCGGCGCCGCCAGGCAATTTTCGATCAGGGACAAGCCCCGGTGCATGACGTCCAACAGGGCTGGCTCCGGCAGCAACGCCGCCTTTTCCAGCCGCGCGCACACCCCCTCCAACTCCTGGCACAACTCCTCCACCGGCTTTTGATTGACCGCCCGGGCGGCCCCTTTCAAGCTGTGGGCGGCCCGAAAGACGCGGTGCAGCACCGCCACGCCATCGGCCGGTGCCGGCGCCTCCAGCGCCATCAGGCCGTCGGCCATCGTCTGGACATGCTCCGCCGCCTCCTCCCGAAAGGTGGCCAGCAACGTGGCGAGAAAATCAGCTTCACTTCCCGGCATGCGGTCTCCGCTCCCGGCCACGACGGTGGCCGTTTAAACCTGATAGTGTTCGGTGAGCTGCTGCAATTTGTGCCCCAGGGCGCTGAGGGTGGCGGCGGCATTTTCCAGTTGCGTGGCACTGGCGGCGTTCTGCTGTCCCGCCTGCCGAATGGTCTCCATGGCCAAGGTCACCTGATCCACCCCCACCATCTGCTGCTGGCTCGACAGCGCGATCTGGGTCGCCGCCGCCGCCCCGTCCTCCACATTCCGCACCAGCGAGAGAATGGCCTCGCCCGAGTCCTGCGCCTGCTTCACCCCTTGGACCAC
>CAITYL010000130.1 GCA_903896595.1 uncultured Lentisphaerota bacterium
GTGGTCCAAGGGGTGAAGCAGGCGCAGGACTCGGGCGAGGCCATTCTCTCGCTGGTGCGGAATGTGGAGGACGGGGCGGCGGCGGCGACCCAGATCGCGCTGTCGAGCCAGCAGCAGATGGTGGGGGTGGATCAGGTGACCCTGGCCATGGAGACTATTCGGCAAGCGGGACAACAGAACGCCGCCAGCGCCACGCAACTGGAAAACGCCGCCGCCACGATCAGTGATCTCGGGCACAAACTGCAGCGGCTTACCGCACGCTATTAATAGTTAAACGGTCGAATTCACCACGAAGCCATGAAGCGCACGCAGGTTTTGGATTTTGAACAGGAGGCCGCAGAGGCCACAGAGAAGTTTTTCCTCCATTCTCCATAGTTATACTGCGTTAGGTTCACTTTTTAAGGTCGGCGTTATGTCAGGACCGGGAGCCGCCCATCCCTGGGCGGAACTCGATGGTGTCACACCAGTTCCGCCTTGAATTTATGGGGCCACCGTCTGCCAAGCCAAATTATACACGTCTCCGACGATGACGGGTTCGTCCGCCCGAGGACGGGCGGCTCCCGGTTATTGGAAAAACCTCGGTACTTTTGAAAACAGATCGGTGTCTGCTGTAGCTGAGCGCTTGTAGCGCGGCGGCGACGTTCCGCCGGGCTGCAAGACCTAAGCTACAGTAGTGAATAATCTAGGCTAGTGCGGGGTTGACGGTGGGCGGTTGGTGTGGCATGGTTCGTTAATGCGAAGAGGAGTCCGATGGCATGACTGCAGCCGGCGACATGACGGCGTGGGACGACTGGTTGCCGGAAGATCCGGCCGCCCGACGGTTGTTGCGGGAGCGTGCTGTACGCCTGGCCCGCCGTGCGGTTGATGTAACACCGGTGGCGATCACCGGCGAGTTGCTGGCCTTTCGCCTGGGGCAGGAGGTCTATGCCTTGGACACGCGCTGGGTGCGGGAGGTGGTGCCCCTGGCCGCGCTGACCCCGGTGCCGATGACGCCGGCTTACGTGATCGGCCTCCTGCATGTTCGCGGCGAGATCTATTCGGTGCTGGATGTGCAGCGGTTGTTCGGGCTGCCGGAACGGGGGCTGAGCAACCGGAACAAGGCCGTGTTGCTGGGGGATGGCCGGATGGCGTTCGGCCTCTTGGCGGATGAAATGGTCGGCGTGTTCCGGCCGGCCGCGGCACCGGCACCTCCTCCTGACGGGTTGGCGGCGTTTCAAGGGGGCGCGGCCTGGTTATTGGGCGTCCTGCCGGACGGCACGGTGGTGTTGGACGCGGCGGCCCTGCTGGGCGATGAGCGGTTGGTGGTCAAAGATGCGGCCGGAAGCATGCCGCGTTAAGCGTGAGGAGATGGACATGTTGCGCAATCTCAAAACCGGTAGCAAGATCATCGGACTGGTGTTGGTGGCCGCCCTTTTCATGGGGGTGGTGGTCGGCAATATCTGGAAAGAGGGGGGCGAAGGTGAGGCGGAACTGCGGCAAGTCACGGTGCAGGGATTGCCGTTGTTTGACGCGATCATGGAGAATGGGGAACAGGTGACGCTGTTGGCGGTGGCCTTTGAGCAGGCGGTGTTGCTGGTGGCCGCGCCGGAGACGGACGTGGCGGCACGCCTTGAACTGGCGGCGTTGCGCGACCGGGTGACGGGGATGGCGACGGAAAAAGGCGGTCTCGGCAACGCGGGTGCCGCCTTGGAATTGCTGGATACGGCGATCGGGCAGGCGCATAACGAGGGGGAACGCCGGCGGTATCGCCAAATCCGGGAGTCGTTTGCGCGGGTGGAAGTGTTGGAAAAACAGCTGGTGATGGCGCTGGTCGGGGCATTGGACGAACGGCTTAAGGGTGGCCGGATGGACGGGTTCCAGGGCAAGGTGGCCGAATGGCGGCAACGGTTCGGCGAGTTGAGCGACCTTGAACATGGTTTGCGGATGGAGGTCAATCAGACGGTTACGGCGTCGGTTGCCGTGTTGACGGGCAATTTGGCGCAGGGAGCGCTGGTCGGCCTTTGGTTGGGACTGGGCGCCCTGGTTCTGACCTTGGCGCTGGGCTGGTGGATCGCCCGCGACATCACCCGGCCGCTGGCCGCGGCGGTGGCGATGGCGGAGACGATCGCCGCCGGGGATTTGCGGGGCGTGACGGTGGCAGCGGAGCGCCGGGGCGATGAGGCGGGCCTGTTGCTGGATGCTTTGCGGCGCATGCGCACCGGCTTATGTGAACAGGTGCGGGAGTTGAAGGAGGCGGTGTCCGCCCTGGCCACCTCGGCCAGCGAGATCTCGGCCTCCACCACCGAGTTCGCCTCCACCGCCGCGGAGACGGCGGCCTCGATCAATGAAACCACCGCGACAGCCGAAGAGGTGAAGCAGACCGCCCGGGTGTCCCATGAGAAATCGCAGCAGATGGCGGAGCGGGCGCAGAGCACGGCCCGGACCGCCCAAGCCGGAAAGAAGGCGGCGGACGAGACCGGCAGCCTGATCGGCCGGCTGAAGGACGAGATGGAGACGGTGGCGGCGACCATCGTCACTCTCAGCGAGCAAAGCCAGGCGATCGGCCAGATCATCGCCACCGTCGATGCGTTGGCCGAACAGTCCAACGTGCTGGCGGTGAACGCCGCCATTGAAGCGGCCCGAGCCGGCGAACAGGGGCGCGGCTTTGCCGTGGTGGCCCAGGAGGTGAAGAGCCTGGCGGAACAGTCCAAACAGGGCACCAGCCAGGTGCGGACGATTCTCAACGACATTCAGAAATCCACCGGGCGCGCGGTGATGGCCACCGAGCATGGCAGCAAGACGGTGGTCCAAGGGGTGAAGCAGGCGCAGGACTCGGGCGAGGCCATTCTCTCGCTGGTGCGGAA
>CAITYL010000131.1 GCA_903896595.1 uncultured Lentisphaerota bacterium
CCCCAATCATGGCCTGTCGCGCGAGGCGGCCTGCGGAATCCGCAAAATGAAACAAAAGTTTTAGGAAGGGGGGTGCAGAGTGAACATGTGAACGACCCGGCGGAGCCGGGACTGCGAAACGCGGAGCGCGGGGGGAGCACCCTTTTTCAAAAGGGTGGCCCCAATATCGTCCGACAAAACGGTCAGTACTCGCTTTGACGACCTGGTTGCAGGACGCCTTATGACCGGCTAGATTGTTTGCTGTCGTTGCCGTTTCGGCACGAAGCCCGTGTGACGGAGTATTGTGAACCGAGTCAGGTGGGGAACCAAGCAGCTCTAAGCGAAACCTTCGGGTGCGCGGTTTCTTCGGGCCGGACGGCAACGGCATTTAATTTTTCTCCCATGGCCTACCAGGTGATAGCCCGCAAATGGCGGCCGCAACGCTTTGCCGATGTGGTTGGCCAGGAACATATCTCCCGCACCCTGCAGAATGCGATTTTGCAAGGGCGGGTTGGACATGCTTATCTGTTTATCGGCCCCCGCGGCATTGGCAAGACCACCACCGCGCGCATCTTCGCCAAGGCTTTGAACTGCGAGGCCGGCGCGGTCGCCGAACCGTGCTGTGAATGTAATTCCTGCCGGGAAATCACCGCCGGCAATTCCCTGGATGTGATCGAGATTGACGGCGCCTCGCACAACGGCGTGGACGACATTCGCGACCTGCGCGACTCCGCCCAGTACACGCCCACCCACGGCCGTTACAAAATCTTCATTATTGACGAAGTCCACATGCTGAGCTCCCAGGCGTGGAACGCCCTGCTCAAAACCCTGGAAGAACCGCCCCCGCACGTCAAATTCATATTTGCCACCACCGAGCCGCGCAAGGTGCTGCCCACCGTGCTGTCCCGCTGCCAGCGTCTAGACCTCAAGCGCATTCCCGCCGGCCTCATTGCCGGCCAGCTTCGCCATATCGCCGATGCGGAAAAGGTCGCCATTGACGACCGCGCTCTGGCCGCCATTGCCCGCGCCGCCGACGGCGGCATGCGTGACGCCCAATCCATCTTCGATCAGATGATTGCCTTCCATGGCGGCCGCGATACCGGCCAGCCCATCGCGGAACCGGACGTCATGGAGGTCTTTGGCCTGGCCTCCGGCGCTGAAATCAAGACCATGGTTCTGGACTTGGCGGGCAATAATTTGGCCGGCTTGGTGCAGTTGGTCAACGACTTCGCCGACCGTGGCCGTGATCTCGAACAGTTGCTGGCCGATCTCACCAGCTTTTTGCGCAACGTCATGATCTGCCAGCTGTTGGCGGACCCCGGCCGCCTGCTGGACGCCAGTGCCGCCGAGCTGGATGATCTGCGCGAGGTCGGCGCCGTTGCGAGTCCCGGCTTGATCCCGCGCCTGCTTGAGGCGGTCATGTCTCAAGATACGTTCGTCAAAAATGCCCTCAACAAGCGCATTGCTCTCGAAGTCGCCCTGGTCCGCACCATTCGTGAAGCCCACAGCGTTCCGATCGACGAGGTCATCCAGCGGTTGCAGGGCTGGCAAGAGGCTGGCGTTCCGGCGGCCGATTCCCGCCCGCCGGTCGCCGCGCCGCCGCCCGCGCCCCCCCGCATCGTGGCCGCTCCGGCCCCCATGGTCATGCCCGTAACGCCCCGCGCCCCGATGCCCGCTCCCGCCGTCCCGACGAACCCGCCGGCGCCGGTGGCCCCCCCTCCAGCCCCGCCCGCGCCGGTGCGGGCTCCGCCGTCCGTTGCGCCCGCATCGCCGGCCGCGCTTTCGCCGCCGGCCGCTCCGGCGCCCGCGGCGGCGCCGCCGTCGCAGGTGCGGGAGCCGAATGTTCTCGAAGTCTCGGAATGGGACGTGCTGGATGCCGAAGCGGTTTGGGCCAAGTTCCGGCCCGCCCTGGAACCGTTCGGCCCGGAAGGCCAGGTCTTGCGCACAGCCCTGGACAGTTGCCGCCCCATGCTGTGGACCCGCCACCTGCTGACCATCGGGTTCCCGTCCGATCTGGCGGCGGATCTGATTGCGGTTTTGGAACAAGCCGAGACCCTGTCCCTGTTGTCCTCCCGTCTGGCCCGCCTCGGGGCACCCCCCGATTCCCGCGTGCTGGCCAAGCGGTTGATGGAAGAACGCAAGCCGCGCCTGGTGTCGTCGCCCGTGGTCCGCGCCCGGGTCGAGCAGAATTCCCTGGTACAGGAGGTGGCCCAGCTCTTCGACGCCACCGTGATTGATGTTCGTGGCACAACGTGAGATTATGTTACCTGCCGCCCGACGAGTCCGTTTTTTAAACACCTTCGATCCAATTTTGTGTTCTTCGTGACTTCGTGGTGAATCCAAAAGAACCACTTTCTCTGAGGTCTTTCAAATGAATCTCGCCAAAATCATGAAACAGGCCCAGCGCGTTCAAGGCGACATCGCCCGCGTTCAGGCCGAAGTGGCCACCCTCGAAAAGAGCTTCAGCGCCGGCGGTGGCGTGGTGGTCGCCACCGCCCGCGGCGACGGCACCCTGGTGTCGGTGAAGATCGCCCGCGAAATCGTCGCCGCCGGTGATGTGGAAGGTCTCGAAGACTTGGTGCTCACCGCCGCCAACGGCGCCCTGGAAGAGGTCAAGAAGGAAGCCAATGCCCGTGTCTCCGCCGTCACCCAGGGACTGAATATTCCCGGTTTGGCCTAAGCGTTGTCCGCCGCGCCCGGCGCCCGCTTTCATCGGACCTGTCCGAGCGGTCTGATCCGTACCGAGCGGGCGCGCGAAATTGTCTTCACTGCCGTTTCTGGAACGCACGTTATGCCCAACAAACCCGTCTTGGTGGCGATGGACTTGGAGGGGGTGTTCATCCCCGAAATCTGGATTGCCGTGGCCGAGGCCACCGGCATTCCCGGGTTGCGTCTGACCACCCGCGATGTCAACGACTACGACCAGCTGATGCGCGGGCGGCTCGCCATTCTGCGCCAGCATGGGTTGAAACTGGCCGATATCCAGCGCGTCATCGGCACGTTGTCGCCGCTGCCCGGCGCCGTCGAGTTCGTCGCCGGCCTACGTGCCCGCTTTCCATTTATCGTCCTTTCCGACACCTATTACGAATTCGCCGGCCCGCTGATGGCCAAGCTCGGCTCGCCGACCCTGTTCTGCAATTCCCTTGAAACCGATGCCGACGACAACGTGGTGGATTACCACCTTCGCATCCGGGACGGCAAGTTCCACTCCGTCAACGCCTTCAAGGCCCTCAATTTCACCGTCATCGCCGGCGGCGATTCCTACAACGACACCACCATGCTGGGCGCGGCCGATTTCGGCATTCTCTTTCGGCCCTCCGCCAATGTGAAACGGGAGTTCCCCCAATTCCCCGTGGCCGAGGACTACGCCACCCTGGACGGCCTGATCACCGGCTTTGTCGCTCGCCAAAACGCCCTATAGGTTTGGAGCCGTGCCGGCTTCACCACCGGCAACGCGGAGCCGCACCAATTGAAGCCGGTCTCACGCGGAGCCGCGGAGTTCGCGGAGATGCCCTGAAACTTGGGAACCCCGATCCCCAGCTCGGCGCGGAGTGTTATGAACCTGACCAAACGTGACTTGGCGGATATCGCGCTGGTGGTGCTGGCACTGTGGTTCCTGATGCAGTCGAGCTATATCCTCCTGACGGGTTGTAACGCGTGGTTTATCGCAAAAATGTCGTTTGGCGCTACCACGGGGAGGGGGTTGGAAATCGGGAAGTGGCTGACACTGGCCCCGTTTTTGGCGCAACTGGCCTGTGCCGGGGGGCTGCTGCTGCTGCGCCCGTTCCTCTTGGACCGGCTCTTTCCCGATGCCGCTCAAAAAAGCATGGTTCTGCCGGCCGGGGCCGCCATGGTGTTCGACTACGCCTTTTGGATCCGGCTGATCGGCCTTTACTCGCTGCTGTCATCCGGGATCAAACTGGTCTCCGTTGCCGCCGGCCAGTTTATGATGCGGCATGACTACATGGGGCCGGCATATCAGTTTTGGAATCCGATGCTGGTACCCTTGGTGGCTGTGCTCCTTTCATGCCTCGTGATTTGGCAGGCCAAAGCCTTGGCGCGCTTGGTTAAGGCGCTTGGTTCTTGCGGTCAGCCGCCCTCGTCATCCAATTAATTTGAACAGGAGACAGCAGAGGTCACAGGGAAGTTTTTCTCCGCTCTCTCCGGATTTCTCCTGTTCAAAAGCTTTTACGGGTGCGTGACACTTATGTCGGTTGGCCAAACGATGCCTCAACGGGGTTGTGTCGGGATGGCGCAGGTTGAGGAATCGGCACGCAACTGCGCGGGGATAATATATGGACAACCATATAGGCGCCATAGATTAATTCCATCCTCGGGCCAACCGACAAGACTGTCATGCACCCTGCGGAATTCGCAGACTTGCCAAAAATCTAACGGGAGTGTATAATCATAATAGGAAGGGGAGAAGAACGTTAAGGACGAACAGGAAAGGAGGTGCGCCATGAGAACCGCAACCGATCTTTGGTGGCGGCATTTGGAGTGCCCCCGCAGCGGTCATGAGTGTCTGACCGAGTGGAAGGCGATGTGGCATGACCTGCCGTTTTGGCAGGCGGTGGCCGTGGTCTTCGGCGTGTTTGTCTTCATGCTGCTACTGATCGGCCTCTGGCTGCAACCGTATCTGCTGCCCGAGACGTCGCTGCCCTCGGTCTTCACTCAGCCGTGGCAGCGTGGTTGGCCGTACCCGATGTGGTGACGGTCAAAAGGAAAAGCAGAACGTGGGAATGAGGGGGAGGGGGTTGTTTGCTGCCTTTCCTTTTGTCTTTGGCGGACCTTGCCGCGCCGCCCGCTGACCAAGTGCGAACCGAGCCTATTTTGCATGGCCGTTCGAGGTCGGCCGTCATAAGCGGCGCCGAGACACCGCACTCCGCTGGGGGGTGTTTCTTTGTGTCTCCGTGCCTTTGTGAGAGAATGAGTTTGGGATATCACGTGTCACGCATTCACGCGTCACGCCTGGTCCCACCCGCGCGCTTTGCCGGAGCCTCGCTATATTGAGCCACGTCCGACGCCGGCCGTTCCGGCGGCGTTGGGGGTGTCGTGGCCGCCGGCCCGCACCGCAGCCGCGCCGCCCCGATAGCTCAGGTGGATAGAGCACCGGCCTTCTAAGCCGGTGGTCGGGGGTTCGAATCCCTCTCGGGGCGCCATTCTAGCCTAGATTATTTTATCATCACAGAATTTTGATTTTGAACAGGAGGCCGCAGAGGCCACAGAGAAGTTTTCTCCGTTCTCTCCGGATTTCTCCTGTTTAAATTCATGAATAATTCAGGCTAGATATCTATCCGCCCCCCGTGGTTTTGACACCCACTTTCCGTCCGGGGTCAGGCGGTTTTCTCACGCGTCACGCCGTCACGGATCACGTTGTCATTTGCGCCGGCCGGCGGTTATATTCAAACCGACCTGTGGCTTATGTGAGTTGAGTCTGGGTAATGGCGCGACCGGGGGAACCGTGCAATGGTGTTTCTAACCCTCATCAACAATATCGGGTTGTTGGTGGCGTTGAGCGTGTTGTACGGCCTGGTCATGCGTCGGTGCCGGCCGGGGGCGTGGTCGTATCCGGTCTTGTCGGGACTGTTGTTTGGTGGCGTGACCCTGGTCGGCATGATGACCCCGCTCAAGCTGGCGCCGGGGCTGATCTTTGACGGACGCTCGATCATTCTTAGCGTGGCGGGACTGTTTGGCGGTCCGGTGGTTGCCGGCATTGCGGCCGTGACGGCGGGGATCTACCGCTGGTCGCTGGGCGGGACCGGCATGGTGATGGGGATTAGCGTCATCGCCGAGTCGGCCCTGTTGGGGGTGGTTTTTTATTACTGGCGGCGCCGTCATGAGTGGATCATGGGCGTGCCTTGGCTGCTGGCCTTTGGCCTGCTGGTGCATGTGGTCATGCTGGCCCTCCTCTTCGCCGCATTGCCGGCGAACGTGGCGGCCAAGACCTTTCAGCAGATTGCGGCGCCGGTGCTGTTGCTTTATCCGGTTGCCCAGTTGCTGGTGTGTCTGCTGTTTCTCGATCTGGAGGCCCGTTACCATGCGGAAACGGCGTTGCGGGAGAGTGAAGAGCGCTTCCGGTCTTATGTCGAAAACGCGCCGGACGCCATTCTGGTGGCCACCGCCAGCGGCCGGGTTGTGGACTGCAATCTCGCCGCCTGCGCCATGCTGGGGTATTCACGGGCGGAGTTGTTGCGGAAAGAGGTGTGGGACCTGTCGCCCGCGGGCTGGGTGGAGAAGGCCAAGGCCGCCTACGAGGAACTGGGGCAGGCGGGGCGCTACCAGTTTGAAAAGGTGTGCCGGCGGCAGGACGGCCATGAGATCTGGGTTGAGGTGGCCGCCGCCCGTCTCGGTCCGGACCGCTTCATTGCCTTTTACAAGGACATCACCGAGCGGCGAACGCTTGAGGGCCAATTGATTCAGGCGCGCAAGATGGAATCCGTGGGGCGGTTGGCCGGCGGCGTGGCCCATGATTTCAATAACATGTTGCAGGCCATTTTGGGCCATGCGGCGCTGGCCTTGGATCAGACCCCAACCACCAGTCCGCTACGGGAAAATTTGGAGGAAATTCAACATGCGGCCCAACGCTCCGCGGACCTGACCCGGCAACTGCTGACCTTTGCCCGAAAACAATTGATCCGGCCGCGGGCGCTGGCGCTCAACGAGGTCATTCCCGACATCTTGAAGATGTTGAAACGGCTGATCGGCGAGAATCTCCAGTTGCGCTGGGTGCCGGGCGCCGGTCTGTGGGACATTCAGATGGACCCCACCCAAATCGACCAAATCCTGACCAACCTCACGGTCAACGCCCGTGATGCGATTACCGGTAGTGGCACCATCACCATTGCCACCGAAAACGTGACGGTGACGGACGCGGACGACGCCAGGCGCGAGGGCTGTTTCCCGGGGGACTATGTCCTGCTGACGGTGAGCGATACGGGATGCGGGATGGATGCGGAGACACAAGCCCATTTGTTTGAACCCTTTTTTACCTCCAAGGGACTGGGCAAGGGGACAGGGCTGGGACTGGCCACCGTCTACGGCATTGTCAAGCAGAACCATGGGGGCATTGTGGTGCGGAGCGAGCCGGGGCGGGGCACCACCTTTCGGATTTATCTGCTCCGGAGTGTCAGCGGCAACGGGGGGGACGCGGAGGAGACGGCATCGCCGACGGCGGTGAAAGCCACCGCGGGAACGGAAACCATCCTGGTGGTCGAGGATGAGGCGGCGATTCTGGACATTACCCGGCGGTTTCTGATTCGGCAGGGCTATCAGGTGCTGACGGCCAATTCGCCCACAGAGGCGTTGGCGCTGGCGAAAAGCCATCCGGGCCTTATTGATGTCTTGGTCACGGATGTGGTGATGCCTGGCATGAATGGCCGGGAACTGTGGGAGCAGCTCCGACAGCTTCGGCCGACGACCCGTTGCTTGTTTATGTCCGGGTATGCCACCCATGTGATTGCACCCCTGGGAGTGCTGGAAACAGGGGGGCACATTATCCACAAGCCATTTACCGCCGCCATGCTGACGGGTAAGGTGCGGCAACTGCTCGACCAGGGGCGTGCCCCGGCGGGAGATGGCGCCATTCCCCCTGTCCCCAGCATCCCTCCCGGGGCGGCGGGGGCGGTGTAAGGGCGGTTGCGGCCACGTTGGGGGGGGATATGATATGGGCCGCGTGCAAGGCGGAAGGTTTCCGCCGCGCGACCAACGCCCAGCCACAGCAGGCAACGAAACCCGTTAATGGATTAAGAGGCGATTACTCATGCATGATCGGATGTGGTACCGGCAGCCGGCCGGCGAATATATGGCGGGGTTGCCTGTCGGCACGGGCCGTCTGGCGGCCATGGTGCTGGGCGGCATTGCCGAAGAGCGCATCGCCCTCAATCATGAATGGCTATGGCGCGGCAACAACCGCGACCGCGAACCGGCCAAGAACGCCGCCCGCCTGGGCGAACTCCGCAGCCTGTTGCTGGCCGGGCGTTACGAGGAGGGCACCCGGTTGGGCAACGACCTGTTCGGCGGTCCCGGCGGCATACGTGGCAACGAACAGCCATGCCGGGTGGACAACTATCAGCCGGCCGGCGATTTCCGCTTCGCCTTGGAGCATGGCGGCGCGGCGGTTCAGGACTATCACCGGGAATTGAATCTGGTCGACGGCCTGGTCACCGTGCGTTACACGGCCGGCCCGCGCCGCATCGTCCGCCAGTGCCTGGCCAGCCTGGATCTCGACCTCATCCTGGTCCACCTCACCGCCGACGGCCCGGTCAACGGCCGCTTTTGGCTGGACCGTATCACCGATCCCGGCTGCTTCCTCCGTCATGCCGGCAGCGTCACGGAGCTGGTGATGGACGGGCAGTTCGACCACGGCATCGGGTTTCGCGTCGAGGCGCGCCTGCTGGCACATGACGGCGCCGTCGCCGTGGCCGCCGCGGGCGGCCTGCGCCTCACCGGTTTCACCCACGCCCTGGTGGCCATTACCGTTGGCACCAGCGCCAAGAACGGCGCCCCGGCCGCCGAGTGCGCCGCCGCCGCCTGGCCGCTCCGCCCGGAGTGGAGCCGTCTGCTGGCCAAGCATGCCGCCCTCTACAGCAAGGAATATGGAACCCTGTCACTCCAGGTCGCCGTGCCGGAGCCGGCGCTGCCGACCGATGAACGGCTCCGCAATCTGCGCGCCGGCCAGGACGATCCCGGGCTGGCGGTCCTGTACTTCAATTATGGGCGGTACCTGCTCCTGGCCGGCACGGCCCGCGGTGAGCTGCCGCCCAACCTGCAGGGCAAATGGAACGAAGAACTGCTGCCGCCCTGGTGCGCGGATTATCATCACGACATTAATTTACAGATGAACTTCTGGCCGGCCGAGGCGGGCAACCAGGCCGGCACCGTGGAGGCGCTGGTCCGCTATCTGGAGCGCTTTGTGCCCCATGCCCGCAAGGCGGCTCGCGACCTGTACGGCTGCGATGGCATCTGGCTGCCGATCCAAACCGATCCGTGGTCGCGCAGCACTCCCGAGTCCTATGGCTGGGCGGTCTGGATCGGCGCCGCCGCCTGGCTGGCCCAGCACTTGTGGTGGCATTACGAGTTCAGTTTGGACAAGCGTTTCCTGCGCGATCATGCCTATCCCTATTTCCGGGAGGTGGCGGCGTTCTACGAAAGTTATCTGGTGCCGGATGACGCCGGCGTGCTCCAGATCGTGCCGTCCCAGTCGCCGGAAAACCGCTTTGCCGGCGGCGGCGATCTGCCGGTGACCCTCGGCGTCTCCTCGGCCATGGACGTGCAACTGGCGCGCATGGCCTTTGACTATGCCCGCGGCAGCGCCCGGATTTTGGGCGTGGACGGGGCAATGGCCGACCGTTGGGACGGCCTGGCGGCGCGCCTGCCCCGATTGCCCGTCGGCCAGTACGGCCAGCTGCTTGAGTGGAACCAGGAGTTCAACGAACCCGAGCCGGGGCACCGGCATCTGTCCCACCTCATCGGCGTCTATCCGGGCGACCTGCTGGACCCGGAACGGACCCCGGAGCTGTGGCGGGCGGCGCGCGTCTCCCTGGACCGGCGCCTGTCCCACGGCGGCGGCCACACCGGCTGGAGCCGCTCCTGGGTGGCGTGCCTGTTCGCCCGCTTCGGCGAGGCGGCCCCGGCCTGGGAACACCTCACGCATCTCATCTCGGATTTCGCCACTGACTCGCTCCTGGACCTGCATCCGCCGCGCATCTTCCAGATCGATGGCAATTTTGGCGGCACGGCGGCGATCCTGGAAATGCTCCTGCAAAGCTATCACGGCGAATTGCACCTGTTGCCGGCGCTGCCGGCGGCCTGGCCCGCCGGCGAGTGCCGCGGCCTGCGCGCCCGCGGCGGCTTCACTGTGAACCTGCTCTGGCGTGCCGGCGCCCTGGTCCAGGCCGAGCTCCAGGCCAGTCACGCCGGGCCTTGCACCCTGTTGCACGCCGGGGAGAACTGGCACGTCACCGATGCCGCCGGTCAGGCCATGGCCTGTCGCCGCGACGGCCATCGCCTCCGCTTCCGCCTGCGCGCCGGTCAGCGCTGCCGGATTACGGCCGCACCCTGATCCGGGGAGAAACGGTGGAAAAAAGTGGAACAGCGGGGAAGGAAAAACCTTTTGAGGAAAGGTTGTTTCCTTCCCCGCGCCCCATCCTTTTCTAAACCTGTTTGTGCCCTGTGGCATAGCCGGAACCTTTTGTTGTGGATTTTTAACAGGAGGCCGCAGAGGTCACAGAGAAGTATTTCTCCGTTCTCTCCGGATTTCTCCTGTTCAAATTCATAAATAATTCAGGATAGAGTTGGCGACACAGCGAAGGGGTAACTCGCCGTGGTTTTTAGCTGGCTTGCATTCTCCTGGGCGCTGGTTATGTTGTTGTCATGTTTCGATACATAGAAACGCCTTGACGCCCGCAGGAACGCCCATGTTTCAACCCTCGCTCGACAACTTCCGTCAGCTCGCCAAGCCCGGCACCCTGGTGCCGGTCTACCGCGAACAGCTGGCCGATTTGGAAACCCCCGTGTCCGCCTTCGCCCGCTTTGCCGGCGACCCCTGCGCCTTCCTGCTGGAAAGCGTCGAAGGCGGTGAGCAATGGGGGCGCTATTCCTTTATCGGCGTCAATCCCCGCGCCCTGGTGACCGTGGCCGACGGCCGCGCCACCTTGGAGACCCACGGCCAGCCCGCAGCGGAACTGCCGTTCACCGACGGCATACCGCTGTTCGCGTTGCGGCCGCTGCTGGCCGAGGTGAAGCCGGTGTCGCTGCCCGGTCTGCCGCGCTTTGTCGGTGGCGCGGTCGGTTACATCGCCTATGAGGCGGTGCGCGAGTTTGAGCCGCGGCTGAAACCGCCGGCCAAGCCGCTGGCCACTCCCGAAGCCCGCTTCATGCTGGCCGATCAAATCGCCATCTTTGACAATGTCCGGCACACCGTGAAAGTGGTGGCCTGCGTGCGGCCGGACGAGTTCGCCGATGCCAATGCCGCCTACGCCGAGGCCTGCCGCCGCATCGAGGCGGTCGAGGCCAAGCTGAAGGCGCCGCCACCCGCCGGCCTCGGCACCGGCGGCACGGGCCGGCCGGTGGAGGCCCAGTCCAATCTCAGCCGCGACCAGTTTGAGGCGATGGTGCGCAAGGGCAAGGAGTATATCGAGGCCGGCGACATCATCCAGGTGGTGCTCTCCCAGCGTTTCACCGCCCCGGTGCCGGCCGCGCCCCTGGACCTTTACCGCGCCCTGCGCCTGGTCAATCCCTCGCCTTACACGTTCTTCCTGAAATTTGGCGACCATCACCTGATCGGCTCCTCGCCGGAGGTGCTGGTGCGGCTGACCGGCTCCAAGGCCGAGACCCGCCCCATCGCCGGCACCCGGCCGCGCGGCGCCACTGAGCAGGAGGACCGGGAGCTGGCCGACGACCTGCTCCGCGACGAAAAGGAGCGTGCCGAACATGTGATGCTGGTGGATCTGGGCCGCAACGACCTGGGCCGGGTTGCCGCACCCGGCTCCGTCCAGGTGCGCGATTTCATGACCGTCGAGCGTTACTCGCACGTCATGCACATCGTCTCCCATGTCCAGGCCGAACTGCAGCCGGGGCGCGACGCCCTCGACCTGGTCCGTGCCGCCTTTCCCGCCGGCACCCTCTCCGGCGCGCCCAAGGTCCGGGCCATGGAGATCATCCGCGAACTCGAACCCGACCCCCGCGGCGTCTATGGCGGCGCGGTCGGTTACTTCGGCTACGACGGCAACATGGACATGGCCATCACCATCCGCACCATCGAGTTGCGCGACGGCCTGGCCGCTGTTCAGGCCGGCGCCGGCATTGTCGCCGATTCCGATCCCGAACGCGAATATGAGGAAACCGTCAACAAGGCCCGGGGCATGGTCCGTGCCATGGAACTGGCCGCCCGCGGTTTGGAGCTGTAGCCAAAACAGGAACGTATGTTCGGTGTTCAGTGTTCGGGTGTTATAATAATTTTTCACCATGAAGGACATGAAGATCATGAAGGGGCCGAGAACGAAGCTGAATGCTGAACGTGATCCGGTTCAGACTCAACTCATGCGCTCACGGAACTCCATTCTTCATGCCCTTCATGATCTTCATGGTGCCACTCTTCCGATCCGTAATATCGATGCCCATCCGAGCCGCGAACGAAGCGACCGCAGGAAGCGAAAGTGACCGGTCAAAAAGAAGCCACTTTTCTTGGGAGACGGCAACCTTTTGGGACCCGTCACTAACGTTCCGGGCTCGGATAAGCAAAGGTTGAATGTTGGACGTTCTGATTTTGGGTTTTGAACACTGAACACTTGAAACTCCCATAGGGTACTACGATGATCTTCATGCTAGATAATTACGATTCGTTCACCTACAACCTGGTGCAGCTGCTGCAGACGCTGGGGCAGGAGGTGGTGGTGGCGCGCAACGACGCGCTGAGCGTGGCGGAGGTGCTGGCGCGGCGGCCGGATGCCATTGTGGTATCGCCGGGCCCCTGCACACCGGCGGAGGCGGGCATTTCAGTGGCGCTCATTCAGGCGGCGGCCGGCCGGGTACCGCTGCTTGGGGTGTGCTTGGGCCACCAGTCGATCGGCGCCGCCTTTGGCGCGCGCATCATCAAGGCGCGGCGCCTGATGCACGGCAAGACTTCCCAGATCCATCATGAGGGGCAGGGGCTGTTTGCCGGGCTCAAGTCACCGTTCAATGCGGTGCGCTACCATTCCCTGGCCATTGATCCCGCGACGGTTCCGGCCTGCCTGGAGATCACCGCCAAGGCTGAGGATGGCGAGATCATGGGGGTGCGCCACCGGGAATTCCCTGTCTTCGGCGTCCAGTTCCACCCCGAATCGATCCTCACCCCCTCGGGCAAGCGCCTGATGACCAATTTTCTGGAACTGGCCAAACCCGCGATCACTTGACCAACGTTTTATTACAGAGAGTACAGATGTACAGGCACAGAACCCGTTGCCGGCTAGGACCAGTGGGACCATTAAGACCATTGGGACGATTAGGACGCCCGGAGTGCCGGCAACTAATAACCGGTGGCGTTTATGGGGTCGGGCGGCCGGTTGTCCCAAGAGTCCTAATGGTCCTACTGGTCCCAATGGTCCTATCTCATTCGGCCGCCTTTTAAGGAACCGTTCCCATGCAATCCATACTTGCCAGCCTGATGGCGCGCCGGGACTTGAGTGCCGCGGAGATGACGGCCGCCATGGAGGCGATCATGACCGGGGCGGCCACGCCGGCGCAGATCGCCGCCTTTCTCACCGCCCTGCGGCTGAAGGGTGAGACCGTGACCGAGCTGGCGGCCGGCGCAGCCGGCATGCGCCGCCATGCCCGTTGCGTCCAGGCCGGCCATCGCGCCGTGGTGGATACCTGCGGGACCGGTGGCGACGGCGCCAATACCTTCAACATCTCCACCGCCGCCGCCCTGGTCGCCGCCGGCGCCGGCGTCTGCGTGGCCAAGCACGGCAACCGTGCCGTGTCGAGCGCCTGCGGCTCGGCCGACGTCCTGGCCGCGCTTGGCGTCAATATCGAAGCGGACCCCCTGGTCATGGAGCAGTGCCTGCAGGAGCACGGCATCGGGTTCCTCTTCGCGCCCAAGTGTCATCCGGCCATGAAACACGCCGCGCCGGTACGCCGGGAACTGGGCTTCCGCACCATCTTCAACATGCTCGGCCCCCTGACCAATCCGGCCGGGGCCACCGGCCAGGTGCTCGGCGTCTTTTCGGCGGACTTGGTGGAGACTTTTGCCGCCGCTCTGCGCGACCTCGGCGTGCGCCGCGCCTTGGTGGTCCACGGCCTGGACGGCCTGGACGAGATCACCACCACCGCCGCCACCCGCGTCTGCGAACTCCGCAACGGCACGCTGCGCACTTATGAGCTGGATGCGGAGCAGTTGTTCGGCGACCGCGACGATCCCGGCGCGCTGACCGGCGCCGGCCCTGAAGTGAATGCCCAAATCCTGCGCGCCATTCTCGACGGCCAGGACGGTGCGCCGCGCCGCATCACCCTGTTGAACGCCGCCGCCGCCATCGTGGCCGGTGAACTGGCCGACCGCCTCGAAGACGGCCTCGTGCTTGCCACCCAGTCCCTCGATTCCGGCGCCGCCCGCGCCAAACTCGAAACCCTGGTTTCATGCACCCGTGACGGAAACTGAAAGATACGAGCCTGGAAGTTAGAATTCAGAAGCCAGAATTCAGCATGAAACGCGAACGTACTTCTGTAGCAAAGGGCTTGCAGCCCGTCAAATCAAAAAAGTGCTGCCCAAAGAGCGCGATGCGATCGCTTTGCTACATGGGCATTTTATTAACCGAACCCCGAAACCTGAACACCGTCTTTAATTCTAGCCTCCTATATTCTATACTTCCTCGAAAACAACCTCTTCTCATGAACAATATCCTGACTCAAATCATTGACCGGACCCGTTTGGATCTGGCCTTGGAAAAACAGCGGCTGCCGGAGGCGCGTCTGCGCGAGATGGCGTTGGCCTTGGGGGTGCCCCATGATTTCCGGGCCGCCCTGGGGCCGGCCCCGGACGGCCGGCCGCGGGTGATCGCCGAACTCAAGCGCGCCTCGCCGTCCAAGGGGCTGATCCGCGGCGATTTCGGCGTGGTCAGCCTGGCGGCCGAGCTGGAAGAACACGGAGCGGCGGCGCTGTCGGTGCTGACCGAGCCCCGCTGGTTTCAGGGCAGTCCCGAATATTTGCGCGTGGTGGCGGCCAATGCGGCTATTCCCGCACTGCGCAAGGATTTCATCTTTGACCCGTATCAGATCTTAGAGGCCAGGGCCTGGGGCGCTTCGGCAATTCTGCTGATTGCGGCCGCCCTGACCGACGCGGAGTTCGCCAGTCTGCACGCCCTGGCGGACCAGTTGCACCTGGCCGTGCTCGCCGAGGTGCATGATCATGAGGAACTCAAGCGCGTGCTGGGGGCCGGTGCCACGATGGTCGGGGTCAACAGCCGGGATCTGCGCAGTTTTCAGACCAGTCTCGATGCCGCCGCGGAATTGCTGGCGGAGATTCCCGCCAGCTGTCTGGCCGTGGCTGAGAGCGGCATCCGCACCGGCGCCGACCTGGCCACCCTCGGCGCCGCCGGCGCCGATGCCTTCCTGATTGGTGAAACCCTGATGCGCGCCACCCATCCCGGCGTCAAACTCGACGAACTCCGCGACGACGCCATGACCGCCCATTTCCACCCCGGCGGCCACCGCCGCTGACAATATTGGGGCCACCCTTTTGGAAAAGGGTGATCCCCTCGCGCTCCGCGCTTCGCAGTCCCGGCCCCGCCGGGTCGTTCACATGTTCACTCTGCAACCCCCTTCCTAAAACTTTTGAATCTTAAACCGGCGGGCGCTTCCGCCACAAGCGATTCTGGCAAACCATTGCATTTGTGCGTGACTGCTTGTGGCGGAAGCGTCCGCCGCATTAAGGTACAAAACGGTTTGACGGAGGGTTTGGGAACCGCCTTTCCTTAAAAGGGGGTTCCCAACATGGCGTAGTCAGGAGATGGGGATGGCGGTTTTGGTGAAAATTTGCGGGATCACGAATGTCGGGGATGCTTTGGCGGCGTTGGCGGCCGGGGCGGACTTTTTGGGGTTCGTGCTGGTGCCGGGCACGCCGCGGCAGGTGACCTCGGGGCAGGCCGCGGCGATCATCCGGGAGATTCGGGCATGCGCGGTGGCGGACCGGGTAACGCCACCGCGGCTGGTCGGCGTGTTCCAGGATGCCTCGGAGGCGGAGATCCAGACGGCGGTGGCCGAGTGCGGCTTTGACGTGATCCAACTGCACGGAGACGAGCCGGATTCCTTGGTGCAACGCCTTGGTCCGGAGCGAGTCTGGAAGATGTTGCCGTTGCGGACGCCGCAGGACGTGGCGCGAGCGGCGGCGCATCCGGCGTCGGCGGTCTTGGCGGACGCGGTCCGCGGCGCGCAGCGGGGCGGCACCGGCGCGGTGTGCGATTGGGAGTTGGCGGCGGCGGTGGCCCGGCAGCGGCGGCTGGTGCTGGCCGGGGGGCTGACCCCCGAGAACATTGCCGCGGCGGTCGCCCAAGTCCGGCCGTGGGCGGTGGATGTCGGCAGCGGCGTCGAAGCGGCCAAGGGCAAAAAAGACCACGCCAAGATCCAGTCGCTGATCCAGGCGGTCCGCCGCGCGGGCGGCCAAGCTCAGAACGTCTGACCCGTCCGCCGCCACCGGTCATGACCGCTTGCCGGGCCGCCGGAAGGTGCTATGTTGGGGAAGTGGCAATTGTCGACAATCGACAATCTTTCCGTCCGCCGCCGCACCACGAACTTGGGAGCTCATGACATGTCCGTCACCCACCTGAATTGCCTCAATGGCGCCTGGGTGCCCTCCGCCGGGGGCGAAACCTACGAGCAGCGCAATCCGGCCGACCTGGCGCAGGTGACGGCGCGCTTTCAGAAATCGACGCTGGCCGACACCCGGGCGGCCGTGGCCGCCGCCAAGCAGGCGTTTCCGGCCTGGGCGCGCCTGAGTGTCTACGAGCGGGCGGAACATCTCAACCGCGCCCTGCAGCTGATGAAGGAACGGGTCGAGGCGATTGCCGCGGTCATCACGGCCGAGAACGGCAAGACGCTCAAGGAAGCCCGGGGCGAGGTGGTGTCCGCCATCAAGGAAATGGAATTTCAGATCAACGAGGGGGTGCGGCTGGGCGGCGAGATGCTGCCGACGGCCCAGGCCGGGGTGCTGGCCTACCAGATCCGGCGGCCCATCGGTCCGGTGGCGGTGATCGCGCCGTGGAACTTTCCCTTCAACGTGCCGGCGCGCAAGATCACCCCGGCGCTGATGGCGGGCAACACCTGCGTGCTCAAGCCGGCCCAGCTGACCAGCGGCGCGGGGGTGGAATTCGTCCGCCTCTACGTCGATGCCGGCCTGCCGCCCGGCGTGCTCAATCTGGTCACGGGTTCCGGCAAGCTGATCGGCGACGAACTGGTGACCCATCCCGACATCCATGCCATCACCTTTACCGGCTCGACGGAAGTGGGCATGGCGATCCATGAAAAGGCCGCGCCGGGGCTGAAGCGCACCCAGTTGGAAATGGGCGGCAAGAACCCGCTGGTGGTGCTGGCGGACGCCGATCTCGAAGCGGCGGCGGCCTCGGCGGCGCTGGCCGCCTTTGCCTGCGCCGGGCAGTGGTGCATCTCCACCAGCCGGGCGATTGTCCATCGCAGCGTGCTGGCGCCGTTCCTGGAGCTGCTCAAGGGGCATGTGGCCAAGATCGTGGTCGGTGCCGGCACGGAGGCCGCCACCACCATGGGGCCGGTCTGCGGCGAGGCGCAATTGAAGGGCGTGCTGAAGGGCATCGAGA
Organism: uncultured Lentisphaerota bacterium; assembly: GCA_903896595.1. Lineage (GTDB taxonomy): Bacteria > Verrucomicrobiota > Lentisphaeria > Oligosphaerales > CAITYL01 > CAITYL01. Next base: position 17,283 of record CAITYL010000131.1, read on the forward strand.
AGGCGAAAGCCGAGGGGGCCAAGCTGCTGTGCGGCGGGCAACAGCTCATGGATGGCGGCAAGGGCGCCGGTTGCTTTGTCGCGCCAACGGTGTTCACGGACGTCACCCCGGAGATGTCCATCGCCCAGGAAGAAATTTTTGGGCCGGTGCTGGCGGTGATGGCCTTTGATGATTTCGAGGAGGCCATCACGATCGCCAACGGCGTCCGTTACGGTCTGGGCGCCTCCATCTATACCCGGGATCTGGCGCGGGCGATGGAGTTTGTCAACCGCATCGAAGCCGGGCTGGCCCATGTGAACATGCATACCGCCTACAAGGAGCCGCAGTTCTCCTTTGGCGGGGTGAAGCTCTCGGGGCACGGCATTCCCGAGGCGGGCAAGACCGGCATCGAATTCTTCACCGAACACAAGACCATTTTCATCCAACCCGTTGCCTAGTGCCTTGAGAACTTAAAAAGATGTGTCAGTTTGCCGTAAATAAAGAGCGGGAAAAACCATGGCCAAACTCAAAAAACTCAAGCCCGTCTTTGACTGGGCGGAAGTCGTAGCGGACGAGACGGATTGGGCGGCGTTGTCGCCGGTCGCCCTGCGGAACCTGCTGTTCCAGATGTATCTGGTGCGGCGGTTTGAGCAGAACTTGCTGGAACTGAAGAAGAACAACCTCATCCACGGCCCGGTCCACACCAGCATCGGCCAGGAGGCGGTGGCGGTTGGCACCATGGCCGCCTTGCGCCGAACGGACGGCATCGGCGGCACCCATCGGGCGCATCACCAGTACCTGACCAAGGCCTGCTCCTTCCATCTGGCGCCGGAATTCGATGCGGTGACGGACGAACTTCCCGCCGCGCTGAAGCAGGCGATGGCGACCCTGCTGGCGGAGATCATGGGGCTGGATGCCGGCTGCTGCCGGGGGCGCGGCGGTTCCATGCACCTGTGCGATCCCACGATCGGCGTGCTGGGGACCAATGCCATTGTCGGCGGCGGCATTCCGCTGGCGGCCGGGGCGGCGTTTTCCGAGAAATATCGGAAGAGCGGCAACGTGGTCGTCTCTTTCTTTGGTGACGGCGCCACCAATCAGGGGGCGTTCCACGAGGCGCTGAATCTGGCGGGGCTGTGGAAGCTGCCCGTCATTTATGTACTGGAAAACAACGGCTACGCGGTGGCGACCTCGCTGGCGGAATCTTCGGCGGTGACGGAGCTGTCCGTTCGCGCCGCCGGTTACGGCATGACCGGCCGGGTCGTCGATGGCAACAACGTGCTGGCGGTGAAGGCCGCCATTACCGAGGCCGCCCAGGCGCTGCGCGGTGGCGACGCCCCGCCGGTGTTCATCGAGATGAAGACCTATCGTGACTTTCACCATGCCGGCGACATTCCCGGCAGCGCCTTTGGCTACCGCTCCCGTGAGGAGGAGCAGGAGTGGAAGCAGCGCGATCCGGTGGAAACCTTCAAGCGCGACCTGCTGGCCCGCGGTTTCCTGACCGCGGCGCAGGACGCCCAGCTTCAGCAGCGGGTGGCCGGCATCGTGGTGGAAGCCACCGGAACCTGCGTTGAGGCTGGCGCCATCAAAACCTCGCTGCTGCCGGCGCCATCCTCGATTGCGGAAGGGCTGCGCGGTTCCGGTGCGGAGTTCGCCGGCGTGGCGTTCACGGAGCCCGGAGACGTCCCCGGCGAGCGGAAGAAAATGAAATATGTCGAGGCCATTGCCGCGGTCACCGGCCGCTGGCTGGAGAACGACCCGGCCGTCTTCGTGCTGGGCGAGGAAGTCGGCCATATGACCGGCGGCCCGTACCTGGCCACCAAGGGGTTGGCCAAGCGCTTTCCCGGCCGGGTGCTGGACACCCCGATCTCGGAGGCCGGTTTCTGCGGTCTGGCCGGCGGCGCCGCCATGAACGGGCTGCGCCCGGTGGTGGAGATCATGTTCCCGGACTTTGCCCTGGTCGCCGCCGACCAATTGTTCAACCAGATCGGCAAGCTCCGTCACATGTACGGCGGCCGCAAGGTTGAGATGCCGGTCGTGGTGCGGACCCGGATCGCCGTCGGCTGTGGCTACGGCGGCCAGCACTCCATGGATCCGACCGCGCTGTTCGCCCTGTTCTCGGGCTGGCGGATCGTGGTGCCATCCACCGCCGCCGATTATGTCGGCCTGTTCAACACGGCCATGCGCTGCAATGACCCGGTCCTGATTGTGGAACACCACGAACAGTACAACCAGGTCGGCGAGGTGCCGGAAAATCTCGACTATCACATCCCCTTCGGCAAAGCCCGGTTAATGACCACCGGTTCCGACGTGACGGTGCTGACCCATTCCTTTGCGACCACCCTGGTGACGCAGGCCGCCGCGGAACTGGCCGCGGAAGGTATTTCCGTCGAGGCCGTCGACCTGCGGACCGTGAGCATGCCGGACATCGATTATGCCTTGATCGGCAAGTCGTTTGCCAAGACCGGCAGCCTGGTCATCGTCGAACAGTCGCCGGCCAGCAATTCCATCGGCGCCCGGATCGGTTATGAGTGCCAGCGGCGCTTTTTCGACCAGCTCGACGGCCCGATCGCCACCGTCACCGCCGCCGACATTCCCACCCCGGTTTCCAAATGGGCCGAGGCCGCGTCGTTGCCGTCACTTGAGCAGATCAAAGCCACCATCCGCCAAGCCGCCACGCGGCAACTTTGAGGAACATCCAACATTCAACGCTCAACATCCAATTTCTCTTCAACGTTGGACGTTCAATGTTGGATGTTGGATGTTCCCCGAACGCCGAACACTGAACACCGGACACTCCCCCGGGGGCTTCTAAAACCACCTCCGGGTATATTTTTCACTATGCGCGCCTCTCGTCCCATCCATCATGATTCGCTGTCGGACGGTGTTTACCAGGGGCTGTTTGACGACATTGTCAACGGCCGCCTCCGGCCGGGGCAGCGCATCACCGAGCAGGAGATCTCCGATGCCCGCGGGATCAGCCGGGCGCCCGTTCGGGAAGCCATTGCCAAGCTGGCGGTTGATGGCCTGCTACGGCTGGTGCCGCGGAGCGGTTGTTATGTCTGCACCTTGTCCGAGCGTGACATTCAGCAGATTTTCGACATTCGGGTGCGCCTGGAGACACTGGCTTTGGACTATGCGTTTGACGCCTTCGACCGCGTTCAACTCGCGAAGTTGCGGGCGAAAATCGTCGCCTGTCAAGGCCGTGCCGAGCGCCGGCTGCTCCGCGATGAGGAGCCGTTGGACACGCTCTTTCATGCCACCATTTTGAACGCTGCCGCCAGTCCGCTGCTGCAAGACTTGCTGGGCAAGTTGCTGGCCCGGGTCCGGGTCTTTCAGGCCATCGGCTCACGGGACCTCGGCAAGGCCCGGGACGCCCTGGAAAATCACGTGGCCATTCTCGACGCGATCCTCTCCGGTGACCGCAGGACCGCCCGGCAACTGTTGCAGGAACATATTGAAGTGGCCCGGAAAAACGCGGTCGGCATGGCCGAATTCTTTTCAGGAAACGCCGGCTCCGGCGTTTCCTGAAAATTCGAAAATGCAGGGCTGCTTTCAAACGTCAGACAAAATCAGTTTTACGTGGAATGACCATTCTGTAGGAACGGGCGTGTCGCCCGTTGTGGGGCGTACCTTGGAACAGTGGCGCCAGCGGGGTTCAACCCCGCTCCTACAGTAAAGACGTTCTTTTTTACGAGTTCACTCATAATGATAAAACCCGCGGCCGCCGCGGAAGGAGAGGCATCCGATGATCAAGAGCATGAGTCACGCGGGATTGAGTGTCACCAACTTGGAGCGGTCCCTGGCCTTTTACCGCGATTACCTGGGCATGCAGGTATTGATGGAGCTGGATATTGCCGATGACCGCATCGCGCGCGTGGTCGGCATTCCGGGCGCCAAGTGCCGCATCGTCCATCTCAAGCTCGGCGACACGGTGCTGGAACTCTTCGAGTACAGCCACCCTCGCGGCGAGCCGTTCGCTCCCAAGATGCGGCAGTGTGACATCGGCTTTTCCCATGTCGGTTTCGAGGTGAACGACATTCATACCCATCTGCGCGACCTCAAGCAGAGAGGGTTGGAGATGCTGGGGGAGGCGGTCGAATTCCGCCCCGGCGTCTGGGTCGCCTATTTCCGCGGCCCCGACGGCGAAGTGGTGGAGTTCCGCCAGCAGCCGGAGAAGTGATTTCAATAAGGGCGTTTTCACCGGTTCCGGCCGTGGCCGGAATCTTTTGAGTGGCGGTGGCTCGACACCGCTTTAATACTGTTTTTTTGCTTATACCAACTGGCATTCGGTCGCTATCCATCTTCAGCGACCTAATGTTCGTCCAGCCGTTCCGCCAGTACGCGGTGGCTGAGGGCAAGCACGGCCTCCCGTTCGGGGAAGGGTGGCAGGTGGCGGCCCAGGCGGGCGATGGTGTTGCGGTCGGCGACCCGGCGCAGGGCAGGGCGGAAGTGCAGCTCATGCAGCCACAGCAACTGCACGATAAGGAAGTCGCTCACGGTTTGAATGGCGTGGTAATGCACCGGTTCACGCTTGAAGAAGGCCTCAAGCACGGCGGGCGAGGGCGGGCCTTCCAGGCGCACATGCAGGACAATTTCGGGGTAGAGGCTGAGGCGGTCGTTGCTCAGTGCGTCGTCGAAGATGTAAAAAATATCCAGCTTGTCCGCATCACGCACCAACTCGGCGAACGGCCGGCTGGCGGCCGGGATGTCGTCGGGAATGGCGGGGCGGTTGTGGAGGCGGATGGCGTCCCGCAGGATGGCGGCCTCGTCCGGGGCCAGCCAGGCGGGGATACCGGCCTGTTCGACCACAGCCAGGCTGCGCTCCGCGTGATTGACCGAGCGCCGGTCCTCGAAGGTGCGGAACTCGGCGTACTGGGAGAAGCGGCCCGCATCGTGCAATAGCCCGGTGGCGGCGGCCAGTTCGACCGCGCCGGCATCCCAGCCGGCCTCGGCGGCAATGGCGCGGGCGTCGGCGGCGACCCGGCGGGTGTGCTCCAGCTTGAGCTGCTGCATCGGCGGCAGCGCGCCGTCCGCCCCGGCAAACCCGGCGGCATATGTCTCAAACCAGTCCTGGCAACGATGGAACAGTTCCGGCGTCATTTTGGGTTGGTTTTCCATTGGTTCCCTCCGGCCTGCGGAATTCGCAAAAAGACACAAACCGGTTTGACGGAGGGTTTGGGAACCGCCTTTCCTCAAAAGGGGGTTCCCAACACAGCAACGGCGGAACCGGTTGCCCGGTTCCGCCGTCGGTGGAGTCAGCGCGGCTGCGGCCGGCGACCGGGAACGCGATCCCGGCCGCGCGGTGTCCGCGGCGCGTGGTTTTACTTCTTCTTGTTCTTGGCCTTGATGGCGGCGTGGGCGGCCGCCAGGCGGGCGATCGGCACGCGGAACGGCGAGCAGCTGACGTAATTCAGCTTGGAGCGGTAGCAGAACTCGACCGAGGCCGGGTCGCCACCCTGTTCGCCGCAGATGCCGACCTTGAGGTCCGGCCGGGTTTTGCGACCCTTCTTGACCGACATCTCGATGAGCTGGCCCACGCCGTCCTGGTCAATGGTCTGGAACGGGTCGGCGGCGAGCAGCTTCTGGTCGAGGTATTCGTTCATGAACCCGCCGATGTCGTCGCGGCTGAAGCCGAACGTCATTTGGGTCAGGTCGTTGGTGCCGAAGGAGAAGAACTGCGCGGTCTGGGCCATGCGGTCGGCGAGAAGGGCGGCGCGCGGGATCTCGATCATCGTGCCGTACTTGTACGGCATTTCGGCCAGGCCGTACTTCGCGAGGACTTCGGCGTGGACGCGGTCGGTGATCTTCTTGGTGAACTCCAGTTCGGAGACATCGCAGGTGACCGGGACCATGATCTCGGGCACGCAGGCCTTGCCGGACTGGAGGATCTCGGCGGCGCTCTCGAAGATGGCGCGGATCTGCATTTCGCTGACTTCCGGATAGGTGACGCCGAGACGGACGCCGCGGTGACCCATCATCGGGTTGGACTCATGGAGGTCCTCGCCGCGCTTCTGGATGTCGGCGGCGGTGATGCCCAGGGCCAGGGCCAGTTCGGCCTGTTTCTCGGCGCTCTGCGGCACGAACTCGTGCAACGGCGGGTCGAGCAGGCGGAAGGTGACCGGGAAACCGTCCATGGCTTCCATGGTCGCCTTGATGTCCTTCTTGACGAAGGGGAACAGCTCGGCCAGGGCGGCCTTGCGTTCCGCAAGCGTCTTGCTGAGGATCATCTTGCGCAGGAGGAACAACGGCTGGTCGGCGCCGACGCCGTAGAACATGTGCTCGGTGCGGAACAGGCCGATGCCTTCGGCGCCGAAGCTGCGGGCGATCTTGGCGTCTTCCGGGGTGTCGGCGTTGGTGCGCACGCCCATCTTGCGGAACTTGTCAGCCATCTTCATGAACTTCTGGAAGCGCGGGTTCTCGGAGGCGCTGATCATCGGCAGGGCGCCCAAGTAGACATGGCCCTTGGTGCCGTTGAGGGTGATGACATCGCCTTCCTTGAGCACGATGTCGGTGCCGGTGATCTTGGCGGTCTTGTTCTTGACGTCGACGTGCAGGCCGCCGGCGCCGACGATGCAGCACTTGCCCCAGCCGCGGGCGACCAGCGCCGCGTGGGAGGTCATGCCGCCGCGGGCGGTCAGAATACCGATCGCCGCGCGCATGCCTTCGACGTCTTCCGGATTGGTCTCTTCACGGATCAAGAGGCAGGTCTTGCCGGCGCGCTGGGCGGCCACGGCGTCCTCGGCGGTGAAGGCCAGCACGCCGCAGGCGGCGCCGGGACCGGCGGGCAGCCCCTTGACGATCGGCTGAACGTCCTTTTCAGCCTTGGGGTCGATGATGTCGTGGAGCAGCTCGTCGAGCTGCTTGGGGTCAAGGCGCAGGACGGCCGTCTTCTTGTCGATCAGCCCCTGCTTGAGCATGTCCATGGCCATGTTCAGGGCGGCGGTGCCGGTGCGCTTGCCGACGCGGCACTGCAGCATCCACAGCTTGCCTTCCTGAATGGTGAACTCGATGTCGAGCATGTCGGTGAAGTGCGTCTCGAGCTTGGTGCGGATGGCGTCCAATTCGAGGTAGGTGCCGGGCATGGCGTCCTGCATGCTGTGCAGGTGCTTGTTCTGCTCGTTCTTGGTGTCGTCGTTGAGCGGGCTCGGGGTGCGGATGCCGGCCACGACGTCTTCGCCCTGGGCGTTCACCAGCCACTCGCCGTAGAATTTGTTGTCGCCGGTGGCGGGATCGCGGGTGAAGGCCACGCCGGTGGCGGAACCGTCACCCATGTTGCCGAACACCATGGCCTGGACGTTGACGGCGGTGCCCCAGGCGTCCGGAATGCCTTCGATGCGGCGGTAGGAGACGGCTTTCTTGCCGTTCCAGCTCTTGAACACGGCCGCGATGCCGCCCCACACCTGGGCCATCGGGTCGTCGGGGAACGGCTTGCCGAGGTGCTTGAGCACCAGGGCCTTGAAGTCTTCGGCCAGGGCCTGGAGCTGTTCGGCGCTGAGGTCGGTGTCGGATTTGCAGCCGTACTGGTGCTTGACTTCGTCGAGCTTTTCATCCAAAATCTTGCGGATGCCTTTGCCCAGGGCGGGCTCCAGCCCTTCCGCCTTCTCCATCACCACGTCGGCGTACATCATGATCAGGCGGCGGTAGGAATCCCAGACAAAGCGCGGGTTGCCGGTTTTCTTGATCATGCCGGGCACGGTGGCGGAGGAGAGGCCGACATTGAGCACAGTGTCCATCATGCCGGGCATGGAAGCGCGGGCGCCGGAGCGGCAGGAAACCAGCAACGGGTTTTCCGGGTTGCCGTACTGCATGCCCATGATCACTTCGGTTTGCCGCAGGGCGGCCGTGACCTGGTCGGTCAGCTCGGCCGGCAGGGAGCAGCCATTGGCATAATAGGCGGTACAGCATTCGGTGCTGACCGTGAAGCCGGCCGGCACGGGAATGCCCAGCGAGCACATTTCGGCCAGATTGGCACCCTTGCCGCCCAGCAGGTTTTTGTCGCTGGCGCTGCCTTCAGCGGCCCCGCCGCCGAAGGTGTACACGTACTTCGTTGACATCGTTGGGAAGACTCCTTAAGGAAATTGCGGTTGACCAAAACAGGGTTGATGGGACGAGCCGCAAAAAACACAGACCACCGCTGGCAAGGTCACGGCTACCCTCGCCAGGCGGTTTGCCCCGGTAAAAAGATCAATATTCAGCACGCACGGGCGACAGGACGAAACCGCCGAATCACTCGGGGATCCTGCCGCCAACGCGTTAGTGCTGCTTGCGCGCCGCGAGGCGGGCCCGTTCCTTGACCCGCTGCATGTACCGTTTCCGCCGCGCCTGTTTGATTTTCTTGTTGTACTGATTGCCCATGCGGATAACTCCTTAAAAACCAATAATGAATCCAAGCAAAAACGAATTCCCACTATAACGCGCGAAAAACCGTTGTCGAACGCACCCGGCTGGTGTTTGGTGGGTGTATGACAATTATGTCGGTTGGGAACCCCCTTTTGAGTTATCATGTAGTAAAAACAAAGAGGCCG
>CAITYL010000132.1 GCA_903896595.1 uncultured Lentisphaerota bacterium
CCCCCAACGGCGTGCACAGCTTGCACGCGTTGCGGGTTGATTCCAGGTTGGGTTCTAGGACGGGGGGCATGGTGGGGACCGGTTGGGTGGTTGGGTGGTTGGGTGGTTGAGGGGTTGGGTGGTTGAGGGGTTGAGGGGTTGGGTGGTTGAGGGGTTGAGGGGTTGAGCGGTTAGCCTAGATCATCAAAGAGAATTTGAACAGAAGAAATCAGGAGAGATACGGAGAAAAACTTCACAGCACACACCGGTCCGTTCTCATGAATAATTCAGCTTAGGCCGTGCTTTTCTATTGCGCTCTCTGCGTTCTTTCGCGGTGAATTATACTGCGTCAGGCTGAAGATTACGGTTTAGGTGTTGGGGCGCCGGGCAGTTTCCGCAGTTTTTCCTTGATGGGGGCGGGCTTGGCGGCGCCGGCGGCGAGCGCCTTGGCGTAATACTCGCGGGCTTCGATAAGGAGGCCTTTGGCGACGGCAATGTCGCCGGCATGTTCAAGCACGATCGGATCGGGCTTTTCGTCGCCCCAGGCGTCCAACACCCGGCGGATGGCTTCCCAGGCGTCATCGAACCGGCCGCGGCGGTAGCAGACCCAGGCCAGACTGTCGAGATAGGCGGCATTGTCCGGCTCGGCGGCGACGGCCTGGCGGATCAGCTTTTCGGCCCGCGGCAAGTCGCGCTTGAGATCGGCCAGGGTGTAGCCGACAAAATTGGCGCACTCGGCGTCGTCCGGGTCCAAGGCCAGCGCCTTTTCGCCCTGTTCCAAACAGCGGTCCGGGGCGCCAAGGCGGTCACACAGGCTGGCGTAATACAGGTAAAAGCCCTTGTCGAAGAAGCGCTGGTCGCCCGCCTTGACCGCCGCCTCTTCAGCCAGCCCCAGATGGCGCGCGGCCTCGGGGATTTTGTCCTGGGCCAAACAGATACGGCTGAGCAACAGCTGCTTTTGCGGGAGCCGGTCCGGGAGCGGCGCCAGCACGGCCACGGCCTGGTCGGTCTTGCCCAGGCCGGCATAGAGGTGCCCGAGCATCAGACGCAGGCGCAAGTCGTCCGGAGCAACCCGGAGGGCGCGCTCAAAGGCCGCCATCGCCTCCTCGGGACGTTTCATCTCCAGGAACAATTGGCCGACCTGTTCATTGGCCGATTCTTCGCGGCGCATGCTGGCCGCCAGGGCGCGCCGCAACGCTTCATAGCCGTGCCGGCTTTGCACGGGCGTCTTGTCAAGCCCGGCATTGGCCGCCGCCGGGGGTGGCGCCTGAATGCGGCGATTGAGCGCTTCCAGCAGCTTGCCCGCCTCGTCCGGGCGTCCCTGTTTCAGCAGCGATTCCACGCGCAGGGCATCCACTTGGTCGGCCAGCTCGGGATCATCCTGGTCCAGCACATCAAGCAGTTCCAACGCCTTGGCGTGCAACTCCTGTTCCTGCAACTCGCGGACCAGCGCCAGCACCTGCCCGCTGTCCGCCTCCTCCACCTCCGACCCCGCCGCCAGATCGAGAGCCGCCTGAACGTGGCGGCGGGCGAGCTTGTGCAACTTCCCATCGCTGATGCCGCCGCGCGCCGCAGCCGGCACGTCCAAGGCGCGCCGGCAGTAACTGGCGGCGGCCGTGCGCAGATTCAGATCCCGGCTGGGCGCGGGATGCCGGAATGCCGCATCTAAAACTTCAAACAGCTCGGGATAGCGGTGAAGCAGCCACAGACTCTCGGCCAGTTGCCGGACCAACCGCGGGTCCGTCCACTCCGTCCCGGCCACGGCGCGCCGCAAAATGGTGACGGACGCGCCCCCCTGGCCGTCCATGGCGAGCAAGGCCGCCAGCATCCCCTGCAAATTGCCAGCGGTGGGATTGGCTGCGGCCAAATGCCGGAGTTCATGGATCAGGGTTGCCGGGCGCACCCCGCTCGCCAAGGACCCCAGGGTGAGTTCGAGAAGCGACTGCGAATCGGGTTGCAACCGCAGGGCCGCCAGATAGTGCGCCAAAAACGGCGGCACGACGGCCACCGGCGGTTCCAAAGGGGCAGGCGTGGTCTGGGCGTCCTCGGGAACGCTGCCAGGAAACGGCTGCGCCACCACTGGCCCGCCCAAGCGCAGCCCGGGCGCGAGCGGCGCCGTGGCGGCATCGTCCGACCGCGGCGGACGCGCGGACAGTTGCAGATAAAAGCCCCAGCCAGCCCGTTGCCAAGCCTGGGCCGTGGCCGCGCCGGAAGCGGTCAACAACAAGTCCGGGGGCGGCGGGGGCAGACCCGCCCCCCCGGCCAGCGACGCCGCCAACAACCATACCCCGGCCAGGAACGGCGGCGCCAAAATCCGCCGGGCCCGTCTCCGCGTTAGCGATATGTTGGCGATGGCTCCAACCGGTTTCATGGCATGAACAGCCCCGAAAAGTCAAGGGCGCCGCCCTAAGCCCGCCAGCCGAACTCCGGCCACAGCCTAGGGATGCGCCCCAACCGCACAACAGAACGGACTGCGCGGAAAATGCTTACTTGTTCTTGTGGCGCTGGGCCTTCAGGAGTTTGCTCCGCTTGTGCTTGGCCATCTTCTTCAGGCGCTTCTTCTTGACCGAACCCATGGTGTTGTCTCCATACCCTGGTGATGCCGCACCGGTTCCCGGCGCGCGTGTTTAATGAAAATACTCAATATACCCGATACCCGACCAGACGCAACCGGCACCGGATACATGGGGATGTGACAAATAGTTGGGAACCCCCTTTTAAGGAAAGGCGGTTCCCAAACCCTCCGTCAAACCTTTTTGTGCCCTTTTGCGGATTTCGCAGGCCGCCCTCTGTTGTCTAATCGTGGTTTGTTGCGCAACGGC
>CAITYL010000133.1 GCA_903896595.1 uncultured Lentisphaerota bacterium
CGCGTGCGACAGACCATGACGGTGATAGAGGAGGCTGCCTGCGGAATCCGCAAAGGTACAAAAAGGTTTGACGGAGGGCTTGGGAACCGCCTTTCCTTAAAAGGGGGTTCCCAGCATCTTATTATTCCAGGAAAAACGGGGTGTCTTCGTCGATATGGGTGCGGGGGGTGGGGGCGGGTTTGGGCGGGCGGGGTTTGGCGGGGGTGCGGACGGTTTTGGGTGCGGGTGGTGTGGGGGGATCGTCCACGATCTCGGGCATTGGCAAGAGTGCCGTGGAGGATGCGGGCTTCGGGGGGGGGGCTGGCGACGGCGGTGCGGGTTCTTCGGCACTGGGGGGCGCGGCGGGCGTGGTCGTTCTAGTTTTTTCGGGTGCCTTGGACGTTTCGGGCCGCTCGTCCGCCGCTTCCGTCGTTGATGCGGGGGGGGCTGGCGGGACGCCCTTGCGCCGGCCGCTGGTGGCGGGCGGAGACGCGGTGTTTCGCGCCGTTTTCGTCTCGCGGTCGCTTCCGGTTTTTCCGTCTTTTTTAGCCGGGGCGGCTTTCCCGCGCTTGGCCGGTGCCGCGGCTTCCGGTGCCGGTGCGGATTCCGCAACGGGTTCAGGTTCGGGAGTGGGGGTGGCGGCGGGTTCGGGCGCAGCGGATGGCGCCGGCGCGGGGGTGGGTGTGGGATTGCCGTCAATCGGGGACGCGGGTGGCGGTTCTTCCTCGCCGCCTTGGGGCGTCGGGGAGCCGCGCTTGGTCTGAATGACGCGGACAATCTCGTTGTCGGTGATCTTGAAGCCACGTGCACTGGTGGAGCGGATTTCGATGGTGTCAAAGTCCACTTCAACGTTGGTGGTGCGCTGGAATTTCTTCGGCGCGAACTCGCAGTTGATGACCACGCCGTAGTTGGTGTAGAGCGCCTCGATCAGGCAATTGTCCGGCAGGGTGTGGTATTCCTTGTCCATGATATAGCTGTCGATGCGGAAGCGTTTGGCGTAATACACGCCGCTCTTGCGGTCGCGATACAGCACGGAATAGAGCTGGTCGCGGTCGGCCAGCAGGACCTGCTTGACCGGGCCGACATAGAGTTTTTCGGCCACTGGGACGACCTTGAACGAGCCGTCATTGCGCAGCAGGACGAGGCGGTCGAACTCGCTGCACGTCAGCGGGTCCTGATCCTTGTTGGAGTTCTTGATCCCGTAGCCGACGAACTGGCCGGACTTGTCGTGGCCGACCTTGAGATTGCGCAGTGCGACTTCGCGGACATTGACCTCGGCCAGGTCGCCGATCTGGGTGTGGCGCGGGTGGAGGTGTCCGTATTTCTTGATTAGGTTCTGGATGAACTTGATGGTGAAGCGGGTGAGATGGCGCAGGTTGTCCTGGGCCACGCCGATCAAGGCGAGGATGTCGTCGATTTCCTGCTGGTTGCGACTGATATCGAACAGGGAGATGCGGCGGATTTGGAGTTCCAGGAGTTTGGCGATGTCTGCGTCGGTGATGGCGCGGGTCTGGGGCGGCGGAATGTCAATGGTTTTGCCGTGATATTCCAGGATCTGGAACCGTTCCGCATGGGTCACGAAATACTCGGCGAGCAGTTTTTCCATGCCGGTGCGGACTTCGTGCTGGACCGCCTCGAAGGTCTCGCTTTTCTCAATGCGTTTGTAAATGCGGTGTTCAATGAAGAGCTGGGCCAGGCTTTTCTCGAAAAAGCGGTTATTGAGTTTGCCCAGCTCAATTTCGAGTTCGCGGCGCAGATCTTCAACCAGCTTGTCGGTGTTGTGGCGCAAGACCTCGGACACGGTCATTTGGACCGGGCGGTTGTCCTTGATGACGGTGAGGTTGGAGGTGAGATTGATCTCGCAACTGGTGTAGCCGTAGAGGCGCTTGATCGTCTCATCGGCGTAGACGCCGCGGGGCAGGCCGATCTCGACCTCGACCTTTTCGGCCGTGTAGTCGTTGATCGAGGCTATCTTGAGCTTGCCGCGATTGACCGCGTCCTCGATGGAGGCGATGAGCGATTCGGTGGTGGTGCTGTACGGCACCTCGCGGATGACCAGGGTCTTGTCATTGACCACCTCAATGCGGGCGCGGAGGCGGACCCGGCCCTGGCCGTCGGCGTACTCGGCGGCGTCCATGATGGCGCCGGTCTGAAAGTCGGGGAGGACCTGGAATGGCTCGCCGCGCAAAATGGCGATCTGAGCCTGCAAGAGTTCGGTGAAATTATGGGGAAAGACCTTGGTGGTCATGCCCACGGCCACGCCGTCGGCGCCCATCATCAGCAGGGCCGGCACCTTGGCCGGCAGGGTGACCGGCTCGCGGTTGCGGCCGTCGTAGGAATCCACGTACTCGGTGATTTCGGGATTGAACAGCACTTCGCGCGCCAGCGGGCTCAGGCGGCACTCGATGTAACGGGCGGCGGAGGCGGGGTCGCCGGTGTGGATATTGCCGAAGTTTCCCTGTTTGTCAATAAAGAATTCCTTATTGGCCAGCACCACTAGGGCGTCACCAATGGAGGCATCGCCATGGGGATGGTAGCGCATGGTGCTGCCGATGATGTTGGCCACCTTGTGGAAGCGGCCGTCATCCAGTTCGTATTGGGCATGCAGGATGCGGCGCTGCACCGGCTTCATGCCGTCGTTGACATCGGGGATGGCGCGCTCCTTGATGACATAGGAGGCGTACTCGATGAAATGGCGCGCCATCAGGTCGCGCAGTCCGTCCTCGCCCTCCATCCAGGCGGTGGGGGACAGGGGCACGGCGGCCTCGCCAGCGGGCGCGGCCCCGTCGGCGGCGGCCGCCGGGGTGTCGGCGGCCACGGTGTCAGTCTCAGCTTCCGCCTCGCCAGAGGCGGACTCCGCAAGCTCGGGTTTGTCAGGACGTTCGTCGTCGTCGTCAGCCATGGTGCGAAAAAAGGTGCCGGTCACTGTGGGTGGAACGGCCGCAGCCAACATCATTGCCGCCGGGCCGGACCGGGAACCGGGGCATACTATAGCGTATGGACGGACTGGGCACGATGGAGAGATGAGACCGGTTACCGTCGGCGGCCGTGGCGACGAATCAGACAGTCTCGCGGTTGCGCAGGCGGCGCTGGCGCCACAGGTAGAAGATGGCGGGGTAGACCATGAGTTCCATGGCGGTGGAGGTGACCACGCCGCCGATCATCGGGGTGGCGATGCGCTTCATGACGTCGGCGCCGGCGCCGTGGCTCCACAGGATCGGCAGCAGGCCGGCAATGATGACGGCGGCGGTCATCGCCTTGGGGCGCACGCGCTTGACGGCGCCGTGATAAATGGCGTCGCGCAGTCCGGCCGGGCCGGTCAGCAACCCTTTCTTCTTCCATTCGGCGTAGGCCAGGTCAAGGTAGAGTAGCATGACCACGCCGGTCTCCGCATCCAGGCCGGCGAGGGCGATCAGCCCGATCCATACCGCCACGCTCAGGTTGTAGCCGCACAGGTAGAGCAGCCAGAACGCGCCGATCAGCGAGAACGGCACGGCCAGCAGCACGATGGCGGTCTTGATCCAGGACCGGGTGTTTAGGTAGAGGATGAAGACGATGATCAGCAGGGTCAGTGGTACGACCATCAGCAGCCGCTGTTTGGCGCGCAGCATGTACTCATACTGGCCGCTCCACAAGACCGTGGTGCCGGGCGCGGGCTTGACCGCGCCGCTGGCCATGGCCTCATGGACGGCGGCCTGCGCCATCTTCACATAGGTGCCGACGTCGATGCCCTTGACGTCCACGTAGATCCAGGCGTTGGGCACGGCACCCTCGCTTTTGATGCCCATGGGGGCGCGAACGGTCTTGATGGTCGCGAGTTGCCCCAGCGGCACCTGGGCGCCGCCGGGCGTTGGCACGGCGATCTCGCGCAATGCCTCCATGTTTTCGCGGAATTCACGGTCATAGCGCAGATTGATGGTGTAGCGTTCCAGCCCCTCGACGGTGGTGGTCAGCGGCATGCCGCCGAGGGCGACCTCCAGCACCTCCTGCACGTCACCGGTGCGCAGGCCGTAGCGGGCGATGGCGTCACGGTTGATCTCGAACTCAATGTAGTTGCCGCCCATCACCCGCTCGGCGAAGACGCTGCCGGTGCCGGGCACCTGGCGCACCACCGCCTCGATCTCGGCGGCAATGCGTTCCAGCGTCGGCAGGTCGGCGCCAGCGACCTTGATTCCGACCGGGGTCTTGATGCCGGTGGCGAGCATGTCGATGCGGGTCTTGATCGGCATGGTCCAGGCATTGGTGAGGCCGGGGAACTGGATGGCGGCGTTGAGGGCGTCCACCAGCTCGTCCGGGGTGCGCCGGCGATGGGTCGCCACGGTGCCGGTCATCGGGTCCTTGATCGCCACCACGGGCCATTCTTGTTCGTCCTTGAGCATGATGGTGGTTTCGATCATGTCGAACGGCGCGGGATCGGTGGCGCTCTCGGCGCGGCCGATCTTGCCGAAGACCTGATGCACCTCCGGGAAGCTTTTGATGATCTTATCGGTCTGCTGCAATAGTTCGCGCGCCTTGGTCGGGGAAATGCCGGGGAAGGTGGTCGGCATGTAGAGCAGGTCACCCTCGTACAGCGGCGGCATGAATTCCGAGCCCAGGTTTTGGAACGGGAAGGCGCGGCCGGCCTGCATGGCGGCGGTGCGCAACGGGCCTTCGGGCAGGTTGTTTACCACCCAGCGATTCCACGGGAAGAATACCTGGGCCACCAGCAGCGTCGCGACGGCAATCACCCACCAGCGCCAACGGATGACCAGGTCCAGCAGCGGATGGTACAGCCAGACCAGCAGGCGGTTCAACGGGTTTTTCTCCTCCGGGATCAGGCGTCCGCGGATGAACCAGCCCATGAGCACCGGCGCCAGGGTGATGGAGAGCAGCGCCGCCGCCGCCATGGCATAGCTCTTGGTGAAGGCCAGCGGCTTGAACATGCGCCCCTCCTGCGCCTGCAGGGTGAACACCGGAATGAAGGAGACGGTGATCACCAGCAGCGAGTAGAACAGCGTTGGCCCGACCTCCACCGCCGCGTCGCGGATGATCTGCCAGTGCGGTTTTTGGCCGCCGTCACGCTCGAGATGCTTGTGCGCGTTCTCGATCATGATGATCACCGCATCCACCATGGCGCCGATGGCAATGGCGATCCCGCCCAAGGACATGATGTTGGAACTGAGCCCCTGGGCGTACATGATGATAAACGAGGCCAGCACCGCAATTGGCAGGATGATGATGGCCACCAGCGCGCTGCGGAAGTGCAGCAGGAAGAGCATGCAGACCAGCGCCACCACCAGGCTTTCCTCGACCAGCTTTTCTTCCAGGGTGCGCACCGCGCGGTCGATCAGGGCGCTGCGGTCATAGGCGACGGTGACGGTCACGTCCGGCGGCAGCGCCTGTTTTGCCAGTTCCAGTTTCTTTTTGACGTCAAGGATGACCTGGCGCGCATTGGCGCCGTAGCGCACGACCACGATGCCGCCCACGGTTTCGCCCTCGCCATTGAGTTCGGCAATGCCCCGGCGCATGTCCGGCCCGAGCTGGACATTGGCCACCTGTTCCAGCAGCACCGGCGTGCCGGCCGGCCCCAGGCCGACCGCCACCTTGCGCAAATCCGCCACCCCCTGGATGTAGCCGCGGACGCGCAGGATGAATTCCTTTTCCGCCATCTCGATCGAACGCCCGCCGGTTTCGCCGTTCGACCGCCGCACCGCCATCGCCACGTCATTAATGGAGAGGTTGAAGGCCCGCAACTTCACCGGGTCCACCGCCACCTGGTACTGTTTGACGAAACCGCCGACGGAGGCCACCTCGGCGACGCCCTCCACCGCGGCGAGCTGATATTTCATATACCAGTCCTGGAGCGAGCGCAGTTCCGCCAGGTCGCGCCGGTCCGAGTTCAGCGTGTACATGAACGCCCAGCCGACCCCGGTGGCGTCCGGGCCGAGCGCCGGGGTGACCCCCTGCGGCAATGACGCCCCCAGCGAACTCAGGTATTCCAACACCCGGCTACGCGCCCAGTAGGGGTCGGTGCCGTCCTCGAAAATGATGTAGACAAACGAGAAGCCGTAGAACGAATAACCGCGCACCGCCTTGGCCCGGGGCACGGACAGCATCTTGGTGGTGATCGGGTAGGTTACCTGGTCCTGGACCAGCTGCGGCGCCTGCCCCGGCCACTCGGTGTAGATGATCACCTGGGTGTCCGACAGGTCCGGAATTGCGTCCAGCGGAATGTTCCGCACCGCATACACCCCGCCCAGCACCACCGCCACCGTCAGCAGCAGCACCAGGGCGCGGTTTTTTAATGAAAAATCAATGATGGCACGGAGCATGGATAGGATTCCCAATTAAAAAGCGGTAAAGGAATTACCGCACTCCAAAATGGTTGGTCTGTTTGGTCTGACGTCTGTATTTGCAGAAAGCACCGTTTTGGAGTGCGGCAATTCCTTTGCCGCTCTGGATTGCTAAAAACTATCGTAAATATTCAGCCGATCCGTCTTGAATTTGCCGATCATTTTCTGAAAAGCCGAATCCGCATGTTGCTTGAACCAATATGCCGATCCCCACCGGTACTCTTCCGCTTCGCGCACGACCCCATGATGCACCGGGTTCTCATGCACATATTTCAAGCGGGCGCAATATGATTCATGGAACGTTAGTCGTTTGTCCCAATACTGGAACCAGACCTTTCGGCCCAATGTTTGGTCGATTTCATTTACGTGTTTGGCGGTGATACGGTGCAATTCTTGAATGAATGCCGACAGGGAATCTGCCTGTTGTGGCGACATCAAGACAACATGGTAATGGTTGATCATGAAGGCCCACGCCTGTGGTTCCCACTGGAATTCCGATGCCAACCGGAAGAACTCGGCCATCAGCATGTTGCGTTTTTCGGGCGTGTTGAATAGAGGTTCCTTGTTATGGGTACCAGCCGTCACCATATACGTACCGCTTT
Organism: uncultured Lentisphaerota bacterium; assembly: GCA_903896595.1. Lineage (GTDB taxonomy): Bacteria > Verrucomicrobiota > Lentisphaeria > Oligosphaerales > CAITYL01 > CAITYL01. Next base: position 6,914 of record CAITYL010000133.1, read on the forward strand.
CACATAGTTTATGAATCGGTGCATGATGCCAATCGATGATGTGTGAGGTGTTTGGCATGGCCGCGTTTCTCCAGATCGCAACCCAAAAGCGGTAAAGGAATTACCGCACTCCAAAATAGTCGGTCCGTTTACTGTGACGTTTGTATTTGTAGGAGCCACTGTTTTCGGAGTGCGGCAATTCCTTTGCCGCTCTGGATTGCCTTTTCTGTCGTACTCATCTAGGTCACTTTCCCACCGGCACCAGGGTCATGCCGCACTTGGGGCATTTGCCGGGCTTGGCCTCGTGGACGTCGGCATGCTCGGGCATGGGGCAGGTGTAATAGGCCACTTTTTCTTGGTCGGGCTGGAGCCGGGCCAGCGTGTCGGCCGTCACCGGCACCAAACTCATGCCGCACAGCGGGCACTTGCCCGGCATCTGGTAGCTGACCGAGAGATGTTCCGGCATCGGACAGACGTAAACAGTGGCCGGCGCCGCTGGTGCTGTCGCCTCATCTTCGTCGTTTTCCGCCTCGTCCGCCGCCGAAGTCGCATCTTCCGTCTTTCCCGTTGCTTCCGTTTTTCCGTCCTTTCCGTTCCCCGTTCCCAGTTTGGCCAGGGCCTCGCGCAACTGGCTCTCGGAATCCAGCATGAACTGGCCGGAGAGGACGATCTTCTCGCCGGCCGTCACCCCGTTTTTTACCTGATAGAACCCGCCCTCGGCTCGCGGGCCCAGAATGACGGTCCGTGCTTCAAACCCGCCGCTTGGACGCACCACGAACACTGTGTCCGTCCCGCCACTGCGCAGCACCGCCTCCTCCGGCACCAGGATGGCGGCCTTGGCCAGTTCGGAGCGCAATTCAACGGTGGCGAACATGCCGGGCTTGAGCTGGTACCCGGGATTATGGAACTCCATGCGAACTTTGACCGTGCGGGTCTGGTCGTCCACGGACGGATAAATGTAGGTGACGCGTCCCCGGAAGACGCGGTCCGGCAGGTAGGGCAGCGTCACCGCCGCTTCCTGGCCCAGTTTGACATAGGGCAGATCCTGCTCATACAGCTGCCCCAACACCCAGACCGTGCCCAAATCGGCGATGCGGAACAGCTTCATGCCAGCGTCGGCCATCTGCCCCTCGACAACGTCTTTCTGCATGACGATGCCGTCTCGGGGCGCCAGCACCTTCAGCGTCTTTTTGGCCTGCCGTGTCTTTTCCAGTTCCGCGATCTGGTCATCGGAGATATCGAAAAATTTCAGTTTGGTCAGGGCGCTGTTGCGCAGATTGGCGCCGCCTTCTCCCTGTTTGAGCGCCAGCAGATATTCCACTTGGGCGCTGTAGAGTTCCGGCGAGTAGATCTCGAACAGCGGCTCGCCCTGATGCACCTGTTTCCCCGTGCTGTCCACGTATAGTTTTTCGACCCAGCCCTTGAATTTGGTGGTGACGTCGGCCAGCGCGGTTTCGTCGAACGCCACGCTGCCGACCGTGCGGATGACGCGCCGTAGCGGCCCCTGCGTCACCACGCCGGTGCGCAGGTTCATGTTTTGGGTGGTGGCCGGATCGATGCGGATGGCATTGGCGTCGGCGCCCCGGGCCTCCCCGGGAGCGGGCGGCGGGGGCTGGCGCATGGGCGTCAGTTTCATACCGCAGATTGGGCAGTTGCCGGGATGGTCCTGGATGACCTGCGGATGCATCCCACAGGTCCACAACGGCTTGGCCGGCGCCGTTGCGGACTCCGCAACGGGGGTGTGGGCCGTCGGCGGGGCGGCGGCCGGTGGCACCAGGCGGAGCACCCCATACACCGCCGCCGCACCCAGCACGGCGCCGATCACAAGGCTGATGAAGGTCTTCATGGTTTGATTCCCGTTGTTTTTGTTTCATCATTATACCGCGTTAGGGTGAAATTTTAATTTTTTTTCGCGAACAGAACATCGAACATTCAACGTTCAACATCCAACGTGGATTATTCGACGTTGAATGTTTGTTTTCAGCCTAACGCAGTATAGAGGCGGTTGTAATGTCATGGCAGGAAGGTTCAGGGTGCGGGAAAGGCGAATGGGGAGCGGTGAACATCAGAGCCCGGAACGTCAGTGATACGGGTCAAAGGGTAACCGTCTATCAAATCGGGTATTAAAAAGAGGCAAAGGAATTGCCGCACTCCCAAAACGGTGCCACCTTGCTTGGGACTTTTGAAAATGGTTCATCCGATTAAGTGTTGTTTTCTCTGCGATCTTTGCGTGCTTGGCGAGAGATTACGAACATTTTTTACAGACTATTTGGCCAGGGGGGCGCCGGGTGGGGGGCGGGCGAGGACGATCAGGGAGAGTTCGGCCAGGGCCCTGTCGTGCTGTTCCCGGGCTGCCGCCGCGGCCAGGCCGAATTCCAGGACCATGCGCTGGTTCTCCTGCACGGTTTGGAAATCCACGCCGCCGCTCCGGTAGGCGTCCCGGGCGATCTCCAGGGCCTGTCTGGCTTTGGGCAGCAGCGTGTTCTGGAACAGGTTCAGGTTGCGCCCGCTTTCGCGCACCTGGTAACTGAGATCGGCGAACTCCACGGCCAGGGCGATTTGGCCGGCGGTCAGGCGCGCCGTGGCAGCGTGCCGGGTTGCCTGGGCGGCGGCAATGTCGGCGGCGATCTTGTCCCGCCAGACGGGCAGGGTCATGTCCGCCCGCGGCCGCAACAGAAGCGGGTTCATTTTGAAATCGGCTTCGAGGCCGGCGGTGAAGTCGGGAACGGCGGTCAGACGCGCCAGCTTGATACCGCTCTCCGCCAAACGGATTTCCGCCGCCATTCCTTGCAGTTCCGGGTTCCGTGCCAGCGCCTCCGCCAGCAGTTGGTTGCCATTGAGGTCCAGCGGGGTGGATGGGAAAGGGATGGCCATCACCGGCGGCTCGGGCTGGTCGGGGGCAAGCCCGAGCGCCGCCTTGAATTTGGCGAGGAGCGGCGCCCGCGCATCTTCCAGGTTGGCGATCATGGAGTTGATGCGTTCCTGCTCGATCTGGGCGCGCAGCACGTCCTGCAGGGTGGCCTGGCCGGAGGCGTTGCGCGCCTCGGCCACGGCTTCCAAGTCAGCCAGCACCGCCAGCATTTGCCGGTTCAATTCCACTTGGCGGTCCAGCAGGGTCAGGCCATAGGCGGCGCGCTTGAGCGCCAGGGCGGCTTGCAGCACCGCCCGTTCAAACGCGTAATAGGCGACGCGGCTTTCCGCGGTGGCGGACTCCGCCGCGGCGGTCAGCTTGCCGGGACCGGGAAGGTCGACCATCAGGCCCGGCATCAGCGAGGTGACGACGCGCTGGATGTCCATTTGGAAGGTGAGCCGCGGATCGGGCGGGGTGCCCGCCGCCGTGATCTTCTCCACGGTGGCGAACCAGTCGTAATAGGCGGCCTCGACGGTGGGGCTGTTGAGCAGGGCGTAACGCAGGTAATCCTCGGGCGCCGAGCGCGCGGTAAGCACGGGCAGGGCGGGCTTGAGGTCGCCGGGACGGTAGGCTGCGCCGACCGTCGTGCGTTCCTGGCGCGCGGTCTTTTCACCACCGGACTGAAACGAGGCGCACCCCGCGACCAAGCCGGTCACCACGGCAATCGTGACGATGCCATGTGGTAGTCTTGAAAATGGCCAGGAACGGTTGGTTGTCGGTCTCATTTTCATTTACCGCTCCGGGCCGGATCTTGTTTGCATGTCGTAATTATTATAAATAATATAGTCTTAGTGTTGATTTAAGACCCCTGGCAATGCTGGAAGTTCCTCGCTTTCGGGACGCTTGCGCCCTGATGGGGGCAATGTACAGGAATAAACCGGCGCCGGCAATGACGACCCGTTTGGTGGCCGGGTTGGGATGATAACTTAATTACCTTCAGCCGACAGCCTAAAAAGCTTCTGCCTGACGCTGTATAGTATGACTTTCAAGGAGTTTCGGTCATGGCCCAAGCGCCTCTTCGTGTCGTATCGTTCGGATTGGGACCCATTGGCTGTCGGGTGATCCGTTGCCTGCAGGAACGTCGCGGCTTTGTGCTGGTGGCGGCCGTGGATCCGCAACCCGTTTTGGCCGGGCAGGATGTCGGCCGGTTGGTGGGCCTGGACCATGATTTGGGCGTGCGGGTGGCGGACAATCCCGAGCAGGTCCTGTTGCGGACGCCGGCGGATGTGGCGGTGGTATGCACCTCGTCCCGGGTGGCCGAGATCCTGCCCGCCCTGCGTGAGATCATTTCCGCCGGCCTCAATGTGGTGACCACCTGTGAGGAATTGGCCTATCCCTGGGCGTCGGCGCCGGAAGCGGCGCACGAGCTGGATCTGGCGGCCCGTGCCAGCGGGGTGTCCGTTCTGGCCACCGGGGTCAATCCGGGCTATCTGATGGATTTCTTTCCGCTCACCGTGTCCGGCCTTTGCCAACAGGTGGAGCGGGTACAGGTAGAACGGATTCAGGACGCGTCGGCGCGCCGGCTGCCGTTCCAACGCAAGATTGGCGCGGGTTTGTCGCCCGCCGAGTTTGAGCGCAAACTGGCGGCCGGCGGCTTCGGCCATGTCGGCCTGCGCGAGTCGGCCCACATGCTGGCTACCGCGCTGGGCTTTTCCTTGAAACAGATCGAGGAGATCGTCGCGCCGGTGCTCGCCACCAAGACGGTACGCAGTCCCGAAGTGGTGGTCAAGGCTGGCCTGGTGGCCGGCATCCGCCAGGTGGCGGTTGGCCGCGATGAGGCCGGTGTCGAGCGGATTCGTTTGGAATTCCAGGCCGCCATTGGTCAGGCCGAACCGTGTGACCGGGTGCGGATCGACGGTGTCCCCCCGCTGGAAGTGCTGTTCCCCGGTGGCGTCAACGGCGATGTCGCCACCGCCGCCATCGTGGTCAATGCCATGCCCGCCATCCGTCGCGCTCCGGCCGGCCTGCTGACCATGGCCGACCTCGCCCTTCACTGGCGGGCCTGACGCCGGAGAAAAGCAGAAAGCTGAAATTGGGAAAGCTGAAATAAATCAGGCTTGCCATTTCCGCTAGGTTCGCTTTTTAATGTCGGCGTTATTTCCAGACCGGGAGCCGCCCGTCCTCGGGCGGACAACGACGGCGTCACATCAGTTCCGTCCGTTTTATTGAACCACCGTCTGCCAACACCAAATTCAGGCCTCTGCACCTATCGGAAATTGACTAGTAACAACGGCGCTTCCAAAACGGGTGGACGCCAGGGTCTCGGTTAATTGGGTTTTCGCCCCAACGGGGCCGGGGAGAATAGCCCAGGGCAGTGCCCTGGGAAACTCCTTCCTTTTTTTAGCCGCCCTGAAAGGGCAAGGGAATAGACATCTCCATTGCCCCTAAAGGGCGCAATAGCAACTTAATTTTCCAGACCCAGGGCGTTGCCCTGGGCTATTTTACTGCCGCCCCGTTGGGGCTCAAAAACCGTTCCGCCTCCA
>CAITYL010000134.1 GCA_903896595.1 uncultured Lentisphaerota bacterium
GCGCTTCGCAGTCCCGGCCCCGCCGGGTCGTTCACATGTTCACTCTGCAACCCCCTTCCCAAAACTTTTGTTTCCTGAATACCAGAGGGCGCTTCCACCACAAGCCAATGCGCACGACGGCAATGAGTTGCCAGCATGGCTTGTGGTGGAAGCGCCCTCTGTGTTACAAGGAACAAACAGGTTTGACGGAGGGTTTGGGAACCGCCTTTCCTTAAAAGGGGGTTCCCAACATTGGCCGAATATGGACAAAGACTTGCCATCTGGATTCTGGCAGGCTAGAATTTCCCTATGACGACGGAACAAACGGCTGACGAGCGGAATCTGGGTGAGCAACCCCTGGCTGCCATCATGGCGGCGGCGGGACTCAAAACGCATGACCTGGTAAAGGCTTCCGCGGTGCAGATGACGCACAAGATGGTGTCGCGCGCCTGCAAAGGCCGCCGCTTGACGCCGAACACCCAGGCCGTGGTGCTGAAGGCGCTGCAAGCCGCCACCGGCAAGAGCTATACGCTAAGCGACCTGTTCACCTACACCTGATTTTTTTGGATGCAGGACCGTTTTGTAAGATGTTGGGGCCACCCTTTTGAAAAAGGGTGCTCCCCCCGCGCTCCGCGCTTCGCAGTCCCGGCCCCGCCGGGTCGTTCACATGTTCACTCTGCAACCCCCTTCCCAAAACTTTTGTTTCCTGAATACCAGAGGGCGCTTCCACCCCAAGCCAATGCGCCCGCCGGCAATGAGTTGCAGCATGGCTTGTGGTGGAAGCGCCCTCTGTGTTACAAGGAGCAAAAAGGTTTGACGGAGGGTTTGGGAACCGCCTTTCCTCAAAAGGGGGTTCCCAACATCCGACAAGATTTCTTGCCGACCGTGTTTTTCTTACAGCGTGCCGGTGGCCAGGGCGGGGCAGAAGGTGGCCAGGGTCAGCGGGCGGATGCGGGGCAGCGCGGCGGCGCGGGCCCGATCGTCCGGGGCGAGATAGCCCCAATCGGCCAGGTACAGGCGGACCGCCGCCAGTTCCAGACGGGCGGCGACGCGTTGCAGGGTGTTCAGCCGGTCCTCGACCAGCGTCAGGGCGGCTGCGCCGCCGGGATGTTGGCTGGCGAACTCCGCCAGCCAGTCTTCTTTTGGCCGGCCGCGCTCGAGCCCGTACACCCGTTCCGGCGGCAACGGCACCCCGGCATGCTCCAGCAGCAAGCGGGTGAACCGTTCCTGTTTGGTGGTGAGAATGACCACGCCGTTCGGCGCGCGCGTCAGGGCGGCGGTCATCGCCGCGGCCACGCCCGGATAGAAGCGGTGCCGGGCCAGCCAGCCGGCGGTGTCGGCGGCGATCCAGCTGTCGCGGACCCCGCCAAACAGTTGCACCAGCTCCTCCCGGCTCAGCCCCACGCTTTCCCGGAGCGCGTCGGCTTCTCCGGCAAACCGGGCGGCCACCACGGCGTCATCGGCTTCCAGGAAGATTAGCCGGGCCAGAATGGCGGTTTGCCAGCCCGTCTCGATCAGCGGCCGCAACCCCATGAAGCGGCGGACAAAGGCCGGTGCCGGCTCGTCGTCGCCCGCCGCCGCCGTTTCCGGCCAGACCAAACGCGCGGCGCGCCAAGCGGCCACCGCCGTCTCGGCCGCGCTGTCGCACACCACCCCGTCAAAATCCAGGGCCAGCAAACGGGATTTCAACTCCGACATGGACGTCTCTCTTTTTGGAATATAACAAACTATAATTGAATCAATAGAAGTGCTGAATATTGAACCGCAACCGGGTCAAGTCAATCGCCGGCGGTCCCCGGGTGCATGACCGTTTTGTTGGATGATGTTGGGGCCACCCTTTTGGAAACGGGTGCTCCCTTTGCGGATTCCGCAGGCCGCCATTACGCGACACACCACTATTGGACAGTTGGGGCGGCCTGCGAAATTCGCTAAAAGGCACAAAAAGGTTTGACGGAGGGTTTGTGAACCGCCTTTCCTTTAAAAGGGGGTTCCCAACCGATGTCCCCC
>CAITYL010000135.1 GCA_903896595.1 uncultured Lentisphaerota bacterium
CATTCAGGAGGCGTCCGGCCTGGAAGTCGAGGGCGCCGTCGAATGCTGGCCTCTGAACTTGGCCGCAAACGATCCGATCCTGCTACAACTGCACCGGTCCATGGAGGCCGGCCTGGGCCATGCCATCGAGATCCGCCACCTAAATGGTGCCACGGACGCCCGGCACTTCCGTTCGATGCAGGTGCCGATCGCCATCCTGGGCCTGCCCGGCCATGGCGGCCACGGTCCCCACGAGGCGATTGAGGCCGCCGGCCTGGCCGCCTACGAAAATTGGCTGCACAACTATCTCGCCACCGAAGCCGCCGCACCCTAACCGTTAAAGTAACGGCGCTTCCCTGGGAACGCCGAGCCCCAGCTCGGCGATGTCTGGTTCAACAACAAAACCGGCGTGGCCACCGCTTTGCCACAAGCTTTTGCGGATTCCGCAGGTCGCAACTATCTGGCCATAACCCGCAATAAAGGTGTGGTTATGGCCGAATAAGTAAAGTCACCGGTTCCGGCCGCGGCCGGAACCCATTGAGTGGCGGCGGGCAGTCAGTACCGGAAGTGGATATGCGACCTGATCAGATTCCGGTATTTCCCCGGCGTGATTCCTTGCCTGACACGGAATAGTTTTATCAAGTAATTCGTGTCGCAAAACCCACACTTGTAGGCAATTTCCGAGATGGACAGGCTGGTTTCACTGAGAAGCCAGCGGACTTTTTCCATCCGGATTCCGATAAAATAATCCAACGGGGAAAGACCGGTTGCTTCGCGGAATTTCGTCGTGTATGACGAGACGCTCATCGCCGCGATTTCTGCGAACGATTTCAAATGGAAAGGGTTTTCCGGAAATTCCTCCATGAGATTGATGGACTCAAGGATCCCGGTGTGCGTGGTGTTGGGGGACGCCTTCCACTCCGTCTCTGTCGCTCTTGCGGCGATGACGAGAAACTCCAAGAAGGCGATCTTCGCGTTGAGCTCGAATCCGCTTTTCTCAAGGGAAAATTCCATAATTATTTTTTTTAGGCATTTTTCGGCGGCGCGGCGGTCGGGAAGGGCAAGATGGATCTTGTTGCGGATTATTCCGGGATTAGCATTGAACAGGAGCGACCATGAATTCAATTTTACCAGCTCGTCTATTTCATTCCTTATTATCTCCTTCTGAAACGCGATATTGTAGAGGATCAAGTTTTTGCTTTTGCTGTATTTATGTACTTCGCCTGGCATGACGGAAAACACGTCGCCCTGAATCAGTCCGTAGGAGATTTCACCTGATGGATCGGTAAAAAAACTATGAATGGAATGTCCATGCCCGACAAACACTAATTCAATGAAATCGTGATAATGCAGGGGCATGGAAGGCATTTGGGGGGCAAGGGCAACCATCAGCGGAAAATGGTTTGTCTTGAAGGTTTTTTCAGCAAGATATTCTTTCATGGTCGTGCTCCCGTGACTAACGTAACGTTCAGCACCGGAAAAATCAACGTCGGACGTGCGGCCGGTGCGCAGGTCCGTTCCGTAGTGCCGTTGCACTGGCACGGCGGCGTGAACCGCGTGGTTACATTGGCATCAAGTTACCGGTTCCGGCCGCCGCCGGAACCTTTTGAGTGGCGGTGGCTCGACACCGCTTTCATACTGTATTTTTGTAGCAAAGCGATTGTATCGCGCTGGCGGCGTCCCGACGGGCTACAAGCCCTTTATGAAAGCGCCGTCAAACCGGCGCCACTCTAAAGCGCCAGCCCGGCCCCCGGACCCAAGTCACACTGGCTGATTTGGCGGATCGTCATGTTTTTTTACTTTATTATAATATGTGATTCCCGGTTTTTCATGTATAGTTAAACATTAACGTGGTTTTATCCGCGTTAATCCGCGTAATCCGCGGTCAAAAAAAGACGGGATGATGCCCTTTGAACAACCAACTTCAGACCGCCGTATATTATTTTCCCAATTACCATGTCGACCCGCGAAACGAGAAGATTCACGGTCCGGGGTGGACGGAATGGGAACTGATGAAATGTGCCCGGGCGCGTTTCCCCGGGCACGATCAACCGAAAGTTCCGCTGTGGGGGTATGAGGACGAAGCCGATCCCGCCGTCATGGCCAAGAAAATCGACGCGGCGGCGGATCACGGTATCGACGCCTTTGTCTTCGACTGGTACTGGTATGAGGGGCCGTTCCTGCAACGCGCCCTTGATGAAGGCTTTCTCAAGGCGCCGAACCATGACCGACTGAAATTTGCCTTGATGTGGGCAAACCATGACTGGGAGAATTTCCATCCCGCTTCCCGTACCTCTCCACGGCCGATGACGTTTCCGTGGACCGCCAGCTATGACACCATCGGCTTTGTCTGGGATTATATCATCGAACGCTTCATGACGCATCCGCAATACTGGCACGTTGACGGGCTTCCCTATTTCTCAATCTATGCATTCAACCGGTTCATTATCCAGATGGGCGGAGTCGAAGCCGCGGCGAAGGTGATCGAACTACTGCGGAAGAAAGCCCGGGCGGCGGGTCTTCCTGGTGTCCATGTGAACGGCATTTGGTATGATATCCTAGAGACGCATCCAGCTTGTTCCGCATGCCCGCAACCGGAATGGGAGACCCGGATCAAGATAAACAGCTACACGACTTACAACAATACTTGTGTCGGCAAAATATGGTTCGCCGGCTCGCTGCGGGTCGATTACAAAAAGAGTGCGGATGAGTACGCCGAAATCGCGAGGAAAGCGATGACTGACCTGCCCGCGCCATATTATCCGGTCATCACGATGGGATGGGACTCATCGCCTCGCACCATCCAGTCGGAAATCTATGATGACAAACCCGGTTATCCGTACCTCCCGGTCATGGAACCGACTCCGCAAAAATTCGCCTATGCGGTCAAGCTGGCGCTGGACTGTCTCAAAGATCGTCCACCACCGCAAAGGATCATGTTTATCAACGCCTGGAATGAATGGACTGAAGGCAGTTATCTTGAGCCGGACATGAAATGCGGATTCGGGTATTTGGAAGCACTGAAAAGCATACTGAAAAAACCGCAAGTAAACCTGGAGCGTCAGAAATGAGTGGCAAAAACCGTGGCCAGCTGGTTACCGTCAAGGAGTTCACCCTGATTGAACTCCTCGTGGTCATCGCCATCATTGCCATTCTGGCCGCAATGCTGCTGCCGTCTCTACACCAAGCCCGCAACGCGGCGCAGGGTCTTGCCTGCATGAGCAATTTAAAGCAAATGGGCGTTTGTGAGGTGTTGTATGCCGGTGATTATGACGATTGGGTATGCCTGAACTCTGATTCAACCTATGGTTATGCGGCTTGGCCGCGAAGAATGTTGCCCTATGTCGGCGGCAATGGCGCGGTATATGAGTGCCGTGGCGCAAAAGGCACGGAAACTGGAACCAATGCCCAACTGACTTCCGCGCAGTGGAGCGAATTGACCACCCCCTTGTGGGCGATGACATACGTCCGGAATTTTAGTTTGGGCTTGGAGGGCGGCAGCTTTTTTGGTCCTTGGCAAGGCATCCCCAGAAAAATGGGCGCCTGGAGAACTCCCGGCAAAGTTATTGTGGTGATGGATGGCGCCGGCGAGGGTGTGTTCGACACCTGGAGCACGTACAGCGCGTTCTGGTGGGACATAACCTGGAATGGCGGCCAACCCGCAAGAGTTAGATACCGTCATAATACGGTGATGAATGTATTAATGCTTGACGGTCATGTGACGCCATTCCACCAGCAGGATTTTATTTGGAGTGATGGCACTCCTGGTGTGGATAGAGGTGATTACATTTTTGCCCAAGATCCTTAACCCAAGATCATCCGATGAAAAAACTAACGCTATTTTTAACTGGTATCGGTTTTTTGGCTGGGGTGTTTCCCGCAACGGCCGGACCGGTGACGCTGGTCGATCAAGGAACCACAAAATACATCATTTCAATTCCAGATGATGCTATCGCGTCAGAGAAATATGCCGCCAATGAACTGCAAGCTTATGTTAAAAAAAGTTCCGGGGTCACCCTCGCGGTTTTAAAACAGTCGCAAATTCCACCCTCAACCCCGTTGATTCAACTTAAATTCGATGCCCGCCGCAAAACCGAAGAGTGGAGTATTGAATTTAATGGCGCCAGTCTGGTGATTGCTGGCGGAAGAACGCGTGGCGTGCTTTATGGCGTCTATGATTTTCTGGAAAAGTTTATCGGCGTCCGCTGGCTTAATGAAGATATCGAAGTCGTGCCGACCTTGTCAAAAATTGAAGTTCCAAGTGAGTTGAAAATCCATGCCGCTCCCGATTTCGCATTCCGTGAAATCTATGATTTTGCCTATTTAACCGGTGAGAAATACCGTATTTTCCGGACCAGGAAACGGTTATTTTTCCAATATGGGGAAACCGCGGCAAAATATGGGTTTACGGGAGACTTCGGTAGTCCGGGCCGATGCCACACGATGTATGAGTATTCCCGGGATTTCCCACGCGAAGATTATTTTTCGCTTTCGGTTGACGGGCACCGGCAGCGGGCGCTTAATAGTGTCGGACCTGGCAATGTTTGTTTTTCAAAACCGGAAGTCCGCGAATATTTCGTGAATAAGTTGCGCAAATATATCGAAGATGACCGCGCGGCGGATGCTAAAGCAGGTAAACCGCCCCGGATGTATTATGATATTTCAATTAATGACAACAATGATACCTGCCATTGCCAGGGATGCCGTGAACGGGTTGCCAAATATGGAGAATCGGGGTTGGTAATCGACTTTATAAATGGGATTGCCGATGCAATTAAACCTGAGTATCCAGAGGTTACGTTAATGACCTTTGCCTATGGATGCTCGCTGTACCCTCCAAAAAACATCAAAACCGCCCAAAATGTCATCATCCGGGTGGCGCAATTAGGCCCTGAAATTCGCCTTGAGGGTTCCAGGGATTCTCTTCGTAGCATAAAACATTTGAACAACGCTCCCATGTATCAGCAACTTCTTGACTGGCACCAGACTTCTCAACGCCTGGGCGTTTGGGATTATTGGATTATGTTCACCGAGCCTTATGCGTCACCCTACACTCAGATCGGTATCCTCCCCGAAAATATTCGTGAATACAAACGTCTTGGAGTAGAATATTATTTCGGAGAAGCCGAGAATTATTGGCCGATGCCAAACGATTTGCTCATGCAAAGCTTCATGGATTTGCGCCTTTACCTTGCATCCGCGATGCTCTTGAATTGTCATCAAGACGAAAATGTCCTCACCGCGGAATTCATGAACGGGTTTTATGGCGCGGCCGCCCCGATGATGAAGGAGTATTTAAAGTACTTGATCCTTCGACAGGATGAAGAACCGAGAATGTTGGGAATAATCGATCCATCGCGGCGTAAGTTTTTAGATGTTGATTTTTTCAAGCGCGCAGACGCACTCTTTAATGCCGCCGAAAAAGCCGTCGCCCATGAGCCGAAATATCTTGCCAACGTTAAATTGGAGCGCATCACGGTAGACGAAGCGGTGTTTTATCTTTATGACACGCTGGCCGGGCGTGGATACAAAACCATCCCCATTAAAGAGCTTTTGGCACGTCTTAAGGCACAGTATAAAATCGCCATCGATAAATATTATTTGGAACCCGTGCGCAACCAGGCGGTGGCCGACAAACGTTTCCGGTCGCTGGATCAGGTTTTTACCAAACCAAAACTGCCTGAGCAGTTCGCAAACCGCAGGATTATTGACTATTATTGGACCACCAATGACGATAATGACTACGGCCATGCCGTTGCCGACCCCGATGCCATTACCGGATTTGCCGCCGAACCGAAAGATTTTCAACATTGGCCTGATTTTCACTCCAAGCCGGTTAGCTTTGGCGTCTACGATAAAATTGGAAAAACGTCTTTACTTTCCGTAACCATCCCTTTTGACCAGCTACCTCAGGATGAGAAATACCATTGGGTTAATATCGGAAAAGTAAAATTAGCGGCCAATTCAATGTTGTGGTTGCATTGGAGTTGGCATTGCACCCGTTCTTTAAACAATGCGTTTGAACCCATCGCGCCAGATCGGCAATATGAGGTAAACCTCTCTTATAAAGTCGCGGGGCCGGCTTACGTGAAAGGCTCAACCAAGCCCAACGCGCTCCGGGTGGATCGGATAATTTTGGTTGAAGCCGGCCGGGAATAAGGCCATTCCATAAACCGCGTTTTGGCGGATCGTCATGTTTTTTTACTTTATTGTCACATGCAAGTCTCGCTTTTTATGTGTATGGTAATTCAAAGTACCCTAGTGAATTTAGAAAGGAGGTGCCGCGCTGTCATGATCTCCCTTGGCGAACGGGGACGTGTATTTGACGAAAAACAACCCGCGATTGCCGGCCGGTAACCCTTTTCCTCGCATGCGCGAGGGGGTTTGGGTGGGCATAAAAAAAATAAGGATTAATGTCATGGAACGCTTATCTTATCTCCGATTGTTGGTGCTGGTGGTGTCCGTTGGGTGCGGCGGCGCGGCCCAAGCGTCAGTGGTGCTTTTGGACGACTACTCCAGCAGCAATTCAGGCAATTACGTTTCCTATGTTTGGGGTGGCTCACCCGCCATGACGTTTAGCGTCACCAATGGGACATTGGCTCCCATCGTGCATGGAAGTTGGATCGGTTCCGGTTTTTATTGGAATGGCGGCGCGACCATGAAGCCCGGCGAGGGGGTTTCGGCCATCATCCAAGCGGATGCCTTCAATGTCCAGGCGCGGGCGAGCTATATCGGCCTATGTTTGTCAACCTCAACCAGCAGTCAGAACCCGTTCCGTTTTATGGCCGATTACGATAAACTTGTTGACTCGGAAACAGACCCGGTCGTCTGGCAGATGTATATCGCGGAGAATCTTTGGGGTGAGCAACGTACCGCTGTCACTGCCAGCAATATGAGTCCGAATACGCCTTCCTTGCTGACCTTGATGCGTGGAACGGGTACCGATCAAGCCACGATCACGTGGACGTTATCGCCGCAGGTCGCGGGTTACGGTTTAACTGGTACGGGTACCGTGTCCATATCGGGCTTGACCGCTTCGAACTCCCTGTATTTTGGCCCCGCGGCCACTGCATCTACGACCGTGCCACAACCTACGTGGGAGAATTTGACTTACTACAGCGTTCCCGAACCGGCCTCCCTGGCCCTGTTGTTTCTGGGCGCTGGCGGTTTGATGCTCCGCCGCCGCCGGGCCGGGTAACCGGCGCCAACCGCCCCGCGCCGAAGCGGGTTTAAGCGCGAGGGGACGGGTGGATCGTGACTGCTTTCCCGCCGTCATGCGGGGCGCGTTCGTTCCCGGTCACGCGGGATGCCCGAGGCTTCACTATTCACCCTATCCCTACTCGGCCTGGCGTGCCCATCACCATTCACCTGTCCCTACACGGCCGTGTCCCTACATAACGGCGCGTCCCTGGGAACGCTGAGCCCCAGCTCGGCGATCACGGGACAGCAGCCGTTCAAACGAGGTCTTGGCGCGGGGCGAATCGCAAAAGTGGTAGCGGCGTCTCGCCGCTGAACTCAGATGACCACCAGCGGCGGGACGCCGCTGCCACCGTGAACGCCATCGTCTCCTCCAAATATCACCCTCCGTGACCAGCCCCGAAAAAAAATATCACCAATTGTTTACTTTATCATTTCATGTGATATACTTTTAAATATGCAAGCTTCAGGCAATCTTCGAAAGCGGACCGTGGCGGCGGTGGCCAAAGAGTGCGGGGTCAGCCCGATGACCGTCAGCCGAGCGTTGCGGGAAAACTCCCTGGTGAAGGCGGAGACCCGGCGCAAAATCCGCGCCACCGCCGAACGGCTGGGTTATTTCAACAACCCCAACTTGGGGCGGCCGCGCGCCACGGCCCCGGCGCCGGACAGCGTGGACGTGGTGCTCGGCACCAAGAGTGGTTCGCAATCGCTGTTCTACGCATCCCTGGTGATGACGCTGGAGCATGAACTGCGCCACCGCGGCCTGGACTGCGTCGTTCGCCGCTGCGCGGAGACTTACGACGGTTTCATCAAATTGGCCGACAGCCTGCGCCAATCGCGGGCCAGGGCGACCTTGTTGTTGGGAGAGTTCGACGCCGAGAAGCTCACGAGCATCATGACCCTCGTCCCCGGCGCGCTCCTGCTGGACAACCCCGGCCCGCCCGGCCTGGACATTCCCTACGGTTACCTCGCCTTCGACAATGCCGAAGCGGCGCGGCTGGCGGTCCGGCACCTCGTCCAGAACGGCCGGCGGCGCATCGCCCTGCTGACGGGGCCCAAGTCCCACTACTTCTCCAAGGAGATCGAAACCGGCTACCGCGAGGAGTTGGCCGCACGCGGTCTGGCGCCTGACGCGGACTTGGTATGGGAATGTGACTTCCACGCTGATGGCGCGCGCGCCAGAACCCTACAAGCACTGGCGACTAAAACCATGTTCGACGCCGTCTTCACCAGCGATGAATTGGCCTGCGGCGTCCTGCAGGCGCTGGCCTCCCAAGAGATCAAGGTCCCCGCCCAAGTGGCGGTTGTGGGCTGCGACGGCCTGCCCGTGGGGTGCCTGGTCTACCCGCGGCTCACCACCGTCGTCCTGGATCCCGAGGAACTGGGGCGGCTGGCGGTGGAACGCATCCTCAACCCGGATGCCACCGGCCGTTTCTCCCGGACCCGGCTGCTGCCGCGGCTGCTGGTCAGGGACAGCAGCGTGTCCGGAGACGCGGTCTTGCCGGCAAGAATCTTTTGCAACGCACACCATTGAATAAGCTGTTTGAGATCCCAAACACACCGCAGGAGAAAAACCATGATCGAACGTATCTTGATTCCACAACACGAGTACCACGACCGCGTCGCCCGGGCGGCCACACTGATCGCCGCCGCCGATCTGGACGTGCTGGTTGCCAATTCCAACGAGGCCGATTACGCGAACGTGCGCTATTTCTCCGCCTACTGGCCACTATTTGAAATGGGCGGCGTCGCCATCGCCCCCTCCGGCCAGGCGGCATTGATGATCGGCCTCGAAAGCGAAAACTACGCCAAGGGCCGCAGCGTTATCGGCAACATTCAGTTGATGAAGGAATACCGCGAAACCGCCGACCCGGAATACCCGGGCATGGCCGCCAGCACGTACGCCGACACCTTCCGCTCGATCGGCGTGCATCACCCCAAGCGGATCGGCCTGGCCGGTTATCTCTGCACCAACATGGCCATGTACGACGGCCTGCGCAACGCCTTTCCCGACGCCGAGATTGTCAAGGCCGACCCGATCATGACCCGCTTGCGCAGCCATAAATCACCGGCGGAAATCGCTTGCCTGCGCGAAGGGCTGCGGATTGGCGAGATCGCACTGGAGGCGATGCTCAAGGCGGTCAAGCCCGGCATGACCGAGCTGCAGCTGACCGGCGTGGCGGTGGATGCGATTTACCGCAACGGCGGCGAGTGCGAGGCGCACACGGTCTATTCGTTCGGCGGCAAGAAGACCACCAACGCCATTTCCCGCGCCACCCATCGCGTGCTGGAAAAGGGTGACATCGTGCAGATCAATGTCGGCGGCAAGGTTGACGGCTATTCGCCCTCGGTCGGCCGTCCGATCTGCCTGGGCAAGATGACCGACCGGCAGCGCAAGCTGATTGAGTTTGGCAAGGAAATGCATTACAAGACGTACGACTGGGTGCGGGCCGGCGTGGTCGCCGGCGAAGTGGCTAAGCAATATGAGCGTTACGTCAAGCAGGCCGGCATGGCCGAGTTCTACCTCTACGGCCCCTGCCACGGCCTGGGCATGATCGAGGTCGAAAAGCCGTGGATGGAAAGCTGCAGCGACTATGTGCTTGAGCCCAACATGACCTTCCAGGCGGACACCTTCTTCTGCGACCAGGAGTTTGGACTGCGCTGGGAGAACGGTCTGCTGGTGACGGCGGCCGGCCCGGCGGAAATGCTCAACAGCGGCGCGCACATGGAGCTCATCGAAATCGACTGCTAATACCCGGAAACCCGCCAACGGGTGTATGGTAGTTTTATTGGACGATGTTGGGGCCACCCTTTTGGAAAAGGGTGATCCCCAAACCCCTTCCCAAAACTTTTGTTCCATTTTGCGGATTCCGTAGGCCGCCCCGGCTGTCCCGGCCGTGGCCTATCGCACAACGGCGGCCTGCGGAATCCGCAAAGGGCACAACTAGGTTTGACGGAGGGTTTGGGAACCGCCTTTCCTCAAAAGGGGGTTCCCAAGAGACGGCTTGGAACGGAATCCTGCATGAAACCTTCAATCGTTGCTGAAACCAGTTACGCGTTCCGCGGGCGGATGGACACGTTGCATCACCGCGGCAGGCGCGATCATGGCCTGACGCCGCTGGCGAACGAGTGTTGCCTGCGGGACGGCTGGAGCATTGGCGTGGCCGCGGGCTGCTCGGAGGTGATCCGGCAGGCGGCGAACGATCTGCAAGACTATCTCTTCACCAGCATGGGCGTGTCAACCCTGTTGATACAAAAAACCGCGGCGGCGCTGGCCAGAGAACAGCAATGCGTGGTTTTGTGCGAGAAAAAGGAAGCGCCACGTTTCGGCAAAGGGTTAAAAACGGCAAGAAGCTACAGACTCACCGTCCGTGCGACTCAGGTGGTGGTTTGTGGCTTTGATGACCGGGGCGCCGCCCAAGGTTCCTACCACCTTGAGGAGGTGATGAACTTCCGGGAGGCGCCGTTTTTGCTTTTGGGCGAATCGGTCAAGGAACCTCTTTTTTCACCGCGGATGACGCACTCGGGCTGGGGTCTCGACCAGTTTCCGGACAGCCATTTGAATGCGATTGCGCATGCCGGCATGGATGCGATTCTGGTGGTGGCCAAAGGTGTTGACCGCACGCCAGGCGGTTATCTGGATTTCAATGACCTGGTCCGCCGCGCCAAACGGTATGGTCTGGACGTTTATTTTTATAGTTACTTAACCTGCTGGAAACATCCGGAAGATGCGGATGCCGAGGCGGCTTACGATCAAACCTTCGGCGCCCTGTTCCGGGCGTGTCCCGAGGCCAAAGGAATCGTCCTGGTCGGGGAATCCTGTGAATTTCCCAGCCGGGACGAGCGGACCACGCGACGCCCCTGGACCGAATCGGTGGTCGATGGCATTCCGGCGGACAAGCCGAGTCCGGGCTGGTGGCCCTGCAACGACTATGCCGGTTGGGTGACCATGGTAAAAACGGTGGTGCGAAAATGGAGTCCGCAGGCGGATATTGTGTTCTGGACCTACAACTGGGGGTATGCGCCGGAACCAGAACGGGTGAAACTGATTGCGTCCCTGCCCACGGATATCAGCCTCCTGGTCACCTTTGAAATGTTTGATCAGGTCCGGCATGAGGATGTCGTCAATCCGGTGATGGACTATACGATCTCCTATCCCGGGCCGGGGGAATATTTCAAGAGCGAGGCGGCCGCGGCCAGCAAGAAAGGGCTCCGGCTTTACGCCATGACCAATACCGGCGGGTGTACCTGGGATTTCGGAGTGACTCCTTATGAACCGTTCCCGTTCCAATGGGCAAAACGGCATGCGGCCATGCATGAGGCCAGAAAGAAGTGGGGGTTGTCAGGGCTGATGGAATCGCATCAATATGGATTCTATCCGTCTTTTATCGCCGACTTCACCAAGTGGAATTTCTGGAGCGGCTCACCGTCCAGTGATGAAACGCTCCGACGGATCGCGGTTCGTGACTTCGGGATCCATGGCGCGCCGCACGCCCTCAAAGCCTGGGAGTGTTGGAGTGAAGCGATCACCCATTACATCCCCACCAACGAAGATCAGTACGGGCCGAACCGCATCGGCCCGTCCTATCCATTGATCTTTCATCCTGACATCACGCGCACCTTCACCAGCAAGGAATTGGTGATGAACTCCCCGCCGTTCGCCCTCAACGGGGGAAACGCCATCGTCAAGACGTTCTATCACCCTTATGAAAACGCGCAGCAGTCGCCAGGGCCGCAACGAATCGCCGTGGAAATCCGCTCCTACCGGAAAGCGCAGGCCCTCTTGGAAAAAGGACTGGTGCAAATGCGGCAGGCCATCCAGTCCGCGCCGGAGCAGAAACGCGAGACAGGCGCCAGGCAGGAACTGCTGGCGCAATTCATGGCCAACACCATTGGCACCACTATCCACGTAAAAGAATGGTGGCGGCTCAACCAACGGCTATTGGTGACGGGTAACCGCCAGAAGGCACATGCGATACTGGACGCGCTGGTCACCGTCGCCCAGGACGAGATGGCCAACGCCCAGGCGACCATCGAGCTTGTTGAACGTGATTCACGGCTCGGCTGGGAACCCACCATGGACTACATGTGCGACCGGCCGCATCTTGAATGGAAAATCCGCCAGGTGCGGCACGTAGTCGAAAACGAAATCTTTCTGTACCGTAAGATGGTTGATCTGTAGTGTGCGTCCGTCATGCTCCGGGCACGCCAATCTCCCGATTGGCGCGAGGTGTTCCGTTGCGTTTGCATCGCGACGGCGGGGAGCGTCACTCGCCAATCGGGAGATTGGCGTGCCCGGCAGAGGAGCTGGCGTGCTGGCTCCCCCCAGGGTAATTGAAACCAACACGATTTATGTTTTGTTAACATTAACAAACACCGTAGAGGCTTTTTCAGGCATGAAAAAAACGGGGATGGTAAAAGACGGGGCATTCGATGTCATGCTCGGCATTGACATGGAGACCGACATCGGGTCGTTCACCGCCAATTATGCAGGGGTGACGCACGGCACGCCGCGGTTGCTGGCGGTGATGGCGAGGCACGGGGTGAAGGCGACCTATTTCTGGACGGGACATGCCGCGGAGAACAATCCGGCCATGGTCCGCAACGTTCGCGACGCGGGGCACGAAACGGGGTGCCACGGACTCTACCACGAGACGTTGGGGGATGCATTGTTCCCGCTGCCGAACAATTGGCCGGTATTGCCGGGCGAGGTGGAAGGGCGGATCAAGGAAGCCACCCGCATGGTGAAGAAAATTTCCGGGGTGCGGCCGGTCAGTTTCCGTTGTCCCCGGCTCTGGGGCAGCACGAGTGTGGTAAACGCACTGGAGAAGCTTGGTTATCTCGCCGACGCCTCCCTGCCCCTCTACTTTTACCGCACCCAGTTCACGCCGTATCACCCGTCCGCCCGCGACTGGACCAAGACGGGCGGCCTGAAGCTGGTGGAGCTCCCTAATTTCTGCGACCTGGAGATGAAGAGCCAGGACCCGCTTTACCAGCGCGACCGCGACCAGTGGCCGCTCTTCCGTGTCAAGTCGGCGGGGGCACTGCTTAAGAAGGTGGATGGGTTCGTCCAGTTCGTGGCGCGGCGCCGCAAACGCCCGGTCGTCTGCTTCTATTTTCATCCGTGGGAGTTCCATGCGATGCCGCAGGGCGCCATCGACGTCGGCGAGGCCACGGTGCGGCCGAAGAAATTCATCGTGCGGAATTGCGGCGAGTATGCCGTCCGGCAGTTTGACGCCCTCTGCGCCGGACTCAAAGCACGCGGCGCGCGCTTCGTCACCGCCGCGGAGATCGCCCGTGAAGTGCGAGCGTAGGACATGGTAAAAGTTAACGTAAAGTAACGGCGTTGCCTTGCGAATATTAAAAAGCGGCAAAGGAATTGCCGCACTCCAAGAACGCTGTCACTTTGTCCGGGACTTTAAAAACGGCACTCATTGGCATCTTCTTTGCGTGCTTGGCGATCTTGGCGAGAGAAATTAATTCAGTTTTTCTTCGA
>CAITYL010000136.1 GCA_903896595.1 uncultured Lentisphaerota bacterium
ACCGTTGCCCCCGGCCATGTCCGCCGCTCGTCACCTGGGCAGCGGCATGGCCGAAACCGGGCCACCCCCGTGGCTCAACCAGTGCCAAACTCATGGCTCAAATCTGTGCCTTTTGAGAGGCTCGCCACACGCCCGCCTCAAGCCCCACAACACCGGCGATTGGTCTTTCGTGAGACCGGCAATCGTGCATGTCCAAGCGTTACGGGGCGCCGGGACGCCAACGGACCCACTCGTCCGCCGCCGGCCCTTTCCCCGCCCACCCCATCCATAATTGCAAATAGTATGCAGGCCGCCGCCAACTTCAGCCGGGCGGTGGTGGGGGCGGTGTCACCGCGCACGGCGTGTAAGTGGTACTGAACACGTTATTACTTTCGTCACTCTCCACTGCGGTGTTCCGGCCGTCCACTACGGCACGGAACGTGCGTTCCCCGAGGCCGGCGCCGACCAGCAACTTGGTCACGGTCACCCGCTTGGTCTTGCCAGCACTGATCGTACTGACCGCCACGCTCTTGGTGGCGACCTGACCATCCGCATAATTGATCCACACCTCCAGGTAACCTGCTTTCGCCGCGCCGCCGTTATTCAGGATCGTCACATAGGCGGTGAAGGTACCATTGCACAGGGGCGTCACCGGACTGAAGGCAACCGCAGTGACAGCAAAGTCGGGCCGCGCCGTCACCGTGTAATTAGCCGTCCGGCTATTGTTGGTGGTCTTGGTCTCGCCCGGCACCGCGGACAGGGTTGCGGTCATCTTTTTCGTCCCAGGGGTTTGTCCGGGAACCGTAAACATCAGCACGACCGACTTTGACTTGGCCAGGGCCGGCACGGCCTGCGTGATCCCCGCGGCACCAATCGCCGGAGTCAGCGTCAATACCCCGCCCAAGCTGGCGTTCTTGCCCGCGTTTTTCACTGTCACTTCGGCGGTGAATGCCGTGGCATCAAGCGGCTTGGACGGTGTCACCTTAATTTTGGACACGGTCAGATCCGTGAGCGGCGGCGTGACCACCGTCAGGGTTCTCGGCACAGGCGTAGCGGCATTCCAACTGCCATTGCCCGACTGCGATGCCGTGATCGTGGCCGAACCCACACCAACGATATGCACGTTGCCGCCAGCAATCGTGGCCACCGCAGGATTGTCGCTGGCATAGGTAACAGGCAGTCCCGAGGATGCCGTGGCACCAGGCGGAAAATCCGCAGCACCATAGGTTTTCGCGGGCAACAGCGGGAAGGTGATCAACTGATGTTGCAGCCAGTTTGCAAAAATCGTGTGGTTGCCAGCGGTGGAAACAATCGTGCTCTCGGTCACCTCAGTGCCGCTACCATTGATGCCAGTCCACCAACCGTCAAAAGTGTGATTGGAACGGGTTGGCACTGGCAGGGGCCCGTAAACTTCATCTAACACCACGGTCCTGCTGGACGGGAAAATGGCAACACCCGCACCCTCAAACGTCACGATCACGGTGATCCTCGGGGTGAGGAGGAACGCATGCGCTTGGCCGTTGATGACGCCGTTGCCAACGATCTGGCCGGCATCGTTAATGCCGGTGGCCTCGTACAACATCCAACCGGACAGAGGGTCGATGAGGTCGTTCAAGTCGGTCATGGTCGATGAGTAAATGAAAGCATGGGCCGCCCCCGTATCATCAAAGCTCGAGGCGCCGACTACCTGCCCAATGGCGTTAATGGCACTGGCACGGCTATAATTGTAAGCCCCGCCCAAGCAGCCAAGGTCGTGCATGATAGAGGCAGCATATGCGTCACAACGGAAGGCATGCGACGTTCCCCTATCGTCAACATCCGCGCCGCCGACCACCTGGCCGTTGTCATTGATGGCGGTGGCATAGCTGCTGCCAACGCCCCCCAGTGTGCCCAAGTCCGTCATCCTTGAATTCGCATAGAGGAAGGCCCGCTGCGTTTCGTCGGCTTTACGCGAGTTACCAACGACATGGCCGCTGGTGTTGATGCCGAAAGCATCGCTGTCACGTCCCCCAAGAGTCCCCAGGTCAACCAGAGATGAACCCGAATAGAGAAAGGCACGTCCGGCTCCGGCGGTCTCGAATTTGCCAACCACTTGACCGCTGGCGTTGATGCCCCTGGCGTCGCTACTACGCCCCAAATCGGCCATGACGGAGTCCGAATAGAGGAAGGCATGCCCGGTAGAGTCGCCAGGACTCGCGCTGCCGACCACCTGGCCGCTGTCGTTGATCGCCCTGGCAAGGCTTGAATTCCCTCCCATGGCACCCAGGTCGTACATGGTCGAATCCGAATAGAGAAAGGCATGCGAATTCCCGTCGGCAAGATCCGATCTCCCCACCACCTGGCCGCTGGCGTTGATCCCCAAGGCAAAGCTGCTGCTGCCTCCCAAGGTGCCCAAATCGGTGACCGTGTATGCCGCCTGCGCCCACGCGATGCTGGTTGCGAGGTTTACCGCCAACAGCCCCGTCAGCGTTGCGAGCTGCACCGTACGCCTCGATGCCGCCGGTATCGCTTTGCCGGGAGACAAGACGCCGCCGGTGCGCAGAAGACAGCTCAGGCCAGCCAGCAATTCATTCCCCAAACCTTGCGTTTTCATTTCTCGCCCTCTTATTGTTTGTCTTTTTCTAATAATCCAAATTTGGGGTGCTTTAATCATTTGGTGATAGATTGGCGGATGCCAAATCGCGCCTGCAACAACGCCAACGCGACTCTCCGACAGTACATTACCGGATCAAAAATACAATCCCGAATATGAAAAAAACCGATCACGAAATTCTCAACACCCCCCACGACCCGATCCAGTACCGCGAGTACAAGATCATCCTCCGGGCGGAACAGTTTCAGAGCGCCCAGGCGTTTGTTGATTTCTGGAAAATCGTGCGGCACACGGCGAAGAAGTTCGGGGTGAAGATCAAGGAGGCGGAGGACGCCTTCCAAAGCAACGTCCGCGAGGTCCTCTTTTTTGACACCGCGAAGTTCGCGCTCTACAAGAACCATTTCATCGTCCGCCTCCGTACCCATTACAAGGACGGATGGCCGCAGGGCATCCCCGAACTGACAGTCAAGTTCCGCTACCCGGATTTTGCCGAGGCGGCCGCCGTCGATGTGCGGCCGGCGAACCCGGGTGGCGCGGCGAAAATCAAATTCAAGGAGGAGCTCTTGCCGCTAAAGGAAAGCCTGGGCGGAACGCGATCCATGTTTTCGCATAACTGCGTGCTCGCGATGCCGCGCGAACGACTGAACATGGCGGTGCGCGACCTGACCGCCGCCTTCCCGGCCATCAAGCGCGTGGAAGCGGATACCGATTCGCCGGTCCAGATCGTGAACGACCGGGCGGTGGATGAGGTCCAGGTCAATGTCGGCGAACTCCATTTTGGCGGCGGCCTCACCGGGAAAGCCACGATTGCGGTCTGGCGGTTGCGCAAATATGAACAGGCATTCTGCGGCGAGTTCGCCTTCCAATGCCGCTTCGAAAGCGAAAACGTGCTTCACCAGAAAAACCTCAGGCGCGCGGAAGATTTCTACAAACAGCTGCAGCTCGACGCCGTTGAGTGGGTCGCGCTCGGCACGACCAAAACCGCGCTGGTTTACGGGCTCGGCAACGCCACACATTTCCATGAATAACCCCACGCCAACCGCGCTATTCGCCGCCTTTTTCCGGATCGGGATCACCAGCTTCGGCGGCGGTCTCGTCGCCTACCTGCGCGACGAGCTCGTCACCCATAAAAACTGGCTGTCGTCCGACGAGTTCCTCGCCGCGCTGGAAATCGGGCAGACGCTTCCGGGGCTGAACTCGGTAAACGTGGCGATCATCGCGGGACGCAAGCTCGCCGGTCCGGCAGGCGCGATCGCGGCGGCGGTCGGCCTGGTGATCCCTGGCGCGGTGATTCTCTGCGTTCTCGGAGTTCTCTACGCGCGTTTTCGCAACCACCCGGATGTCGTCGCGGCGCTGGCGGGGATCGCGGCAGCCGCCGTGGGGTTGCTCCTTCAGGTCACGCTAAAAATCGGGGCGAAGCAGTTTGTGGAGCCGCGCGCCCTGTTTTTCATCCTGCTGACCTTCGTGCTGGTCGGGCTTTGCCACGTCTCGCTCCCCGTCGTTCTGTTCCTGGTCGCGCCGATGGCGATCCTTCTGCACCGCCCGCCCAAGGAGACCGCGACATGAAGGAGCTCGTCAGCCTGCTCAACGCGTTTTGCCTGCTCTCGCTGTTGGCGGTCGGCGGCGGCAGCGCGGTGCTGCCCCAGATGGAGCACGAGACCGTCTCGATACATGGCTGGGTTTCCGCCGCCGACTTTGCCACGATCTACAGTCTCGGGCAGATGGCTCCAGGACCGAATATGACGATGGTCGGCCTCATCGGATTCAAGGCGGCCGGCATCACGGGAATGCTCGTGGTCCTCCTGGCATTTTACCTCCCGTCCAGCGTCCTCACCTATGCGGCCAGCCACCTGTGGGATGCCTGCAAAAACAGCCCGTGGCGCGACGCGGTTCAAAAAGGCATGGCGCCGATCACCATCGGTCTCATGCTGGCCGGCGTTTATGCGGTCGGCAAAACCGCCAGCTACAACCCCGCGCACAGCCTCGAATTCAATGGCATCACCTGCGGGATCGGCCTGGCGGTGGCCGCCATTCTCTTTGCCAGACGCATCAATCCGGCGCTGCTCATTCTTGCCGGGGGGGTGGCCGGCTGGTTTTTCCTGCGGTAGACATGAATGTCCACAACTGCTTGGGTGCATGACCGTTTTGTCGGACAATGTTGGGAACCCCCTTTTGAAGGAAAGGCGGTTCCCAAACCCTCCGTCAAACCTGTTTGTGCCGTTTGCGGATTCCGCAGGCCGCTCCTGCCGTCCCAATCGTGGTTTGTCGTACAAAAGCGGCCTGCGGAATCCGCAATTGGTAAGCGCTGGGCGGCCGTTTAGATTCCAGCATGGGATTTCCGCACCTGAAAGCCGCGCGTCGCGCCGCGGCCGCCGCATCGAAGAAGCTGCTGCGCCGCCTGTCGCAGCAGCGCTGGCGCCCGTGGTGGCGGCGCCGGCACAGCCGCGCCAATGCGGCGGGCATGGATGGCGCCGGCATCGCGGACACCTTCGAGGATTGGGTCACGCCCGACCCCGTGACCCTGCGGGACGGCACCAGCGTCCAGTTGCTCAAGGACGGCCAGGCCTTGCGCGCCGCCTACGATGCGATTTCGGCCGCGCAGCGGCGCATCTGCCTCGAAATGTATATGTTCAATAGCGACGAAGCCGGACGGGAGTTCGTCGACCTGCTCTGCCGCAAGGCGCGCGACGGCGTGCGGGTTTTCGTCCTCTACGATGCGTTCGGCTGCCATGGCAGCGATCCGGCGATCTTCGCGCACTTGCGCACCGCCGGCGTCCGGCTGCGTGAATTCCATCCGCTGATGCCGTGGCGCTACCGTGGCCGCTGGCGGGTGACGCAGCGCGACCATCGCAAGCTGGTGCTGGTGGATGACCGCATCGCACAACTCGGCGGGCTGAATGTCGGTGCGGAATATGCCGGACCATGGATCGTCCGTCCGCGCCGCCGCTACCGCGGCAAGCCGTGGCGCGATACCGGCTTGAGACTGGAAGGACCGCAGGTGGCCTTCCTGGCCGCCGCGTTCGCGCGCATCTGGCGCTACGCCAACCGCGGCGGCGAGCTCGCGGCGGCGGAATACGTCGTGCCGCTGGCGGCGGCGGGCGATTTTGGCGTGCTCGCCTCGGCGCCGACACGACACTCGCGGGTCACGCCCGTCATCCAGCAGCTGTTTGCCCATGCGCAGCGGAGCCTGTGGACCACAATGGCCTATTTTGCGCCGACCGATGAAATCATCAACAGCCTCTGCGCCACCGCCCGGCGCGGCGTCTCGGTGCGCTTGATCGTGCCGGGGGTCAGCGATGTGCCGCTGCTGCGGATTGCCGCGCGTTCGTTCTATCTGCGGTTGCTGGAAGCGGGCGTGGAGATCTATGAGCGGCGCGGCGCGATGCTGCACGCCAAAACAATCTGCCTTGACGGCGAGATTTCAATCATTGGCTCGCGAAACTTCGACTACCGGAGTTTCGAGAGCAACTGCGAACTGTCGGTGGCCGTCCGCTCACCGGCGCTCGGCGCCCAAATGCACGCGCTGTTCCAGCATGACGTCCGCCATTCCAAACGCATCACCCTCGCCAACTGGCGGCGACGCCCGTGGCGCGATGCGCTCCTGCAATGGCTCGCCAACCGCCTCCGCCGCTGGCTATAAAACCATTCACGGTATAACATTAAATCCTTCACCACGAAGGCACGAAGGACACGAAGTTTGATCGAAGCGTTTCCATGGCAAATCAAGCTAAAAAAGCCTCTCTTCGATTTGACCTTCGTGCGCTTCGTGTCTTCGTGGTAAATCCAAAAGTTTAACCATCACTAAGGTGCCGGCGCTATTTCTTGGATTCGCCATTGAGCAGGCCGGCGCCAAACTCAAACAGCGCGTCGCGGTTTTTCTTCTTTTTCGACCGTTCCGGCGGCGCGGAAGTGGGCGTAGGCGTGACGGGCGGTTGCTCCTGAACTTGCGCCGGGGCCTGGGCGGCAGCCGCCGGTTGGACTGGCGCGGTGGCCGCCGCCGGCGTCGCGGACGCGGTGGAAGACGGGGACGCTGGGGCGGGTTCGTTCAACAGGGTACCGCGGAGTTTTTTCTTGTCGATTTTGCCGCCCTTGAGGAGGTCTTGAAAGATCGACTTGCCGGCGTCGAGGGCTTTGTCCTTGCCGATGTCGCGCAGGAGCTTTTTCCATTCCAGCCCGGAGGTGTCAGGATTGGCGAAGGTGCCGCGAATGGCGATCGCCTTGACAAACATGGCGTGATCGTCCTCGCGCGGCCCGAGGAGCGCGCCAAGCTGGAGTGAGCGAATGTGCTTCTCAAGCGCGCCGCCGAAACCGGCGCGCAAATTCAAGTTCAAAGTCTGGTCAAACCCGATGGAGTCGCCGGCGGTGCTGGTGATCAGGAGATCGGGGCCGGTGATGACGCCTTCCTTGACCTGCAGGCGGCCGCCGGCTGCGTCGAGGTTGATTTTTGCACTATCGAACACCAGTTGCTGCAAGTCGCCGATGCCAAATGTCGTAATGAGTTCGGCCACGGATTTCAAGCCGGCCTTTTGCTCGACGGCGTCGGTGATGAACTGGCGCACGTTCTGAATGTGGAGGTTGCGGGCCTCAAAAGTGGCGCCGCCCTTGAAGTTCCGGCTGAGGTTGTCCGGGGTGACGCCGATGCCGGCGGCGGAAACCGCAACGTGCTTCACCTCGCCGGAAATCCGGTCCTTGACGGTGGGCGAAAATGAGTTGACGAGCGGAGCGATGGCAAGAGTGTCGAGCGTGGCCGCGAGGTCGTAGGTCCACGGCGCCGCACCGAGATTGGCGGTGCCCCTGAAGGTGGTGGGGGCGCCATTTAGGACCAGCGCCGAGGGAGTGATGATGATGGTGTTGTCTTTCACCTCGAGCGCGGTGACGAGATCGGTGACCGCAAGATCGCCATAGGTCACTTTCTTCAAGCTGACCGAAAGAGTGGCGCGGAGCCCCTTGAAATCGACCGGCGGCGGTTCCGCGGCAGGCGCGGGGGAGGCGGACGGTGCGGGCACCGCCGCTGTTTTGCCGGCGAACTTGGCGGACAATTCTTTAATGGCCAGCAAGTTGAGATTGGTGCTGGTCAGCGTAAGCGCCATCGGCCGGTTGTCGAACGGCGGCAGGACGACGATGCCGGCAGTGATGGCGAGATCAGCCACCGGCGTGTCCCCTTGCTGAGCGGTAAGCGCGCAAGTCATGATGCGGAGTTCGCGGGATTTCGGGAGAAATGCGAGATCAAACGCGTTCTTGACCGTAATGGCGGCGTCACCAGCCGCCAAACGGAGGTCCTGCACGGCCCAGTCGCCGGAGGCACGGAGCATGGCGCCCTTTTCGGTGAGCCGGGCGGTGATGGCCGCCCCGAGCGTGCCGGATTTCAGGCGCGGAACGGATGGCGGCAGGAAACCGTTGGCCAGCGTGAGACCGAGCGCGTCCACGGTCAGGCGCAGATCGGCGTCACCGGCCGCGAAACCGGCCGGCGCGCCCCAAGTGAGCGCAATGGGCGCGGCGATGGCGGCGGTGACGACCATGCGGTCGGATTGTTTGAACTGAACGTCACATTTTTCCAGCGTGCCCGCGGCATCCGCCAAATTGGCTGTCGCGGCAAGGGTGGCGGCAGCTTGCAGGGCAGGCAGGTCGTTGCCGGTGGGCAGGCTGACGGAGCCTTGGGCCTGCGCGGTCAGCTTGCGGAACTCCGCGAGCGTGCCGGTGACGTGCTGGCGGCAGGAGAAGACGGGAAGGTCACGCCCCCCCTGGCGCAGGCGCAAATCGTCGCCGGCGACACTGACGTCAAAGGCGATGGCGGCCCCCTGTTTTTCAATGACCAGGCCGGCTTCGGCGTTAAAAGTACCGCCGGTCACGGCAACGGGAAGAGTGGCGGGCAGGAACGGCGCCAGAGAGGCGATGTCGAGGTTCTTGATCACCACTGCGAGCTTGGCGGGCGAGGCTTCGGGGCCCTTGGCACTGCCCCACGCAACGGTGGCGGGGGCGGAAAGGGTGACGGAAACTAGGTCGCGGCCGTTCTGAACCACGCGCCCGGCGAGTCCGGAGACAGTGGCGGAGCTCGCCGCGAGGTCAAGGGCGACATCGTGCTGAAGAGCAAGACTGAGCGGCGGCAATTTCGGCCCCGTTGCGGAGTCCGCAAGACCGAGATGGTCAAGGGTGAGACTGCCGGTGGCGGAAATCTTGTCCGCGCTGGCGAGCGCGACCGTGCCGGTGTAGCTGCCGGTGAACGGCGCGAGCGGCAGTTTGGCCAGCGCCCGGAGCGTGGACGGCGCGGGAGCAAGCGCGGCGTTGATGGTGAGCGTCATCGGAAACGGCTGTGTGCCGGAGGTGCCGGTGACCTGAAAGTCAAACTCGTTGGCGGGCGATTCCTTGGCCAATCGGCCGGAGACGCTGACCGTACACTGACGACCATTGGCCACGGGGGCAACATGGAGGGTCACGCTGACAGCGCGGCCGGTGGGCGCCCGGGTGGAGGCCGGTTCGACAGTCACGGCGTCGCCGGCGCGGAGCTGGACCTCGAATGCCTCCGGGAGTTTGCCGATTTCGGGCAGGCCGGGCATGGTGGCGTGTACGGTGACGGGCATCTGGTCAGCCAGGGTCTCGCCATTGCGGGCGGCGGTGACGAGCGCGGCGAAAACGGCCTCAAACGGTTTTCCCGGCTGGACGGCCGGAATGGTCAGATTGAGGTTGCGGACGGTGACCGTGGTGGGCGCGGGCTTGCTCTGTTGGAACACCAGTTCGGCATTGACGATCCGAAGGTTGCGCAGGTCGAGCGCGTAGGGAAACGGCCCCGGCGCGGCGTTCTTCGCGGGTCCGGGCGTTTGGGCGGCGGCGGGCGGTGACGGCAGATTCCAGGTGCCGTCCGCTTTCTGTTCCAGGGTGAACTTGGCACCGTCCACCAACAGTTCGGAGACGACGATTTTCTTGCCAAATACGGCGAGAGCGTCGTAGCGGACACGCAGCGTCGTTACCGCGGCGAGTGGGTGCGCGGGATCGCCGACACACAACCCCGTCACTTCCAGACTGGCAAGCGGAGAGAACGCAACACCGTCCACCGTCACCGGCGCGCCGATGGCGGCGGCGACACGCGGCAGCACCTGCCCCTTGATGAACCATTGGCTGCTGCCCACCACATACGCCGTGCCGGCCAGCACCAGCAAAATGATCAGCAGGAGACCGGCGAATTTCAGGACCTTCTTCATGGCTTGCACACTCCGGATGAAACTCTGAATACCGTTGCGATATTATACGGTGAATGATCAAAATGTAGTGGGGCTGCTCGGGAACCCCCCGCGCAGCCCCGTAGCGACGTCAAAACTCTCTTCGTGAACGACTCAAGCAGTCTAACGACACCTACCCGAGAGGCAGTATAGCCCGTCTCCCCCCAAACTGGCAACCAAATATCGGACGCCGGCAGTAAGTGGTCGCTGATGAAGGGCTACGGCAAGACGAACCGCTGATTGCCGAAGGATGAGTTCCGAATCATGAAGGTTTGCCGCCCGACGGAACGTCGCCGCCGCGCTACAAGCACTCAGCCACAGTAGCCTTCGTGATTCTGCGGTTCACTACTCAAGTGTTGCAGTTAAATTCTCGCACAAACTTTGCGGCTAAATGATAAAAAATAAGCCTTTATCTGTTATATTGCATGGTGTTACGTCCAAATGCAAAAACAGGATAAAGGCTTATGGGGAAAAACATAGCGGACA
>CAITYL010000137.1 GCA_903896595.1 uncultured Lentisphaerota bacterium
AACCCCTCAACCCCTCAACCCCTCAACCGCCCAACCCCACAACCGCCCAACCCCTCAACCGCCCAACCCCACAACCGCCCAACCCCGCAACCGCCCAACCCTCTTTACAGCGTGAACACAACCCCGAGGTGGCGGATCAGGCGCCAGTTGTGGTTTTTGGGGGTGCCGGTGAGTTCGGCCTCGAAAAACCAGAAGAACGGGTTGAGCAGCAGCGGCAGAATGCGGGTTTTCTTGAGCGCTTCGCCGCGGACGCGGAAACTGAGTTGGTCGGTGGCCCAGGAATACTCGCCATTGCCGCCGATGGCGATGGGGGTGCCGTCGGTGGTGAAATTGGGGACCACAACCTGGTCGCCGGCAAAGACTAAATCGGCATCGGCGCGGGTGATTTTGCCCAGCGACGAGGCGCCGATGATCTTGCCGAGATTGGCCAGGACCGGCAGGTTCCATAAATCGCCATCGCGCACCCACAGCTGGCCGTTGCCGTTGATTTGCAGCGGCTTGTTGGCGTCCGGGCGCAGCAGGTCGAGGGCGCCGTTGCCGGAGATGAAGCCCGTCACCTTGGCGGCCGCCGGATTGCTGGAAAGCCAGGGTGCGAGGCGCATCCGTTTGAGAGTGAGGTTGAGATGGCCGGCATCCAGGTCGAAATCATAGTTGCCAATGGCGACCAAGTCACCCTCGTAGAATTTGGCGGTGGCGGGCGCCCAGGAGAGGCGGGTGTTTTCCAGCAGCCACTTGGCCTCGAAGTTGGTGAACGGATAGTCACGCCACGCGCAGGCCGGCGAGACCAAGCGGCCGACCAGGCGGGGGCGGGTTTCCTGGCCAATAAAGAAACCGCCATGGCATTCGACTTGGGTGCTGTCGGCGAAGCGGATGTCCTTGAACCAGCCGTCCCATTCCGGTTCAATGGCGCGGAGGATCCGGCGCGGGTTGCCGGTGGCGGTGATGTCGAGGCGGCAGGAGGCGAGGTCGGTCAGTTCGATGCGGACGTTGGCGGCCGCCGTCAGGTTGTCGGCGGTGAGCTTGACGTTTTCGACGCGGATGTCATCCGGCAGGCGCAGGTGCAGGTCAGCCGCCAGGGTGCTGGCCTGGAGGTCATTGTAACGGGGGTTGGTGGCGTCGGCGTGGAGGTCGAGTTCGAACTTCCAGTCGGAACCGACCCGGCTGTTGTAGTAAGCCAGATGGTCGATGCGGATAACGGGCGGGGTGCTTTTGCTCCAGACCACATCGCGCCAGATCCGGCGGTAACGGTCGCGGTAGACACCGGCGGCGATGAAGGCCTGGGCGAAGATCGGATCGCCGATGACCTGCCCCTGCAGGCTGAGGTCGCCGGAGGGCAGGGCCACCGTGATGTCGCCCTTGAGCTGGTCGCCGGCCTCGGTGGTGCCGTCAACCTGGTTAAAGACGATTCGGGTCGGGTCGAAGCGGATGGCGCTGGTGGCCCGGCGGATGCCCAGGGTGTCGTAACGGCCCTGTTCCGCGGTGATTTGGCCGCTGCCATGCCATTGGGCGGGGTTGAGCGGGGAATCGGCCAACGTGGCGGAGAGAATGACCGGCGGGCCGTTGAAGGAGAGTGGCGGCATGCTGGCGGCGTCAAACAGACGCAACTGCCTGGCCAGCCGGTCGGGATAGAGGGTGGCCTGGAGTTGGCCGGAAAGGCGGCCTTCGACGGTGCGGACGGCGCCCGTCGCGGTGATGGTTTGCGCCGGCGTGCCCTCAAGGCTGGCTTGGGCGGTGAAGTTGACCCGGCCGGGGTCCAGGGTGACGGTGGCGGCACTGTGGGCCACCTTCAGGTCGCGGAACACGAACTGGCGGGCCTCCACGGCGGCCTGGCCTCGCCAGTGACGGGGGGAATAGGGCGAGCGGGCAAGGTCGCAACGCACGGCCGGCGGCGCCCCGTTGAAGCGGACATCGTTGGCCACCCCGGCCAGCGAGGCGGGGAGCGCGCCCGAGCTTTCGGCCAGGCGCAAGGGCCGCAGAATGCCGGTCACGTTGGCGGCAAACTCGCCAGTGTCAAGGTACAGGGTGACGGCGCCGGTGACATGTTCCTGGCCGTCGGCCGCCACCAGCACGGAGATCGGGGTGATCGACACCGTGCCCTTGCTATAGGTGGCGGCCGCCGTGACCCGGTGCAGCCGCAAGGCGTTGTATTGGATGCCCGAAACACTCAGCTCCTCCAACCGTACCTGGTCGTCGGCGAAACGGACCCGGCCTTCCGCGGCCTGTACGGTCACGTTGCGGAAAAACAGACCTTCACAGAAAAATTTGATTGTTCCGCGCATTTTAGCGACATCCAGGAATGAGGGCTGCAGGCTGGCCTCGAACCGCAACGGTTTGCCCCACCGCACCTCGGTGAGGAAACCGGGCGCGGGCTGGCCCGCGAGTTGGAACAGCACCACCGGATTGAGGATGCCGCTGGCGTCGCCGCTGACCCGGCGTTTGGCCAGGTCCAAGTCCGCCTCGACGACGGCGGATTGGTCGCCGGCCAGCTGCAACAGCACCTGGCGCAGCCGCAGGTGCTGGTCGGCCATCACGAATTGGCCGCGCAACTTGCGGACACTGGCATTGCGCACCGGGAGATCGGCAAAGCTGAAACTGCCCCACAGGCTGCCGGTTTCCGGCTGGTTCCATGGGAGGTTGCCGCGGACTTCAATCTCGCCCTCGGCCCGCGGCAGGCCGCTGGTGCCATAGGACGCCAAAAACTGCTGAATGCGCTCGCTGGTTTTCGGACCACAGGCCGCCAAGATGGCATCCCATCCGCAGACAAAGTCGCTGTTTGTCCCCCCCCCGCTGAACCATTGGTCGTAAGGCACGCCGGTGAAACGGGTGGCGATTTGGAAGTGAATGCCGGCGGCATCGCCGGAGAGCGGGGCGAGTTCCATCACATGATGCCGGAGAAAACGGATCTGGCCGCTGAGACGCAGCGGCGGCAACGCCTGCTGGAGCTCGGTGGCGGGCTGAGCCCCCAGCCGCGGCGGATACACTTCCAAATTGCTGAAGGAGATGCGGCCGGGACGCAACCGCCCGGTCAGCAGAGGCGTAAATTGTGGCCGGAACCCCAGGGCTTCGGCATGCGCCATGACCACCGAGGCATGCTGGTGATCCAAGAGGTTGACGTCCTCAAGCTGGAGGCCGTTGACCACGCCGATGCGGGCTTCGTGGAAGGTGACCTTGACGCCATGATTCGCCAGCAGCCCCTGTACGGCCTCAATGCCGCCGGCCGGCAGCCCGTGGATTTCCAGCCAGGCGTCAAGCGCCACCAGCGCGAGCACGACCACCGTCGTGATCACGCGGCCCCAGCGGTAACCGTGGCCGCAGCCCCGCGCCACCTGGCGCGCCCATCGTTTTACCGTGTCTAGTCGCATGGTATGGTGAATACCGTTCCCGTCGGTTGTTGAAACCTGAGCTGGCATACCATAATCGTGGACAGCCGATCATGCCATAAGCGCCGGGGGCGCATGTCAGTTTCGTAGGGGATTCTTTTTTGTAGGTAGTACCTTACCAGTGAACTCCGTTGCAAGATGCGCATGATTTTACCACAGAGGCACAGAGAACACAGAGAAAAAAATACCGGGTGGCAGTTCGGTTTTTCGGCACCATCCGGTCTCGCATCTCTGTGCCCTCTGTGTCCTCTGTGGTGAAATGATGTTATTGGGGTTCCTGCTATGCCGGGGTGGGTCAAAAATACAGTATGAAAGCGGTGTCGAGCCACCGCCACTCTAAAGGTTCCGGCGGCGGCCGGAACCGGTAACTTGATCGTCCGACAAAAGTGTCATACTTCCGATGGGCGCGCCGATTTGTACCGCCGGGCATCATCGGTAATATTTCGTCCCTCAACTTTAGGACTCGGATGCCATGAACCGCTATAAAAAATCCAGCAAGCTCGACAACGTCCTCTATGATATCCGTGGCCCGGTGTTGGAGCACGCCAAGGCCTTGGAGGATCAGGGCTTCTCGGTGATCAAGCTGAATATCGGCAATCCGGCGCCGTTCGGCCTGCTGGCCCCCGAAGAGATCATTCATGACATGATTCTGAACCTGGCCAACACCCAGGGCTACAGCGATTCCAAAGGGCTGTTCGCGGCGCGCAAGGCGATCATGCAGTATTGCCAGCAGAAGCGCATTGCCGGGGTTACCATTGACGACATCTATACCGGCAATGGCGTCAGCGAACTGATCGTCATGTCCATGCAGTGCCTGTGCGACAGCGGTGTCGAGGTGCTGGTGCCGGCGCCCGATTATCCGTTGTGGACGGCGGCCGTCAATCTCTCCGGCGGCAAGCCGGTGCATTATCTGTGCGACGAGCAGTCCGACTGGTGCCCCGATCTCAAGGATATGGAGAGCAAGATCACCGGCAACACCCGCGCCATCGTGGTCATCAATCCCAATAATCCCACTGGCGCCCTCTACCCGACGGAGATTCTGGAAAAAATCATTGAAATCGCCCGCAAACACAAGCTGATCATTCTGGCGGACGAAATCTATGACAAGATTGTCTACGACGGGCTGACCCATACCTCAATGGCCTCGCTGGCCGATGACGTGTTGTTCATCACTTTCAACGGCCTGTCCAAGAGTTATCGCGTGGCCGGGTTCCGCGCCGGCTGGATGGTGGTGAGCGGCGACAAGAGCGAGGCCAAGGATTTCATTGAAGGCCTGACCCTGCTGGCTTCCATGCGGTTGTGCAGCAATGTCCCGGCCCAGTCGATCATTCAAACCGCACTGGGCGGCTATCAAAGCATTGACGACCTGGTGGCGCCGGGCGGGCGGCTGCATGAACAGCGCCGGGTCTGCTGTGAGCTGCTGGCCAAGATCCCGCACCTGTCCTTCGTCAAGCCCAAAGGGGCGTTCTATATGTTCCCCAAGCTCGACGCCAAGCACTTCCGCCTCAAGGACGACCAGAAGTTCGTCCTTGACCTGTTGCGGGCGGAGAAAATGCTGCTGGTCCAAGGCACCGGGTTCAACTGGCCGTCACCCGACCATTTCCGCATCGTCTATCTGCCGCGGGTGGACGAATTGACGGAAGCCCTCAAACGCCTGACCCGCTTCCTCAAAGGCTACAAACAACCCGCCTGAGAAAGTGGCTGACTTTTGGTTGGGAACCCCCTTTTGAGGAAAGGCGGTTCCCAAACCCTCCGTCAAACCTGTTTGTGCCTTTTTGCGGATTTCGCAGGCCGCCCCGCTGTCCCAATCGTGATTTGTTGCACAGGAGCGGCCTGCGGAATCCGCAAAAAAACACGCCACAAGGGACAGGAACGCGATTCACAAGAAGAAGATGGGACGAATTTTTGAGCGCCAACGGCGCGCATTTATACCAGCCTGGGGCAACGCCCCAGGTAAAGAGAAACATGACGCTTTAGCCCTGAAGGGGCGGTTCATCACACTCCAAGACAATGCTCATGGTAAATGACGGTTCCCCATTCCTCCATGCCACAATCCCTCGCCAATGTCATTATTCACCTCGTTTTCAGCACCAAGGACCGAGCGACCTTGCTCAGTTCAGCAATTAGGCCAAATCTGCACGCCTATCTCGCAACCGTGGTGCGTACCACCGGATGTGAATGCCCGCGTATCGGCG